>NZ_JBEEAB010000017.1:0-170428 GCF_040120725.1 Actinopolymorpha sp. B9G3 | reverse complement strand
AGGACCCGAACCATCAACCCCGACCCAACAACCAGGACCCGGAGAACCGGCGAACACAGCGCCGTTAACCACGCACACCCACATCAAAAACCAGCCACCAACACAGAGATCAACACCGCCACCCCGCACCACCACCAGGCACGTGAAAGATCGAGGCTAGTGCGGTCCGACATCAAAGGCGCCGACATGACCGTCCAGGCGCCCAGCTGCGCAGACTGGAATGTCGGCCAGTTAGTTCGGCATCTTGGTGGCGCCCATCGCTCGGCCGAGGCACAGGCGCTCATCCACCGCGCCGACGCCGCCCTTTGCGCTCGGTATGACCTACACGGTCGACCCCGACCTGGCGATCGACGCTATCGACGAGTGGATGCGCCTCACCGCGATGCCGGTGATTTTCGAGATCGACCCCGGCAGGCGCAAGCTGCTCGGGCCCGGCCGCAACCTGCACTTCCATGCCACCGACACCACACCAGAGAAGTCCGCGGAGTGGACGATCGATCTCACCGGCGACGTCATCACATGGCATCGTGGTCGTGCGAAGGCGGCTGTGGTCTCGGTGCGGGGACCTGTGGCCGATCCTCCTTGTCTGCTACCGACGCCTACCTGTTCGTCGCAACGGAATAGCGATCGTCGGCGACAGCCAGCTGCTCGACCTGTGGCTGGAGGCGGTCCCGTTTGGTTGACTCGACTTGGGGTTTTCGTAGCCTCCGCACCCTAAACGTCCGCGCCGGAGCACTGAGCTGTCGCCGATTCCGGGCAGCACCTGGGCGGTGAGGGCCGTGCTGGTGGTCGTGGACGCTGGTTGATAAGGGGTGGCGACTGGTCGCTGACTTCCTCGCCGAAACGGAGTGCGGATCTGTCATTGGAGCGGTGGTGACCTGCGCAGACCTGGGGTCAGGGCGAGTGCGGCCGCCGCGGTTGCGCCGACTGTGGCGATTGCTACCGCGCCGACGCTCAGTGGTGCCACTGTGAGGAGGGCGCCGGCCAGCAGTGGGCCGACGGCAATTCCGGCAGTTCCGATCCCGCCAACGAGGCCGAACACGTGGCCTTGGTCGGCGGGCGGGATGCGCTCGTACTCGATGGTGATGAAGGTGGCCGAGAAGAGTCCGGAGCCGAAGCCGGCCGTGAGCATCGCGCCGACCACGGCGGGCACCGGTGCCTGGGACGCGATGAGGATGAACGGTGGCACGAGTGCGAGCAGGACAGCGGTCGCCATCAGCAACCGTCGGTCGAGGCGGGGCCCCAGGATGCCTGCGAGTGAGGAACCGGCGATCGCGCCGATCCCGCTCGCGGTGAGGATGGCCGCGAGCTGGGGCGCGCTGTGGAGAACTGTCTGCCCATAGACGGGGGCGAGGACGCTATTCCAACCGGACATGGCGACAGCGAGCGCGAGCATGATCGTGATCAGCCGCACGAGAACGCGGTCTGCCCGCAACACCTGGGCTGCTGATAGCAGTGACGGTCGGTGGTCCTGGCGGGGTTGGCGTTCGGCTGGCAGGAACAGCTGGATGGCCAGACCGGAGACGAGGAAGGTCGCGGCATCGACGACGAGAGCCCACGGAGCGCCCACCAGGGCGATGGTGGCGCCGGCGAGGGGTACCCCGATCACCTTCGCGAGCTCGAGGGAGGCGAGATACGGTCCGCTGACAGTCTCGGTCGTCGTCTCTGCCAGGCGTGCCGTCTGCGCGAGCATGACCATGCTGGCGGCGACGGCGGGGGTGCGAAGGAGGCCGTTGACCGCGACCAGGACCAGGAGGAGGGGGTAGGCGATCCCGGTGGTCACGTGCAACACGGGAACGGCGAGGACTGCGAGGCCTGCGACAACGTCGGAGATGACGCGGGTACCGCGCGGGCCGAGATGCCGGATGACCGACCCGGCGAACAGTGACGCTGCCGCGACCGCGAGAAACTCGCACGTGGCCGCGATGCCGGTGAGCGCCGTGTCACCGGTGGTCTGGAAGACAAACCATGGGAGGGCGACCAGACTCATCGCTCCGCCGACGGTGGAGACAAGATTGGCGCCCATAAGGGCGGCCAGGGGAGCACGTCGGCGAGGTCGCGTTACCGTCACGTAGGAAGTTTACGGCGTAAACGTGTACGGTGTAAACGTGCGGGAGTCGCGCGAAGCCGAGCCGTGGAATGCGCCGTCAGGCGGAGTGCCAGTGAGCCGCCGCGACGAGATCGTCGACGCTGCGATCGCCATCTCCGAAGAGGTCGGCGTTGACAACCTGTCGATGCGGCTGATCGGCAAGCGGATGGGTACCTCGGCCATGGCGATCTACCGGCACGTCCCTAGCCGGGAGGCACTCCTCGACGCCATGGTGGGCCGCGTCCTCGCCTCCGTCGCACTGCCTGGACCGGAGAAACCGTGGCCAGAACGCCTCCGGGTGATCGGACACGGGTTGCTCGATGCCGCCCAAGCCAACCCGACCGTCTTCCCGATGGTGCTCACCCGCACCTACCAGGCCGATGAGGCGATTGCTGTGATGCGGTCGATGTATGAGGTGCTGGCCGAGGCTGAGGTACCGCCGGATGCCGTGCCGCGCGTCGAACGCATGGTCAGCACGGCCTTGATCGGTTACGCCGTAGCCGCCTCGACTGATGCCTTCTGGGCCGTGGACCCCACACTCGCGTCCGGTGAATTGAGAGTTCCTGACGTCCGGTCGGCCGGGGGAGCCCCCGAACGCTGGCACGACGAGCTGGACCAAAACGTGGACGACCTCGTCATGCTGGTGCAGTCCCTTGCAAGAAAGGATCGGCGTAGCGAAGATCCTTGACTCGATCTGTCCGTACGAGGATCGCCACCGAACACCTACAGCCGCTCAAGGCAGCCAGTGAGACCTTCTACGACGGCGAGCACGTCAACCGAGCGATTGCGAGTGGCAGACGAACTGCCCGCCGTGGAATCGTGCCGAGCTTGTCGTCCACACCGCTGGCAGCATCAGAACAAGCGACTTCCGTACTGTGCAGGAGCAGCGTTTCGACCGGAGCCGATCCCATACGCACAGCCCAGGTTAGTTCTGGGGCTCCGGGAGTCGGGGATGCTCGGTCGGGTAGAGCGCAACCATGAATGCGTGGGCCTTGCCTGGATTTCGTCTGGGCAACTGCGCGAACTCGTTGACCAGGTCCAGGACGCGGCGGTAGAACTCCTCGGCGTCTGCGTCGTCGATCCAGGCGTAGCGCTTGATCGCGCGGAGATTGTCGTCGATGTGAGCGGGAGCGGCCTCGGCTGCCCACTCGGCCATTCGGTTAGGGATCAGCTCGGTCTGTTCAGGCGTGATCTGGCCGACGTAGAAGACTCGTGCGGTTCTCCCGTAGAAGCGTTCCTCTTGTCCCCGGATGGTGCGCGTTCGTACGACCTTGAGCATCCCGGCGTCGGTCAGGAGATCGACGTGATAGGCGACCGTGCTCTTTGGGCGCTTTACCGCAGAGGCTAGTTCTTGCACCGAGGCCGCCCTCTCGAGCAGTAGTTCGAGCAGGGTGCCGCGGAAGGAGTCGAACATCGCCTTGAGCTCCTGGGTGGACGTGACGATGCGCACGTCGTCGAGCTCGTAGTCCGGCACCTGCTGACTGGTCGACATTTCTCGATTACTCCGCTACTGTGACTGCTCGAAATATCTGGATTAGTTTCGCGGCCAGGCTACGCGTCGCGGCACGAAACGATCAACTACACGCGATAAGCGCCAGGCGAGGGATCTCGTGACCGGCGAGGGCGGATGGGAATCGAGGCTGGACATGGTTGTCGTGGATGTGGAACACGTTGGAGGGTCTTCCTGGGAACCGGCGGCGTCGAGGATCGAGTGCGCCGGACGTCGGCCGCACCCGGCGAAACGCTGCCTGACCTCGGATGAGGTGCCGAATGCCTGACAGGACGGCGGCCAAGCCATACACCGTCCGCCCGCTCGATGCGTCGACATGGGATGCCTTCGCGGAGTTGGTCGAGCGTAACGGTGGGGTATTCGGCGGATGCTGGTGCATGGGCGGTCACCCCGAGGCCGCGCAGGAAGGCCTGGACAAACGCGCCGCGAAGGAAGAGCGCGTACGCACGGGCCGAGCCCATGCCGCGCTGGTATTCGATGCCGAAGGCGTTGCCCAAGGTTGGGCGCGTTACGGCAGCCTCGAAGAGCTGCCGGGAATCAGTCACCGGCGCGCGTATGAGCAGGATCCACCACCGCGGCCAGACTGGCGCATCAGCTGTTTCTACGTCGACAAGCGTCACCGCCAGCAGGGCGTCGCCCGGGCCGCCCTCGAAGGGGCGCTCGACCAGATCGCGCGGGCAGGCGGAGGGCTCGTCGAGGCGATCCCTGAGGTGACCACCGGGCGCACGGCGCATGGCCGGTTCCTGTTCAACGCGACGGTCGAGCTGTTCGAGCAGAACGGATTCCAGCGCGTACGCCAGGTCGGCAAGCACGCATGGATCGTCACCCGCGTCCTCGACCCCGCCTGACCTCCGTCGAGGTCACACCAGGCCCCGGCCCGAGCATCCGGATCCGCCCACAGTTATCCATCTGGCCAGAGCCCGTTCGACGAGCAAGGAGATCGCTATGACCACCCTGTCAGATCGACCCAACACCGCTTTGATGGTGATCGACGTCCAGAACGGCGTGGTGGCCGATGCGTACGAGCGCGACAGCGTCGTCGCCAACATCGGCACACTCGTCGACCGGGCTCGCGAAGAGGGCGTCGCCATCGTGTGGGTTCAGCACTCCTCCGAGCAGATGAGGAAGGGCAGTGACTCCTGGGCGTACGTCTCGGAGCTGACGCGCCAGGAGCCAGAACCGTTGGTGCACAAGACATTCGCCGATTCCTTCGAAGACACCGACCTCGAGGACGTACTGGCCAAGGCTGGTGTCGGACGCCTGGTCGTGACAGGAGCGCAGACGGACGAGTGCATCCGGTCTACGATCCACGGCGCCTTTGTACGTGGCTACGACGTGACTCTCGTCGGCGACGCGCACACAACGGAGGATCTGAGCCCGTGGGGTGCTCCACCGCCGGACAAGGTCATCTCGCATACGAACCTCTATTGGCAGAACCACTCGGCGCCCGGCCGCACTGCCGGAGTCACGGAAACAAAGGACGTGACGTTCAGCGGCTGAAGGGCCGGCATCGGAGCGAGCCGACTGTCAAACGAACCGGCATGCTGCGCCGACGGCATCCACCGTCGAAGACGACCCTGGCCGGCTTGATCAAGCACATGGCCTCAGTCGAGGAGTGCTGGACCGCGGACGCTCAAGGTCGTAAACCCGACCTGCCGTGGGATCCGGCCGAAGCCGAGGAGGACTGGGACTGGAACTCAGCGGTCACCTTCGCGACCAGCCTGTCCGTGACCAAGCCCTTCACCGGACGCGTCGTCGTCTTCGGTTCGGCATCCGGAGAGGCCAGCCTCACGACCCACGACCTGGTCTTCGCCCACCAGGTACAGGTCAAGGGACCGCACATAGGCGCATTGGCGACCGCGGCGCCTTCCATCTACCGAGGTCTGCTCGATGAGATCGAAACGCTCATTGAGCAAGGCGTGTATATCCCCGGCACTCCACACATTCATCCCCTCAGCGACGGCCCGGCCGTGCTCCAAGAACTTGAAGCGGGCGTGACGCACGGCAAGCATGCCCTCGACCCAACGCGATGGGGTGAGCATTGTGAGCCATCGCAACGCTCCGCTGTCGGAACGCTTGGACACTGCCACCCTCGTTCACCCGAACGCTGGCTCGTCGACGGGCGACAGCTCAGAACCCGCGCCGGGACGACGAATCAACGCCGCGGAGCAGCTCGACCAGCGGCATGTCGGCCATGGAGGTCAGCACCATGTCGGCGTCGTGGAGGGGGAGCTGCCTTGTCATCGCGTTGGGGACGACGACGCAGGACAGTCCGGCCGCCCTCGCCGCCGCCAGTCCGTTGGGGGAGTCTTCCAGGGCGATCGCCCGCTCCGGCGCGACGCCGAGTGCCTCGACGGCGACCTGGTAGAGCGCCGGGTCCGGCTTGGTCCTGCGTACGTCCTCGGACGTCTTGACGGTGTCGAAGTGCTCGGTCAGGCCGAGCCGGCGCAGGTGCCCGTCGACCCAGCTCAGCGGGGAGCTGGACGCCAACCCGATCTTGAGGCCGTGTTCTCGCGCGTCCCGGAGATACGCCTCCACGCCGGGCAGGATCGGGTTGGCCGCGATCAGCTCGTGGACGCGGGCCCGCTTGGCGGTACGGATGGCTGTCCGGTCGACGCTTCGGCCGCTCAGGTCGGCGAGATGGGCGTACGGATCCCAGCCGTGATCGGAGCTGCCGATGCACTGCGCCCAGATCTCGATCTCCAGTACGGCGTCATGGGCGGCGAAGATCTCCTGCCACGCCTGGAACTCCGGTACCTCGGTGTCGAGGATGAGCCCGTCGAAGTCGAACACCAGGGCCTCGAAAACCGGGGCCTCGAACGCCGGCATGGGTCGCGGTTCAGCCGGGCCGTCACCGTCCTGCACCTCAGATCTCTCCACGACGACCATTCTGGGTTGTCGTAGGTCCGACGTGGTCGACGACCCGCGGAGGCGCCCTCGGATGCCCCGGGCGTCGAGGGGGAGGTAATTGCCCGGGCGGGCCACCTAGGCTCCGGGCATGGCAGCGCGCGACAACCGTCGGGAGCCCCGGCCACGTGGCCGCCCGCCGCACCCTGACGTGCTGACGCCCACCGAGTGGGCGGTCCTGCTGAAGGTCCGGGAAGGGCTAGGTAACGCCGAGATCGCCCAGATCCGCGGATGTCGCGTCGACACCGTGAAGTACCACGTCGCGAACATCGTCGGGAAGCTGCAGCTCACCGACCGGGCAGCCCTGCAGCGCTGGTCCGGCCGACCACTCGGGGACGAGCCAGGGCCCGGGATCGACCTCGCCCGGGCCGAGAGGAGACAGAAGATGGCCACCACGACCGCACCAGGCACGCTCACCGGGATCGCACCGATGTTCCTCGTCGACGACGTGGCGAGGACCGCCGAGTGGTACCGCGACCACCTGGGTTTCGACATCGGCGACTACCTCCGCGAGGACCACGCGCATGGCCGAATGCACGAGAGCCTCGGTGAGCCCGTCTTCGCGATCCTGCACCGCGACGGCCAGCGGGTGATGCTGGGGCGGACGACGGAGCGCGGCAGGGGCGTGCACTCCAACCAGGACTTCAAGAAGATGTCCTGCGACGCGTACTTCTGGGTCGAGGACGTCGAGGCGTTGTACGCCTATGCGAAGGCGGCCCGCGTGACCTTCCTGCAGGACCTGCACGACCGGTACTACGGCCTGCGCGAGTTCCAGCTCAGGGACTGCGACGGTCGGGTTCTCACCTTCGGCGGAGACCTGCCTGGCAGCTGAGCAGTCCCTGACGTGGACGGAGCTGGGTTCCTCCTGTTTGGGAGAAACACCTGGAGCGCGGTCGTCGTCCGGCTGACATTCAGAACGTTGGCCTCGGGACGGCATCGGATCAGGCATTGGCGACAACCCGTTCGAACCCGTCGATCCCTTACCCGGTTGGACTGTCCTACGTCCGGCGCCCCTGGTGACGTGACCCCAGGGCCGGCCATACTCGAAGGCCCGCGTCCCAGAAGGAGTCCACGTCATGCAGATCGAGGCCATGGAGATCGAGTCCGCCGTTGACAAGGCGCTCGCGCGCCTGGACCTCGCGACGAAGGCGAGCCTGCTTGCCGGCAAGGACGTCTGGTCGCTCCCGGCTGTGCCCGAGATCGGGTTGAAGTCGCTGGTGATGTCCGACGGGCCGATCGGCGTACGCGGAACCCGGTGGACGCCCGACGACCCGTCGATCGCGCTGCCCAGCCCCACCGCGCTCGCGGCGACCTGGGATCCGGAGCTGGCCCGGCGTGTCGGGCGGCTGCTCGCCCAGGAGGCGCGCCGCAAGGGCGTGCACCTGCTGCTGGCGCCGACGGTCAACCTGCACCGGAGCCCGCGCGGTGGTCGGCATTTCGAGGCGTACTCCGAGGATCCGTTCCTCACCGGCCGGATCGGGGTGGGCTACGTCGCGGGTGTGCAGGACGGCGGCGTCGGTGTGACCGTCAAGCACTATGTGGCGAACGACTCCGAGACCGACCGGTTCACCGTCGACGTGCGCGCGTCGGACCGGGCGCTGCGCGAGCTCTACCTCGCGCCGTTCGAGGCGATCGTGCGCGAGGCCGGCGCCTGGGGTGTGATGACGGCATACAACAAGGTCGACGGCACGACGATGACCGAGCACGACGGGCTGGTGAACGGCGTGCTGAAGGGCGAATGGGGCTTCGACGGGGTGAATGTCTCCGACTGGACCGCGGCCCGCGACACCGTGGGTGCGGCGCTCGGTGGTTTGGACGTCGCGATGCCCGGGCCGCGGACCGTCTTCGGCGAGGCACTGGCGCGCGCCGTCGAGGAGGGCAGGGTGCCCCTGACCGTCGTCGACGAGGCCTGCCGCCGGGTGCTGCGGCTGGCGGCGCGGGTGGGTCTGCTCGCGGGCGCGGGACCTGTCGTGGCGCCCGAAGCGCTCCCGGAACCGGTCGACGGCGAGGGCCTCGCGCGTGAGGCGGCGAGCCGGTCGTTCGTCCTGCTCCGTAACGACGGCCTGCTCCCGCTGGACCCGGGCCGGCTCACGCGAGTGGCGGTCATCGGTGCGGCCGCGGCCGAGGCGCGCGTCCTCGGCGGTGGTTCGGCACAGGTGTTCCCGGAGCGGGTCGTCTCGCCGCTCGACGGTCTCCGGGCGGTCCTGCCCGAGGTGACGTACGCCGTCGGCGCGGATCCGCGGACCAAGCTCGCTCCCGCGGCCGGCGACTTCGGGCTGCACGCGGTGTTCCGGGCCGCCGACGGCACGGTCCTCGGTACGCAACCGCTCCAGGACGGCTCTGCCCGCTGGCTGGGCGACCTGCCGGACGGAGTAGACCTCGCGGCCCTGGACAGCGTCGAGGTCGCGGGCGAGTTCACACCAGCCATCGCTGGCACCCACCGGTTCGGGATCGCCGGTGTGGGGGACTACCGGCTCGTCGTCGACGGTGTGGAGCGGTTCGCCGGCCGGCTGGAGGCCGACAGCGACGATCCTGGCGCGGCGCTACTGAACCCGCCGGAGCTGCGCTTCGACGTCGACCTCTCGTCCGGACGTCCGGTCCAGGTGTCGCTGACCCACCGGGTCGCCCGTGCCGAGGACCGCGACGAGGGTGCGTTCATCACGTTCCGGCTCGGCCATGCCACTCCGACGCCTCCGGCGGACGCGCTGATCGAGCAGGCCGCTGCGGCTGCCGGAACCGCGGACGTCGCGATCGTCGTGGTGGGAACGACCGAGGAGGTCGAGTCGGAGGGTTTCGACCGGTCGAGCCTCGCGCTCCCCGGACGTCAGGACGAGCTGGTCCGGAAGGTCGCGGCCGCCAACGCACGCACGGTGGTCGTCGTCAACGCCGGCTCGCCGGTGGAGATGCCGTGGCGCGACGAGGTGGCGGCCGTCCTGCTGGTCTGGTTCCCGGGCCAGGAGGCCGGCGCGGCCCTGGCCGACGTACTCACGGGAGTCGCCGAGCCCGGCGGGCGGCTGCCGACCACCTGGCCGGTGGCCGCGGCCGATTGCCCCATCCTCGACGTCGAGCCGGTCGCCGGTGTGCTGGCGTACGACGAAGGGATCTTCATCGGATACCGCGCATGGCAACGCCGGGAGGGCCCCGCCCCGGCGTACTGGTTCGGGCACGGTCTCGGTTACACCGACTGGTCGTACGACACCATCGACGTACGACCGGCGAGCGATCCGGATCTCGCCGAGGTGACAGTCGGCGTCCGCAACACCGGCACCCGGGCCGGCCGGGAGGTCGTCCAGGTCTACCTCGCGGCCGAGGCGCCCGAACCCGAGCGGCCCGCCCGCTGGCTCACCGGTTTCGCGAGCGTCAGCGCGGCGCCGGGAGAAGCCGCCGAGGTGACCGTCACCGTGCCTCGCCGGGCCGCCGAGGTCTGGGACGACGGCTGGACACTCGTGCCCGGAACCTACCGGGTGGAGGTCGGCAGAAACGCCGCCGACGTCCGGGTCACCGCACCGCTGGCGCTCGGGTCCTAGAAACGCGGACCCGCTTGGGTCGGAGAAACCCGGACAACAACCGTCCCGGGATGGTCATCGCTCCGGGTCCTTCGTACGTGTACAACGTGATGGACATGCCGAGCGACGACTACGACGAAGGGCACATTCGGAGTTTTACGGGAGCCTTTCCGGACCTGTTCCCGCGGGCGGTACGCCTGGCCCGCCGGATCCTCACCGACCAGGCATCGGCCGAGGATGTGGCGGCGGAGGCCCTGACTCGTGCGTACGCGGCCTGGGACCGGATCAACACCTCCGCCGGCCACCGCACCGCATGGGTCCTGAGGGTCACCACCAACCTGGCCATCGACGTCGTACGCCGGCGGGCGAACCTGGAGAGAGTGACCGAGGCGTCGCCCTTCGAGCTCGAGACCCTCGGATCGTCACCGGGCCAGGTGGACGAGCAGGACGCCGCCACCACCCGACTGGTCCTCATCGACGCGATGCGCGGGTTGCCACGCCGCCAGCAGGAGGCGATCACCCTGCGGTATCTCGCCGGCCTCAGCCAGGTCGAGACCGCCCAGGCGCTCGGCGTCAGCACGGGAACCGTGGCGAGACATGTCCATCGCGGTCTCGCCGGCCTTCGGACCCACCTGGCCGAGTTGCAGCCGGCGATAGCAGGGATCACGGAACTCGTCGAAGGAGGACGCATGAAGATCAGTTCGTTGCAGGAGGCAGTGGAGCTGCAGGGCACCGACACCGTTCTCGAAGCGCACGTGACCGGGGTACTGCCCGGCGAGTGGGGGTGGAGCGTCGACGTCGGAATCCCCGCCGTCCTTGTCATGCGCGGACGACGCCACAGGCCGATTGGCGACGACGACCTGTCCGCGCTCGTGGGCGAGGACGTCGACTGCGTGGTCGCCGAAGTCGACCTGGACCGCGAACGCATGGTCGTGGCGCGGGTGATGAGTGGTGTGGACGAGGAGGAGGAGTACGCCCGACGCCACCGGCTCGTGGCCGGGATTCGGCCCGGCGAGCTGCGGTCGGGACGGGTGCACTCGCTCGTACCGTTCGGTGCGTTCGTGGACATCGGTGGCCTGCATGGACTGGTGCACGTGTCGGAGCTGGGGCGGTCGGTCGACCATCCGGGCGAGGTCCTTCAGGTCGGCCAGGACGTGGACGTCGAGGTCCTCGACACGAACGTCGAGCTCCAGCGGGTCGCGCTCCGCCTCCATCAGATCGCCTCAACGCAGTGAGACTCCCGCCGCCTCCTCGTGTCCGGCACGGTTCGGGCGTACGGCACCATGGGAAGCTGCCGTGCGACGAAAAAGGCGGGTGTGATGGGAGTACGTAGCGACTATCTGGCCGTTGCCGACTCGGCCGTGGCGTTGCTGAAGGATTTGGCGGTCGCGTCGAAGTGGGACGGACCGAGTGCGCTCGAGGACTTCAGCGTCGGAGGGCTCGCGTTCCATCTGGCCAACCAGATCTTCCATGTCCCGCAGACGACACCGTCCTCCGGTCCGGCGATCTCGCTCGCGGAGAACTACGCCCGGGCCGCCTGGGTCGGCAAGGACGCGTCGCACGAGGTGAACGTCGGGATCCGCCAGCGCAGCGAGAACGACGCCACAGAAGGCGTTTCGACATTGATCAGCCAGGTCGAGGCCGCGCTCGCCGAGGTCAGGGCGTTGATCGCCGAAGCACCCGAGGACCTTGTCGTCCACATCGAACGGGCAGGTTGGGACCTGACATTCGACGACTTCCTGACGACCCGGCTGATGGAGCTCGTCGTCCATTCCGACGACCTCGCGGTGAGCGTGGGAGTTCCGACGCCTCCCGTGCCCGAGTCGGCGGCGCGGACGGTCGTGGATCTGCTGAGCGGGATCGCGGTACGACGGCACGGTGCGACGGCGGTGATCCGGGCTCTGTCCAGGGCCGAACGCGCGCCCTCGACGATCGCCGCCTTCTAGCGCGGACGGTCAGCTCTCCCTGGCTCTGGCCCCGGCCCGGAATGGCTGGTGGCCGCCGGCGCCTTCGGACACGCGCCGGTCCTCAACCGGGCTGGGCAGCCAGTTCGGCGATCCGGCTGACCCGCGCGGCGACCACCGGGTGGTCGCGGGGGATACCGCGTTCGGGAGCGAGCCAGCCACACAGTTCAGGAAGACCGTGTACCACCGCCGACCGCCTGATCGACTCCAGGTGGTCGGGCGGCAACGGCTGGACCCGCTGGTAGCCCTCGAGCAGCACCGGCAACAGCGGGACGCCCAACACCTCCGGGGCGTTGAGATGGAAGAACCCGAGGTCGAACAGGGAATCAGTACCTCGGATCTCGCCGAAGTCGATGAGTCCGGTGTACGCACCACGCTGGACGAAGATGTGGGCCAGCGTGAGGTCACCGTGCGCGAGGGTGGCGGCCGGCACGGGGCGGGCGATCTCCTGCTCGACCAGCCGTTCGATGGCGTCGAGAGTCTCGGTGCTGAAGGCGGTGGCGAGTGGACCCGGCCATGTGTGGCGTGGCGGAAGGCCGTCGATGACGAAGCTGCCGTAGGTGTCGAGCTGCGCCTGTAGCGGCCCGGGTCCGCGCCGCTGGATCCAGCCGAAGCCCTTCACCGGATGCTGGTTGAGCCGGGCGAGGTCGGCGCCCGCCTCCTGGAGTGCCGTGGTCGCACCCGACCGGACCGAGACCTGTTCGAGGGGGACGCCGTGGATCTCGGTGGTGATGAGGACAGAGCGCCCGAGCGCGGGGTCGAACGGCTCGACGTGGACCGGCTCGGGAACCCGGACACCCAGCTGGCGGAGCTGGCGGAAGAGCTCCGCCTCCGCCTCGAGATTCTCATCGGCCTCCTCCGCGAGCCGGAGATAGAACGTCTCGCGGTCGCGGCGCAGACGGTAGACCTGGGTACGGAGGCCGTCAGGTGTGCGCTGACAGGAGACAGGCACCGTGGTGCCGAACGCCCTGGCGACGAGGGCGTCAAGAGCAGCCTGGTCGACGTCGGGCTTGCGGGCGAGCACGGGCAGGTATCTGGGCCCTTCATGCATGGCGGTAACCGTACGGATGTCCCTTTTCGAAGTAAATGCCCAAACCGGACATCTCCCGATCGGCTCACGGCATGGGTTCGACCCGCCACGCGTCGCCGTCCGGCCGGAGCCGCCAGACATCTGTCACCCGGAGGGTCCAGCCGTCGCCGTTCAACGTGGTGGGAAGGGACGGCGGGGATCCGTCCGGAAGGGTCGAGGCATCGAGCGGCACCCAGATCTCGGACCAGTCGGGCGTGAGGAGCGCGCCGCCTGGTGCGACGAGTTCGCAACCATCCGGTGAGCGCCAGGCGACGTGGCGATAGACGGTGCCGATGTCGAGGGGTGTGACCTGGCCCGGACGGAACGTCAGCCCGTTCCGCTGCCAGCGGATTCGTAGCACTCTCGATGCCGCGAACCGCTTCCTGAGCACGTCGACCTTGGCTTGCTGCCGCTTCTCACGGGCGGCTTCGAGTCGTCGTACACCCTCGAGTCCGTACGCTTCTCCACGCGTTTCGGCGGCGGCCAGGTCGTGGTTCTCAACCGTCTCGGTCAGCAGCGCCTGGAGGTCCTTGACGACCTGCAGCCGACGTCGCCGTTCGCTGCCGGTCGCGTCGAGAAGATATCCGTACGCAGGTCCGGTGTGGTACGGAAAGCTGCGTACCCACGACACCTCGTCACCGTCAGGAAGGTCCTGCACATGCTCGGCCAACGCCTGCGGTGAAGCGCCCGAGAGCCGCCAGCCGGTGTACTCCGCCATTCCTTCGGCGATGTCGAGGTTCTGTTCGCGCATCGCCTCTGCCGCCGTCGCATGCAGACCTCGACGACGGCGGAACAGCAGAGCATCGGCCGCCGCGGATCGCCACTCGTCGTTCGTTCCCACGAGCGCGAGAGCACGGGAGAGGGCGACGCTTTCGAGTCGTAACCAGGTCCGCCCGTTCGCGGTGTCGAGCAGGTCGGCTCCAGGGACGCCGGTGGTCTCGATCGAGGTGATGTCGGAGAAGAGTTGCGGTTGCACCACTACGTGCCACGCTTCGTGGAGCAACTCGCGCACGGCCGCCTTATCGGTGTCGTGGAAGGAGAACTCGCTGGCCGCCCATCGCCTACCCGCCCACTCGAGCGAGGTACTTCCGAGTGCGAAGTCCGGCGGCCGTGGGCCCGACCACAGGCCTTGACCGTCAGGTGCGTAGCCCGGTCGGCACGGATCGGCGGTGAGCAGGATGCGGTCGTCCTCGATGCCCATCCACGAGACGTCCGCGAGCGAGATGCCCCACAGGTCACCGTCATCGGCAACGAGACAGGCTCGTGCGGTGGAGACGAGGTCGGCGAAGCGTGTCATGGCCGCACGTCCAATCGTGACTGCCGCAAGGCGGCGATGGCGGCCTCCAGCACGTCGTCCCGGCCGGCGGCGATTCCCTCTGGCGTTGGCGCGACGAGGATGTCGGGGTGGATGCCGAGGTTCTGGAACCGGCCACCAGCAGGTCCTCCCACCGCTCATCTGGAACGGTCAGGCTCGGATGGTGGAAGTACAGCTCGCCCCACACACGCGCCAGTCCGGTCAGTCGCTCGATCCGCGCGGAGTCGCCAGCCATTGGTCGAGTATGACCCGGTTTCGCACGCGTCCTCGGGCACGCGGACCGTGTTGCGATTTTCGCAACGTACGCATAGGCTCGATCTCATGGCCGACTCCACCGCGACACGGGTGCGCGCACTGATCGAGTCCAGCGGGCTCACGCAGTCGGCGTTCGCCGCCAGAGCGGGGCTGGACGCGTCGAAGATGTCCAAGTCACTGTCGGGTGTGCGGCGGTTCACCTCGTTGGACCTCGCTCACATCGCTGAGCTCGGCGACGTGACCGTCGACTGGCTTCTCGGCGGGAGGGCCGGCCCGCCCGCGGTGGCTGCCCGCGCGGAGAGCTCCCATGACGGTGGAGTGGATGCGGGCGTTCGCGAGGCGACCCGCCTGGCGCAGGCGCGGGAGGATCTCGCGTTCCTCGGCTATGCGCAGGCATCGGGCACGGTGCGTTCGGTCGACGCTCACGACCGGCCGGCGGACAATGGCGCCCGCCTCGCCGCCCGGGTCGTCGACCAACTCCGCGACGCGGGAGGCGATCCGCTTGCCCGGGATCTCGCGTCCGTCGTCGAGCACTACTTCGGCATCGACGTCGCCGTGAGCATGATTCCGGCCGGGTGTGACGGCCTGGCCTGGCACGACCAGCACACCCGGCTCATCCTGGTGGCGACGAGCGAGTATCCGACCCGGCAACGCTTCACGGTCGCTCACGAGCTGGGCCACCTGCTGGCCGGCGACGACCAGGGCCTCTCGATCGACAAGGACGTGATGGATCCGGAACGCCGGCGCCATCCGTCCGAGGCCACCGCCAACGCCTTCGCCGCCGCGTTCCTGCTTCCGGAGGATGCGTTGCGCGACGCTGTACCGAGCGACGGCGGGTTGTCGGTCGATGACTTCGCCGCGCTGGTCATGCGCCTCTCCGTCTCGCCCAGCACCCTCGCCTACCGCCTTCACGCCCTCGGCCTCATCGCGACCCCGCTTCGGGAAGAGTTCCGTACGCTGACGACCGCCGCATGCGCGTTCCGGGTGGGGCGGAGCGGTGAGTTCGCTGACTGGATCGAGTCGAGTCGCCGGTCGCGGCTCCCCGCAGCGCTCGTCCGGGACACCTTCACGGCCTATCTCGATGGCAAGGCCACCCTGCGACCGTTCGCCAACCTCGTCGGTGTCGATGTCGACATCCTGCGGCGGGCCCTCGAGACGCCGGCTGAACCGGGCGCCGGCGATCCGGAGCCCGAGTTCGTTCCGTGACCGCCTACTGGTTCCCCGACAACACCGTCCTCTGCAACTTCGCGGCGGTCGACAGCCTGGCGCTACTCGAGGAGACTCTCGCCGGGCGCGGTCGCTGGGTGGAGGCGATCGCCTTCGAGGCGGACCGATCGGCAAGGACCTACCCGTGCCTCGCGACGATCGGGCGCGACGGTTGGCTCGGCAAGCCCGTCGAGATCACCGAAGCCCACGACATCCACCAGATCGAACGCCTCCGCCGCGCGGTCTTCGGCGGGCCACCGCGGCAGGCGCTGCGCCACCTCGGCGAAGCCCAGACCTGTTACGTGATCCAGTCTTGGCCCGAGTTCGCCGGCTCGCACTGGGTGAGTGACGACCGGGAGGCGTTACGGTACGCCCGGCTGGCCGGCATACCCACCTGCGACACCGCAGGTCTGATCAGCGAGGCGATCGCGGGCGACCTTGTTTCGCGTACGCACGGCTATCAGCTCATGCGCGACATGCTGTCCGCCGGCCGCCACCCCCGCGTCCCTTCCCATCCCGCCAACCTCTGAATCCCGCCAACCTCTGAATCCCGCCAACCTCTGAATCCCGCCAACCTCTGAATCCCGCCCACCTCTGAAGGCGAGGTAGTCGTCGATCGACGGTGGGACCACTCGGACAGGTCGCCAGGACCGTCCGAGCCGTCATGCGCTGATCAACTTCTGGCGAAGTGGGCGAAGCCTCGCCCGAGGGATCTCACCAGCCGCGGGAACGCCATTCGTCGAGGTGGGGGCGTTCCGCGCCGAGGGTGGTGTCGGCACCGTGACCCGGATAGACCCACGTCTCGTCCGGCAAGTGGTCGAACAGCTTGCGCTCCACATCGCCCAGGAGGCTCTCGAAGTCCTTCTTCGACCCGTGCGTGTTGCCGACCCCGCCGGGGAAGAGGCTGTCACCGGTGAAGATGTGCGGCCGGCCGCCCGGCTCGTCGTACAGCAGGGTGATCGAACCCGGCGTGTGGCCGACCAGATGGATCACCTCGAGTGTGCACGAGCCCACCGACACCTGGTCTCCGTCGCGTAGGACCTCGTCGGTCGGTACCGGGATCCCCTCGGCGTCGTCGACGTGCGCCGCGGTCCGGGCGCCGGTGTGTGCCACGACGTCGGCGAGCGCCTGCCAGTGGTCGCCGTGCCGGTGGGTGGTGACCACACGCGCCAGCGGACCGTCGGCGTCGAGCAGGCCGAGCAGCGTTGCCGCTTCGTTGGCGGCGTCGATGAGGAGCTTCTCGCCGGTCTCGCGGCATCGGAGAAGATAAGCGTTGTTGTCCATCGGACCGACCGCGACCTTGGTGAGGACGAGGCCGGTGAGCTCCCGTACCGCAGGTCGTCCGCCAACCGTTACTTTTCCGTCGTACGCCACAACTCGTCACGCTAGCGCACCGGACACCCGGCTCCGCGGTAGCCCTGTGCCCAGGTGTCGCCCGGCGACACCTGGGCCGGCCGCGGCAATTCGGTGGACTGGACGTGAGATCCTTACGTGTTGTGACGGACCTTCCCCAGCTGCTGACAGACCGACTGGCCCGTGCCTTCTCCGAGGTTGCCGGCGATCACGCCGACCCCGCGGTCCGGCGTTCCGACCACGCCGACTACCAGGCAGACGGCGCACTCCCGCTGGCGAAGAAGCTCCGCCGCCCCCCGCGCGAGATCGCGGCCGCGATCCTCAACGTCGCCAAGATCGAGGACCTCGTCGCAAAGGCTGAGATCGCGGGTCCGGGGTTCCTCAACCTCACGGTCGCCGACTCCGCGCTGTCACGACTTGTCGAGGAGATGGCCGCCGACGAGCGCCTCGGTATCCCGAAGACGACCGAGCCCGAGCGGACGCTCATCGACTACTCCGGGCCCAACGTCGCCAAGGAGATGCACGTCGGGCACCTGCGGTCGACGATCATCGGCGATGCCCTTGTCCGGCTCCTCGAGTACCTCGGCCACGACGTCGTACGTCAGAACCACCTCGGCGACTGGGGTACCCCCTACGGCATGCTGATCGAGCACATGATCGACATCGGCGCAGGCGAGGCCGCGGCCGAGCTGTCCGTCGGTGACCTGGGCGCGTTCTACCAGGCGGCCAGGCGGGCGTTCGACTCTGATCCGGAGTTCGCCGACAGGTCCAGGCGCCGTGTCGTGCTCCTCCAGAGCGGAGACCAAGAGACGTTGGCGCTGTGGCGGCTTCTCGTCGAGGAGTCCGCACGCTACTTCGAGGCCGTTTACGAACGGCTGGATGTGCGCCTGCGGCCTGGTGACATCGCGGGGGAGTCGAGCTATAACGATCAGCTGTCATCCGTCATCGATGAACTCGTGCAGGTGGGCCTGGCGGTCGAGAGCGACGGCGCACTCTGTGTCTTCCCGGAGGGGTTCGATGGTCGCGAGGGTAGACCGCTCCCGCTCATCCTTCGTAAGAGTGACGGCGGCTTCGGTTACGACACCACGGACCTTGCTGCTCTCCGGTACCGGGTGCGCGAGCTTGGTGCGCAACGGCTGGTCTACATCACTGACATGGGCCAGCGACTCCACTTCGAGATGGTCTTCGAGGCGGGACGCGAGGCCGGTTGGCTGGGCAAAGGTGCACGGGCCGAGTTCGAGGGCTTCGGGATTGTGCTCGGGCCCGATCGCAAGCGGCTCAGAACGCGTGCCGGCGATTCGGTCAAGCTCATTGACTTGATCGAGGAAGCAGTGCGCCGAGCCACCGCGATCGTCGCCGACAAGGCCCCGCACCTGTCGGCGTCCGAACAGCAGGAGGTCGCGCAGATCGTGGGCATCGGTGCCCTCAAGTACGCCGATCTGTCCAATGACCGGATCAAGGATTACGTCTTCGACTGGGACCGGATGCTGTCCTTCGACGGCAACACGGCGCCGTATCTCCAGTACGCCCGTGCGCGGATCCTGTCGGTGTTCCGGCGCGGCGAGATCGACCCGGCGAGCATCAAGGGCTCCGAGGTCGTGCTCACCGCCCCGGAGGAGCACCGGCTCGCGCTGCGGCTCGCCGAGTTCGAGGGCGTGCTGCACAAGGCGGCTGAAGGCGTCGAGCTGCACCGGATCTGTGGGTACCTCTTCGACCTGGCCACGGCGTTCACGGCGTTCTACGAACACTGTCCGGTTCTGCGTGCCGAGGACGAGAAGACGAAGACCAGCCGGCTCGTCCTCTGCGACGTGACCGGGCGGGTCCTCGCCACCGGGCTCTCCGTCCTGGGCATCTCGGCTCCCGACCGCATGTAGGAGCCCCCTGTTGCGGCGCTGGTCACTCGGTGCCGCCACAGCGCGGTCGCCGACCGAGTGGACGCTCGGCGTGGAAGGATGACAGTCATGAGTGAGTCCGTGAGCACGACAGTCGAGCTTCGCGCCGCGATCGACCGGAGCGGTTACTACCCGGATGTCGTCGCCGACGCGCTGGAGACCTGCCTCGCCGGCGAGCGGGTGCTGTCGTACTTCGTCCACCACGAGCCGACGTTCACCCGCGACGAGGTGACCCGCCACATCACCGTGCTGGTCCTCACCCCGACGCGGCTCATCGTGGGCCACACCGACGAACACCCCGCCGACGACAGCCTGCCGACGCCTTACGCCACGGCGTCGACCGAGGCGGTACCCATCGACCGGGTGAGCTCGGTCGTGGTGAGCCGCGTGGTCGCCAACCCGGCGGCGTACGAACCAGGCGGGGCCGTGCACTCGGCGATCCTCACTGTCGGGTGGGGAGCGATGGGACGTCTGGAGCTGGAGCCGGCCGCCTGCGCCGACCCCAACTGCGAGGCCGACCACGGCTACAGCGGCACGTTCTCTTCCGACGACGTGACGGTCCAGGTCAGCTCGGCCGCCGAGGGTGGCGACGCCGTCGGGCGCCTGCTCGGGTTCGCGCAGGAACTGTCGAGCGTGTCCCGGCGCCCGTCGGTCCGGTGAATGCTGGTCCTCCCGAAGTACGGCGAGGCCGCCCTCTCTGATCTCGTCGCGGCCGCGATGGCGGGTCTGGAGGTCGACAGCGCGCGGAACCTGCTCGGGCTGCCGCCGGCGAGGCGGTACGTCGTCCTCCTCATCGACGGACTCGGCTGGAACCTGCTGCGGACCTACGCCACCGAGGCGCCGTACCTCGCCGGGCTCGCCGACCAGGGCGGGCGGCCGCTGACCGCGCCGGTGCCGTCCACGACCTCGACGAGCCTGGTCAGTTTCGGCACCGGGCGCCCGCCCGGTGAGCACGGGGTGGTCGGCTACACGATGCTGGTGCCGGGCACCGACCACCTCCTCAACACGCTGCGCTGGAACACCACCGTCGAGCCACTGCTCTGGCAGCCGCACGCCACCCTTTTCGAGCAGGCCGAACGAGCCGGCGTCGCGGTGACATCGGTGTCACCCAAGGCGTTTCGCGGCTCGGGCCTCACCGTGGCGGGGCTCCGCGGTGGCGAGTTCGTGGCGGCCGACAGTGCCGGGCAGCGGATCGCATACACCGCGGAGGCGTCCGCCCGCGGCCAGCGCAGCCTGGTCTACCTGTACGAAGGAAGCCTCGACTGGACCGGCCATCGGGACGGCTGCCACTCGCCGGCCTGGAGGCACCAGCTGTCAGCGACCGACGCCTTCGTCGCGCGACTCCGTGCGGCGTTACCCGCCGACGCGACCCTGCTCATCACCGGCGACCACGGCATGCTCGACGTACCCTTCGACCGACGGGTCGACGTCGACAGCGACCCGCGACTCCGTGCGGGGGTCTACCTCGTCGGCGGTGATCCACGGTTGCGCTACCTCTACACCGAGCCTGGGGCGACCGACGACGTGGTGGCGGCCTGGCGCGAACGGCTCGGGCCCGACGCGATGGTGCTCACCCGGGACGAGGCCGTGACCCAGGGCTGGTTCGGTCCCGTGGACGAACGGGTGCTGCCGCGCCTGGGTGATGTCGTGATCGCTTCGCTCGGCGATGTCGCCGTGGAATGTGCCGCCGAGTTTCCCATGGAGGCGAGCCTGCTCGGCTGGCACGGCTCACTCACCGCCGACGAGATGCTGGTACCCCTCCTCGTCGCCGCCTGATCCGTGGGAATGATCACGCATACGTGATCATTTCCCACGACACACGCAAATTTGCCGTGCATCGTTGGTACTTGCCAGGTAAGCGTGATCATTCACGTCCGGCGCGTCGGTGGCACGGGTGTGAGGTAGCCCACCCTTTTCGACCACGAGTCGATCACGGCGTGTCTCGCAACCTGAGTTTGCAAGGATGGCTCGCCGTGGCCGAACTCGTCTTCTTCACCGGAACGATGGACTGCGGCAAGTCCACACTCGCCCTCCAGCTGGACTACAACGCGCGTCAGCGTGGGCTTGCTGGGCGTCTGTTCACCTGCCATGACAGGGCCGGGCAGGCGACGCTGTCCAGCCGCCTCGGACTGACCGTGCCGGCGATCGAGGTCAAGGCTGATCTCAACCTGCAGCGCCTGGTGGTGGGGGAGATGACCGCGGGCGCGCGGATCGACTACCTGATCTGCGACGAGGCACAGTTCTACTCGGGTGAGCAGATCGAGCAGCTCGGCCGCATCGTCGACGAGTTGAGCGTCGACGTCTACGCGTTCGGGATCTTGACCGACTTCCGGACCCGGCTGTTCGAAGGCAGCCAACGCCTGGTGGAGCTGGCCGACCGGGTAGAGGCCCTGCAGGTGAGGTCGCTGTGCTGGTGCGGCCGGCCCGGCACCCACAACGCGCGCACCGTCGGCGGCGTCATGGTCACCGAGGGCGAGCAGGTGGTGATCGGCGACACCGACGAGGTGCGGGCGCTCGACCTCGGCTACGAAGTGCTGTGCCGGCGCCACCACCGGCGGAAGGTGACTGCGCACGTCGGCAACTCAGGATCGCTGTCGCCCGACGTCCTTCCGTTCGGCACCAGCAGCTGACCCAACGACGACCGGGAAACGCGCGACGGCCCCGTACGCAGGAACGTCCGCGCCAGCTCAGCACTCCTGCAGGAACCGGTCCAGCACCCGCGCCCCGAACCGCAGCCCGTCGACCGGCACGCGTTCGTCGACCCCGTGCGCCATTCCCCGGAACGCATAGTCGGGCGGCAGGCGCAGCGGCGAGAAGCCGTAGCCGGCGATGCCGAGCCGGGCGAACGCCTTCGCGTCGGTGCCGCCCCCCATGCAGAACGGCACGACGACCGCCTCGGGATCCTCGGCCCGCAGCGCGTCGCCCATGGCCCGGAACCACGGCGAGTCCACGGGCGCTGCGACGGCCTCGGTGTAGTCGAGCGTTTCGCGGCTGACGTCGGGGCCGAGCAGTTCGTCGATGGTGGCGAGGAACTCCTCCTCCGTGCCGGGCAACGCGCGCCCGTCGAGCAGGGCGTGGGCGGTGCCGGGGATCACGTTGATCTTGTATCCGGCGTCGAGCATGGTCGGCGTGGCCGTGTTGCGCACCGTGCCGGCAGCCAGCAGGCTCGCCCGGCCGAGGCGTTCGAGGGTGCCGTCGATGTCGGTCAGGTCGACGGGGACGTTCAGGGCCGCGCCGGCGTGTTCGAGGTAGGCCTGGACCGTCGGCGTGAGGCGTACCGGCCACTCGTGGTCCGCAATCCGGCCGAGCGCCTTCGCGAGCTTCACGACCGCGTTGTCGGGGTTGGGCCGAGACCCGTGCCCCGCCCGCCCGCGTGCGGTGAGCCGCAGATGGATGGTGCCGCGCTCGCCGGCCGCCACCGGGTAGAGGCGTACGCCGTCGACATGGAACGTATGCCCACCGGACTCGCTGATCGCCGCCGTACACCCGGCGAACAGGTCGGGGTGGTTGTCGACCAGCCAGTTCGCGCCGTAATCGCCGTGTGCCTCCTCGTCAGCGACGAACGCCACCACGATGTCGCGCCTCGGCTCCACCTCCCGGACCGCCCACGACCGCAGCACGGACAGGACCATCGCGCACATGTCCTTCATGTCGATCGCACCCCGGCCCCACACGTAGCCGTCCTGGATCCTTCCGCTGAACGGCGGCACGGACCACTCACTCGGATCGGCGGGTACGACGTCGAGGTGGGCATGGACGAGCAGCGCGTCGGCCTCGGGGTCGCGGCCGGCGATCCGGGTGACGACGTTGGCCCTCCGGGGAGCGGACTCGAGCGTCTTCGGTACATAACCCGCAGCCGCCAGCGTGTCGGCGACGAACGCAGCCGCCTCGCGCTCGCCCACGGAGTCGCCAGGTCCGCGGTTGGTGGTGTCGAACCGGATGAGCTCGGCGCAGAGCTCCTCGACGCCATCGTCGGGGTGGCCGGACGACCCGGAATCCTGCGTACTGGCTGGGCTCACAGCGGTCCTTCCTGGCTGGGAGGTGTGTGGGGTCTGGGGACGTGTGCGGTCGTGGCCCTTCCTCCGGACGCTAGGCGAGGGCAGGTTCGGTCAGTCTCAGCCTGGCGGTACCGGTCTGGGCGTCTGATTCCAGCTCGACCTCGCTGCCGAGCGGGACCGCGAGCTGCCCACGGCAGTGGCCGAACCCGAGCTCCCAGACGATGGGTACGCCGAGATCGCCCAGCCGGTCGGACAGGACCTCCCGGACGTCGGCGAGTTCACCACAGTCGACCCACGAGCCGAGGGCGATGCCGGCCACGTTGCGAAACCACCCGGCCCGGCGGAGGTGGCTGAGGTACCGGTCGATGCGGTACGGCTCCTCGGTGACGTCCTCGAGCAGCGCGATCGCCCCCGGAGGCGGCGGTGCGATCTCCGGGACCCCGGCACCACTCGCGACCAGGCTCAAATTGCCGCCGACCGCGATCCCGCGTGCCCGACCAGGTACCAGTGGCGCGGCCCGCGGACTCTCGAGCAGCACGCCAGCATCGGGCGCGAACAGCATGCGGCGCAGATTGTCCTGGGCCACCGGGTCGTCGACGAAGGAGCCGCTGCCCACCATCGCGCCGAAAACGGTAGGGATACGCAGCCGCGAGCCGATCACCTGGTGGAGTGCCGTGATGTCGCTGGACCCGGTGAAGACCTTGGCCGGTGCTGCGGCGAGTGCGTCCCAGTCGAGAAGGTCGAGAGTCCGCATCGCACCGTAGCCGCCGCGGGCGCAGAACACCGCGACCGTCTCCGGATCGCACCAGGCCCGCGTCAGGTCCTCGGCCCGTTGTCCGTCCGTACCGGCGAGATAGTCGAACCGGGGATGCCGGGCGTGTACGTACGTGCCGAGGCGTACGTCCAGCCCCCAGGCCGACAGGATCGCCACCCCCTTGTCGAGCAGGTCCGGCGCCACTGGTCCGGCGGGCGCCACGACGCTCACCCGGACTCCGGCGCGAAGTCGCCGGGGCCGGTCGTTCTGGCGGGGCCGGTCGTTGTGGCGGGGCCGGTCGTGCTGGCGTCCCCCGTGTTGTCCTGGCATCGATGCCACTCCTTCTCGCCGCGCCCGTCGACAGCACTTCGGAGCAGCCTGTCAGATGCGGCCTCGTCACGAGGGCGGTGGTCCGCGCGAGGGTAGCGATCGGTCATGGCGAGGATCAGCGGTTCCCGAGCCCGCGGGTTGTGTGTGGCATGGCGGTCGGATTTGGAAGACTGCGTGCCGTGAGTGCGCTGATCTCAGTCTCCGAGCTGTCCGAAACCCTGCGGTCGGACCGGCCGCCGGCCGTGCTCGACGTCCGGTGGGCGCTGACCGGACCACCAGGTCGGAGCCGGTACGACGTCGGCCACATTCCTGGCGCCCGGTTTGTCGACCTCGACAAGGACCTGTCCGCTCCGCCCGGCGGGTCCGGGCAACGGTATGGCGGGGGCCGGCATCCGCTGCCGGATGCGGAGGCCTTCTCCCAGGCCATGCGGCAGGCGGGGGTGTGGGCCGACCGAGCGGTCGTGGTCTATGGCGAGCAGGACGGCTTCGGTCCCGCCCGAGCATGGTGGTGCCTTCGGTACTTCGGCCACACCGCGGTCCAGTTTCTCGACGGCGGCTTCCCCGCATGGATGGCGGCCGGCCTGCAGGTCGAGTCGACGACGCCGGACGTCGCGCCAGGTGACTTCGAAGCGCAACCGGGTGGGATGGCCCTGCTCGACGCCGACGGTACCGCACGGATGGCACGCGAGGGCGTGCTGCTCGACGCCCGGGCGGGGGAGCGGTACCGCGGCGAGAGCGAGCTGGTCGACCCGGTTGCCGGCCACATTCCAGGAGCCCTGAACGCACCCACCGACGCCAACACCAGTGGCTCAGGCGGCTTTCGCGCCGCCGCGGAGCTGCGGAAGCGGTTCGCCGGCCTGGGTGTGAAGCCCGAGAGCCCGGTCGGCGTCTACTGCGGATCCGGCGTGAGCGCGGCCCACGAGGTGCTCGCGCTCGAACTGGCCGGAATCCCGGCCGCGCTGTATGTCGGCTCATGGTCGGACTGGGTGTCCGACCCGAGCCGTCCCGTGGCGACGGGCACGCATCCGGATCCGCCCGGTGCCCAACCAGGGGCACAGCAGAGCCCACCGACCGGCGGGTGGTTCGCGGAGCACGCGCGTGGTGGCGAGCGTCAGGGGTGAGCGCCGCACGGACCGAACTCCTGACCAGGCTCGCCGACCTCATCGAGGCAGTCCGCCGACCGCATCCGGTACGGGTGGCGATCGATGGCGTGGATGCGGCAGGCAAGACCACGCTGGCCAACGAGGTCGCCGACGTGCTCCGGGCGCGGCGTCGGCACGTGATCCGCGGGTCGATCGACGGGTTCCACCGACCTCGGGCGCTACGCCGGCAGCGGGGTGAGCTGTCGCCGTACGGCTACTACGCGGACTCCTTCGACACATCGGCCGTTCGTACGTTCCTGCTGGATCCGCTCGGACCGGACGGTGACCTGCGGTATCGCTCCGCGGTCTACGACTACCGCGCCGACCGCCCGGTCGAGACGCCGCCCGTCCTGGCGGTGCCGGACTCAGTCCTGGTCTTCGACGGCGTATTCCTGCTCCGCCCGGAGTTGCGAGCCGCGTGGGACCTCCGCCTCTTCGTCTCGGTCGGTTTCGCCGAGATCCTGCGCCGTGCGACCCGGCGTGACGCGGACCTGTTCGGCGACGTCGCGCAGGTGAAGCGCCGCTACCACGCGCGGTACCTCCCCGGCCAACGGCTCTACCTCGCCGCCGAGCGACCGGCGTACGAGGCGGACGGCGTCGTCTACAACGACGACCCCGCGAGGCCCTGCATGCGGATGCGGACCACCTCGCGCTGAGTCAACTCGAGACGACCGCCGGCCGCCCGCGCGTCCCAGGCGTCGAGTCCGTCGCGGGAACGGCCGCGAAGCAGTCGGCGCCACAGAGTGTCGAACAGCGGTGCGGCCTCGTCGGGCCCGAGGAGCCCTGCCTCGTGGCCGCACCAGCCGCGATCCCTCATTCCGTCGTACGCCACGATCTGCGCCGGCCGCGCATCGACGGGGACGATGTAGCGCGGAGCGTCCGAGGAACTGACAGGGCCGTCGTCATGGCTGCGGCCGCAGTCGCATCCGCGGCTGGCGACGGGGGCGGCGACGAAGAGAGCCGACTCCGGGTGGCGCTCCATGGTGACCCGGGTGCCGCGGCACCGGAACAGAACCAGACCGCCGTCCGGGATCAGGGCGCAGACCTGGATCGGCGTGGGATGGGTGGGTGCGACGATGGTGAACCCTCGCTCGGAAAGTGCGCGGGTCCAGTCGGCGAAATTCATCACGAACGTCCTTGAAGCTGCTGGTCGCGGGTGCATCGATCCCTTGGATGAGGACCAGGTCGCGAGGCCGGCGAATACCGGCACAAAAGCCGCGGAACCTGGGGTGGCTCAGCGACAACAACAGCGACAAGAGACGCGTGAACGCATGGCGGCCATTGTGCCAGCGGCATGCGCGTACCCCCTGGGCAGGGGTCCTCTACCCAGGGGAGGCGGGCCCGATCTAGTCCTTGGCCTCGCGGCCACCGCCGCCGAAGAGGATGTCGTCCCAGCTGGGAACCGAACCCCGACGGCCGCTCGAGCGGGCCCGCTTGCGCCGTGCCTCGGCGGTCGAGCGGGCCCGACGCGGTGTGGCCTGCTCGCTGCCGTTGGACCGCTCGGCGGCGGGCGGGGGAGCCGGCTCGGCCCGGGATGCGACGGCAGGTTCCTCAACGCGCTCGGTGCTGGGCGGATCATCAAGATCGGGCATCTCGTCCGGGGCGAGCTCCCCGGAGTCCGAGGTTGGCGGACCGGCGTCGGGCCGGTGCTCGCCGGACGTGCTCCGCCCCGGCTGTGGCTTGGGTCCAGACCCACGGGCGGCCAGGGTCTGCGACAGGTCGATCGTGTCCTCGGTCTCGGGAAGCTCAAGGGCCGGCTCGGCCGGGGTGACGCCCGGGTCCGGCGAAGGAACGGGTGCGAGCCGCAGCCGGTGACCGTCTCGGGTGGAACGACCCGCGGCGGAGCGGTGTCGTTCGTCGGCGTCGTCAGGGGAAGGCCCGAACCCTGGTGCCAGCTCTGGCGTCAGCCCCGGAACCGGCTGGGTGGCCTCGCCGACGAGAGCCCTGGCGATGTCATCCGCGGACGTGACCACCCGGCCGAGCGGGTCGTAGCGGAACGTCGCCTTGTGGTCGGTGCCGCCGAGGCCGAACGACACGGCCACCACCCAACGCCCCTCGCTGCTCCGCCAGGCGTCCCAGCTCGCGTGGTCACGGCCCACCTGCAGCTCGTCGAGACGCTTGCCGACCGCTTCGTCGAGAATCTGGCCGGGCCCGTCGCGTCCATTGCGGCGGAGTGCACAGCGGCGGGCCTGCTCGGCGATGTATTCACGCTCGGCGAGCACCGGGCCGGCGTAGCGCAGGATGCGTTCGATCGGCACGTCAGCCGCCGCCGCGATGTCCTCTGAGGACTCACCGGCCCGCAGGCGGGCCTGGATCTCCTTGGGACGAAGCCGGCTCTGCCGCTCCAGCGGCAATGCACCTTGCCGGGCCCGATCACTCACCACTGCTCCCCGTAGTCGATCGTCGACGCGTAGCGCGAACTCCTCGCCAGTGCGCTCGTGAGTCAGGACCAGATGGGTGCCGTCATCGCTGAGACGTACCAGCTTGACGTCGCGCATCGTCTCCGCCTCCCCACTTCTCGAGCCCGTCTAGTCTCTCCTGGCTCGGGAGGGCGACGCCAGGCAGCGCGCCGTGGACATCGGAGGTCCTTGGGCAGGCTTTGGATTAATCAGGCCGTGGATCGGGCAAGGCTAGCGTCTTCGGGCGAGGAAACCCGCGGGCCGGGCGCGCGGCCGGCGAGTGTGACGAGGGCGGTGGCGACGGCCGCGACGAGCGGGACGAAGAACCCCGCGCGT
The DNA here is from genome assembly GCF_040120725.1 of Actinopolymorpha sp. B9G3. Taxonomy (NCBI): domain Bacteria; kingdom Bacillati; phylum Actinomycetota; class Actinomycetes; order Propionibacteriales; family Actinopolymorphaceae; genus Actinopolymorpha; species Actinopolymorpha sp. B9G3. The sequence goes on along the minus strand of NZ_JBEEAB010000017.1, from coordinate 142,403 downwards.
CCGCCGGCGGCGTCCACGACCAGTCCGGCGATCGCCGCGCCCGCCGCGACACCCGCTGCCACTCCGGTGTGCGTCCACGCCATGCCCTCGGTCAGTCGCGACGCGGGCACCGTGCGCTCGATCACCGCCATCACGGCGACCAGAGTCGGTGAGATGGCGAACCCGGCGAGGAACATGACGACCCCGAGGATGCCGAGGTGACCGATGAACGGCATCGGGATCAGGGTGACGGCGAGCACCGCCGCACTCACCCGGAGCCGGACATGGGGTGGGGTACGCAGCCGCAGTGTGCCGATGACGAGCGCGGCGAGCATGCTTCCCGTCGCCCAGACCCCGAGCAGCACGCCGGACAGGGCGCGCTGGCCGCCCTCCGACGCGACGGCCACGACGACCACCTCGGCACTGCCGAAGAGGACGCCGAGACCGGCGCTCGCGACGACGAGCGGTCCGAGGTTCGGCCAGCCCAGAGCAGGTTTCCTGCCCTGCCCCGCCCGGACCTGGTGCACCGGAGGTTCCGTGCGTCGCTGTACGGCGAGCAGCAGTGCCCCGGAGAGTCCGGCGAACACCGCCGCCGCAAGTCCGGCGACGGGGCTGATCGAGGTGGCGAGCAGGGTGATGAGGGGTGGGCCGATCATGAACACCAGTTCGTCGATCAACGCCTCGAGCGCGAACGCGGTGTGTAACCCGGGCCGGCCCTCCAGGACGTGCGTCCAGCGGGCCCGCACGAACGAACCGATCAGCGGGCTGGTGGCACCCGAGACGGCCGCGATGAGCTGCGGCACCGGCGAGCCGGTGCCGGCCTGGACGGCGACGATGACGCCACCCATCGACACCGCGTTGAGGAGAGCGAGCGGCGGGATGACGCGGCCCTGGCCGAAGCGGTCGACCAGCCGCGCCTGCACCGGAGCCGTGACCGCCTGCGCGACGATGAACGCTGCCGCGACGGAGCCGGCGAGGCCGTAGGAGCCGCTCACCGCCGACACCAGGAGCACGAGGCCGATGCCGGTCATCGACATCGGAAGTCGGGCGTACCACCCGATCGCCGAGAACGCGAGACTGCCGGGCAGGCTCAGGATCGTGCGGTAGGGCGTGAACATGTGACCAGCGGCTCGCAAATGCTCGACGGTGAACTGGACTCGAGTTCGTTCACCCTAACGACGGGCGCCGACAGACCGCCTGGGAATATCGATCCATGGCGGCCGAACCGTTCGATGCGCTCCTGCTGGTGTCCTTCGGGGGTCCGGAGAAGCCGGCCGACGTCTTGCCGTTCCTCGAGAACGTCACACGCGGTCGGGGCATACCGCGCGAACGCCTCGCCGAGGTCGGCGCACACTACGACCTCTTCGGGGGGCGGAGCCCGATCAACGACCAGTGCCGGGCGTTGCGTCAGGCGCTCGTCGACGAGTTCTCCGCGAGCGGGCTCGACCTCCCCGTCTTCTGGGGAAACCGGAACTGGGCCCCCTACCTCGTCGACGCCGTGCGCGAGCTCCGTGACGCTGGCGCCAGGCGGGTGGTGTGCCTGCTGACCAGCGCCTACGCGTCGTACTCCGGCTGCCGGCAGTATCGCGAGGACCTGGCGGCAGCCGTCGCGGAGGTCGGTGAGGGGGCGCCGGAGTTGACCCGACTTCCGCACTACTTCAACCGGCCGGGCTTCGTCGCGCCGTTCGTCGACGGTACGCAGGAGGCGTTGGCTCGGCTGCCCGTAGGCGCTCGCGTCGTGTTCGTGACCCACTCGATCCCCGAGGCGATGAACGACGCGAGCGGCCCGGACGGCGGTCGCTATGTCGCCGAGCACCGTGACGTGTCCGCGGTCGTCGCCGCCACGGTGGCGGAGCGCATCGGCACCCGCCTCGACTGGGACCTCGCCTACTGCAGCCGCTCGGGTCCGCCCGCCATGCCGTGGCTCGAGCCCGACATCAACGACCACCTCGCCACCCTCGCCGACAAGGGCGTGCCCGGCGTCGCCGTCGTACCCATCGGTTTCGTTTCCGACCATATGGAAGTGATGTACGACCTCGACACCGAGGCGAGGGCGACCGCAGAACGGCTGGGGCTGGCGTTCGCGCGCGTTCCCACGCCGGGCGTCGACCGGCGGTTCGTCGCGATGGTGCGCGAACTCGTGCTCGAGCGGATCGCGATGGCCCGCGGAGAGATCGCCGAACCGCCGGCCGCCGCGGTCGAAGGTCTGCTCGGGCCGGCGTGGGGTGACTGTCCGGCGGGCTGTTGCGCCAATCTCCGTGGACCGCGCCCCGCCGCCTGTGGCGCCGACTGACACGCTCCCTTCCCGCAGGAAGCCCGCAGGAAGTCGGCCGCGAGGGTTCCCCCACGAAGTCGACCGGGGAAAATCGAGATCTGGAAATGTGTCGCTACGATGACCTGGATATGGCCGGCGCATGACGGGGCAACAAACCGCGGAAATGCCCGGCTCCCTTCTTTGGGTGACCACGGACACTGCTGAGTAGACACGCGATGCAGACATTTCCCTCAGGGCACGGTGCTCTTCCCTGTGACGTGACGACATTCGTCGGTCGCCGCCAGGCGGTGGCGGACGTCAAGCGCCTCTTGTCAGCGGCGCGACTGGTGACGTTGACCGGGTTTGGAGGGGTCGGCAAGTCCCGGTTGGCCATGCAGGTCGGTCGTGAGCTCCGCCGAGCCTTCCCTGACGGTGCGTGTCTGATCGAGCTCGCGAAACTCAGAGATCCGCTGCTCGTCGGACAGGCGGTCGCGGCCGCACTGGATGTCCGCGACCGGTCGGTCCGCAATATCGAGTCGGTATTGTTGCGCTATCTCGCAGACAAGCGAATGTTGCTCATTCTGGACAACTGCGAGCATGTTCTCGACGGATGCGGCGAACTCGTGACCCGTCTTTTGTCGGCGGCACCAAAGGTACGGATACTGGCGACCAGTCGGGAATCACTCGGTGTTGCCGGAGAACACAGTTGGCGCGTGCCTCCTTTGGCATTTCCTACCGAGACCGCTGCGGGGACCATGGGCGTTTCTCGGCTCGCGGGGGAGGCGACCGGTCGGTTACCGGCCCGCCGGCACGAGGCGCTGATGCTCTTCGAGGATCGAGCCGCGGCCGTGTCGCCCGGCTTCTGCGTCAACGGCGACAACGAGGCGACCGTCGCCCGGCTCTGCCAGCGTCTGGACGGCGTACCTCTCGCCATCGAACTCGCGGCGGTCCGGATGCGGATGTTGTCGGCGGAGCAGATCCTCGCGCGGTTGGAGGATCGCTTCCGGCTGCTGACCGACGGCCAGCATGACGCGCAGGGCCGGCACAGGTCGTTGCGTGCGGCGGTGGAGTGGAGCTTCGACCTCTGCACCGAAACCGAGCGGTTGTTGTGGGCACGGTGCTCGGTGTTCGCCGGCGGGTTCGACCTTGACGCGGTGGAGAGCGTCTGCGCAGGCGAGGGCCTCTCCCAGGAGGATGTCTTCGCCGGCGTGACGGGACTCGTGGACAAGTCCATCCTCAGCTGCGACCACAACGGGCGGGCGGCGAGATACCGGATGCTGGAGACGATCCGGCACTACGGTCAGGAGCAGCTCGTCGCCGGCGGCGAGGAGGCCACCGTCCGGCGCGGGCATCGCGACTACTACCTGCGGATCGCCGAGCAGTCCGACGCCGACTCGTGCGGCCCACGCCAGGCCGAGTGGATGGCGCGGCTACGGAACGAGCGATCGAACATCTGGGCCGCGCTCGACTATTGCTTCACCGAACCAGGGGAGGCACGGACCGGGCTGCGGATGGCGTCGGCGCTGTGGTTCTACTGGGTCGCGTGTGGTGTCGTCCGCGATGGTCGGCTCTGGTTGGACCGCGCGCTCGCCCTCGACACCGCGCCGAGTGGTGAACGCGCCCGCGCGCTGTGGATGGCCGGTTGGATCGCCAGTCTGCAGGGTGACAACACGGCGAGCCGGCGCCTGCTCCGTGAGTGTCAGGGCCTCGCCAGGCAGCTCGGCGACGAGACCGACCTGACGTATGCGACCCAGTTCCTCGGTGAAGCGGAGACCTTCGTCAACGACCTCGAGCACGCGATGCCGTTGCTCGACGACGCGTTGTCTCGGCATCGGCAGGCGAACGCCTGGACGGCGCCGGGACTGCTGATCTTCGGACAACACGCCAGAACCGACTTCCTTCGCGGCGATGTCGACCGTGCTGTCGCCCGGCTCACCGACGGTCTGGAACTCTGCGTGTCTCTGAACGAACGCTGGACGCTCTCGTGCACGGAGTGGAACCTCAGCGTCACCTGGTGGTCAGCGGGGAACGTGCGGGAGGCCGCGAAGTACGCCGGCGACGCATTGCGGAAGAAGGCGGAGCTGGACGACCAGTTCGGCATCCCCTTCTGTCTCGAGGTCCTGGCATGGGTCGCCGCGTCCGACTCCCGCCCGCACCGAGCCGCGGTGCTCCTCGGTGCCGTACGCAGGATGTGGGACCTGATCGGCCGTCCGCTCTTCGGCTTCACCACCCTGCTCGAGTGGAGTGCGGAGGCCCGGCAGCGCAGCCAGGTCGCCCTGGGTGAGGACGCGTTCGCGGCGGCCGAGCGGATCGGTGCCACAGTCCCGCAACAGGAGCTGATCGCGTTCGCGCTGAGTGACGAGGCGGATCTCCAGGCGGTGGCGGGCAGCGCTACCGTCGCTGTGCCGTCGACCGGGCGGGGCACGACAGCCGTACGAATTCCGGCTTCCCGGAGGCCCGCGGCCCCGGCAGCCCTGACCAGACGCGAACGCGAGGTGGCCGCACTCGTCGCGGAGGGGATGACGAACAAGGAGATCGCCTCCCGGCTGGTCATCTCCCGCCGGACGGCGGAGGCACACATCGAGAACATCCTCACCAAGTTCGGGTTCAACTGCCGCGCACAGATCGCGGCATGGGCGGCCGTCAACGCCGAGCTGGCCTGAGGTGTCCTCGGTGGCGACCGGATGCGCCAGAGCGTCGAGCCGCCGGGAAGAAACTTCCGATCCAGGACATTAGGCTCTGGATCATGACTGCGGAGACGACGCCCGGACCAGGCGCGGAAGCCGGGCAGGATCCGGTGGCCGATCCGGCGACACCGTTCCACGACCTCGACCACTATGTCGCGCTGCGGCGGCTGACGGGCATGTGGCTGGCTCCCGACGGGGGCCAGCTGGTGGCGGCCGTCCAGCAGCTCGCCCCGGACAGGAAGAGCTACCTCAGCGCGCTGTGGCGGATCGACCCCTACGGGGATAGGCCTGCCCGGCGCCTGACGCGTGGCGCCAGTGGCGAGACCAGCCCGGCGTTCCTCCCCGACGGGTCACTGCTGTTCGTGTCCAAGCGACCACACGCCGAATCCGAAGGATCCAAGGAGTCCGACGACGAGAAGCCTGCCCTGTGGCTGCTCCCCGCCGCCGGCGGCGAGGCGCGTGCGGTGGCGACAAGGCCAGGCGGGATCGCCGGGGTAGCGGTCGCGCGCGCCGCCGGCACCCTGATCGTGTCTGCCTCCGCGCTGCCGGGAGCGAAGACGCCTGACGACGACGCCGAACGCCGGAAGGACCGCAAGGACCACGCGGTTGCGGCGATCCTGCACGAGGGTTACCCGATTCGGCACTGGGACCACGACCTCGGTCCCGACGAGGTGCGCCTGTTCGCCGCGGAGCGGCCGCTCGCGGGCGACGCGGAGGAGGACGAACCCGTCGACCTCCGTGACCTGACCCCTGAGCCGGGCCGTGCCCTCGACGAGGCCAGTTACGACGTCAGTCCCGACGGCAACACCCTGGTGACGACGTGGGGCGTTCGCCTCCCACGCGGTGACGTACGCGCCGAGCTCGTGGCGGTCGACACGGCGACGGGCGAGCGCCGGGTGCTCGGCGGCGACCAGGCCTACGAATACGGGGAGCCGCAGATCTCGCCCGACGGCCAGTGGGTGGCATGCGTACGCCACCTTCGCAGCACGACGGAAGCGCCGGCGGACAAGACCCTGTGGCTCGTGCCGCTCACCGGCGGACCGGGCCGCGACCTCACCCCGGAGCTGGACCTGTGGCCGACCGGGCCTCGGTGGTCGCCTGACGGGAGCGTGCTCTACTTCGTCGCCGACGAACTCGGCCGAGCGCCGGTGTTCGCGCTCGAGGTCGATACCGGTGACATCCGCCGGTTGGCCGCCGACGCGGCCTACACCAACCTGTCACCGGCGTCGGATGGCCGGTCGCTCTACGCCCTGCGTACGTCCATCGACACGCCGCTCGCGCCCGTCCGGCTGGCCGTGGACCGTGAGGACCAGACTCCGACATTCCTGCGCGGACCGGACGAGGCGCCGGCCGTTCCCGGTCACGTCAGCCAGGTGAGAACGGAGGCGGCCGACGGCACACCGCTGCGGGCCTGGCTGGTCCTGCCCTCCGGCGCGTCGAGCGACACACCCGCTCCGCTGCTGTTGTGGATCCACGGTGGCCCGCTCGGCTCGTGGAACACCTGGAGCTGGCGGTGGAACCCCTGGCTGATGGCCGCTCGCGGCTACGCCGTGCTGTTGCCCGACCCCGCACTCTCCACCGGCTACGGCCGCGAGTTCGTCAAGCGGGGTTGGGGACGTTGGGGTGCTGAGCCCTTCACCGACCTGATGAGCATCACCGACGCTGCCTGCGCCCGCGACGACATCGACGAGCAGACGACGGCCGCGATGGGCGGGTCGTTCGGCGGCTACATGGCCAACTGGGTCGCCGGGCACACCGACCGGTTCAAGGCGATCGTGACGCACGCGAGCCTGTGGGCCCTGGACCAGTTCGGGCCGACGACCGACGTCGCGGCGTACTGGTACCGCGAGCTCACACCGGAGCGCGCTCTCGCCAACTCGCCGCACATGTTCGCCGACCGGATCCGCACGCCGATGCTGGTCGTCCACGGCGACCGTGACTACCGCGTTCCGATCGGCGAGGCGTTGCGGCTGTGGTGGGAGCTGTCGTACCGCCACGAGGGGGAGCCGGACGACTTCCCGCACCGCTTCCTGTACTTCCCTGACGAGAACCACTGGGTGCTCAGCCCGCAGCACGCGAAGGTGTGGTACGACACGGTGCACGCGTTCCTCGCCTGGCACGTCCACGACGAGCCATGGGCCCGACCAGACCTGGTCTGAGCCGGTCGGCCAGAACCGGGCATTCGTGACATGGCTGCCAATTCAGGTCTTTCATTGCGCGAAACGGGTTGCATCCAACGGGGACTGCGCACATTTCAGCAACAAAATCGGGTTACATCTTGCTGGATGTGGTTCCGTTCAGCCGGGTCGAAGGTATAGCTTCCGGGCAGTCAAACTCCGTCTCGCGGACCTGCGAGGCGGAGTCCCTGTGACCTGATGTCCCAAGCCTGCATGGAGAGTTCCCGTTCGACTGCGCTGTGTAGTTATCGAAGGCTGTTGTTGTAGGAAAGCAGGCGGCGCTGCCGAGGCAGCAAGCGCCGTACGACCGGGAGGTGAAAGTGTCGGCGACCGACCAGACGGAGCACGCGGTCGAGCAGAGCAAGACTCCGCGACAGTCCGGACGAAGGTCCGCGGCGCGATATGTGGTCGGTCGGATAGTCAAGGCACTGTTCACGATCTACGTCGTCGCGACGGCGACGTTCTTCCTCGTGCGACTCCTTCCTGGCAACCCGGTTGACGTCTACATCAACCAGCAGATCGCGCAGTACGGCATGAGCTACCAGGACGCCGCCAACCAGGCCGCGGGACTGTTCTCGTTCGATCCCAACGAGCCGGTTCTCCTGCAGTACCTCGACTATCTCGCCGGCATCGTGAGGGGTGACTTCGGCGAGTCGCTGCTCTCACCCGGCTCGTCCGTGCTCGGCCAGATCGGTGCGTACCTTCCCTGGACACTCTTCAGCGTCGGAATCGCCCTTGTCGTCAGCTTCATCCTCGGCATCGGGATCGGCATGATGATGGCCTACCGGCGCGGCGGCATCTTCGACCATCTGATGACCTTCGCCGGCTCGGTGACCCACTCGGTCCCCAACTTCCTGCTCGCGATGATGATCGTCGTCTTCTTCGGCGTACAGCTGGAATGGCTGCCGATCGCCGACATGCGCGGTGCCTACTCACCCGGCGTGGTTCCGGAGTTCAGTGCGGCCTTCATCGCGGACGCGCTCTACCATGCGGCGTTACCGATGCTGGTCTATGTGCTGACCTCGCTCGGCGGTTGGATGCTGGTGATGAAGTCCTCCACCGTCGAGACGCTCGGCGAGGACTACGTCACCGTCGCACGAGCCCGTGGGCTCACCGACCGGCGGATCCAGTTCCAGTACGTCGGGCGCAACGCGATGCTGCCGCTCTTCACCAGCTTCGCGTTGTCGTTGGGATTCGTCGTCGGCGGCTCGATCCTGGTCGAGCAGGTGACGCAGTACCAAGGCATCGGCTTCCTGCTGTTCGAGGCGGTCAACCGGCGTGACTATCCCGTCCTTCAAGGGATTCTGCTGGTCGTCACCATCTCCGTCGTGATCGCCAACCTGGTCGCCGACCTTCTCTACAGCCGGATCGATCCGCGGATCCGGATCGCGAGCGGAGGGAACTGAAACGTGGCCCAGATTCTCGAGCCGAGCGCCACGGACTTCCACGCTCCGCCACCACCGGACGAGAAGGACGTCGGTGTCTTCAGGGCGTTCGTCCGTGCGCTGATGCGCAGTCGCACCGGCTTCATCGGGTTTCTCGTCTTCGCGGGCATGGTGCTCATCTGCCTGATCGGTCCGCTGTTCACCCCCGACGACCTGCCGACCGACGTCGCGAGGATCTACGCCGCACCGACGCTCGCGCATCCCCTGGGCTTCGACTCCGAGGGACGCGACGTGCTGATGCAGCTCATCAACGGTGGGCGAACGGTAATCTTCGTCGGCTTCATGGCGGCACTCGTCTCCACCGTCATCGCCGTCCTCTTCGGGGCACTCGCGGCGTACGTCGGTGGCCGGGTCGACTCCATCATCGTCACCGCCACCGACATCGTCCTGACCGTTCCGGGCATCATCCTGCTGGCGGTGCTCGCCGCGTTCTACCGGGTCGGAAGCTCCTGGGCACTGGCGGTGATCCTCGGCATCCTGGGGTGGCCGGGGCTCTTACGCGCCGTGCGTGCGCAGGTGTTCTCGTTGAAGGAACGCGAGTACATCGAGGCGGCCAAGCTGCTCGACCTCGGCACCGTCCGGATCGTCATCCGCGAGATCCTGCCCAACATGGCGAGCTTCATCCTGATGAACTTCGTCATCGGCATGACGAACGCCATCTACGCGCTGGCCGGCCTCTATCTGCTGGGCCTCGCCCCGATGGAGGGCGATAACTGGGGCATCATGATCAACTTCGCGTGGACGCGGGGGGCGATCTTCTTCGAGGGCAGCTTCTTCTACATCATGGGCCCGGTGCTCGCGATCTGCATCCTCCAGCTCGCGCTCGTGACGATGGCCCGCTCGTTCGAGGAGATCCTCAACCCGCGGCTGCGGCACAACTAGGAGGACGTACGCAAGTGGATCGCGAGCAGGAGAGTCCCACGGTGACCGGATCGGCGTCCGGCGTCGCCGCGACAGGTGAGCCGATCCTGTCCGTGCGGGATCTCTCGGTGGAGTACAAAACCGGCCAGGGTGTCGACGATCCCGCACAGCGTGCGGTCAACAGCGTGAGTTTCGACCTCTACCCGGGCGAGAGCATCGCGCTGATCGGCGAGAGTGGGTGCGGCAAGACCACGCTCGGGCTTGCGATTCTGCGTCTCCTGCCCAGACTCGGCTCGATACCGAGCGGATCGGTCACCTATCGACGCAGGGACGGGTCGGTCGTCGATCTCCTGAGCCTGAACCACGAGCAGCTGCGTCAGTTCCGGTGGAGCGAGTGCGCCATGGTCTTCCAGGGCGCGATGAACTCCTTCAACCCCGTCCTGCGGGTCTGGGACCAGATCTATGACACCATCCGGGCACATGACACGTCGATGTCCCGCCACGACGCCCATGACCGCGGTGTCGAGGTGCTGAAGGAGGTCGACCTCGAACCCGACCGGGTACTCAGGTCCTACCCCCACGAGCTGTCCGGCGGGATGCGCCAGCGGGTCCTGATCGCGATGAGCATGCTGTTGCGCCCGCAGATGCTGATCCTCGACGAGCCGACGACCGCACTCGACATCCTGACCCAGCGGGCGATCGTCGACCTCATCCACGACCTGCATGACAAGCTCGACTTCGCGATGATCTTCGTGTCGCACGACCTCGCCGTGGCGGCCGAGCTCGCGACGCGGGTCGCGACGATGTACGACGGCGAGATCGTCGAGATGGGCGATGTCAGGGACATCTTCTATCGCCCGCAACACCCTTACACCACGAGCCTCATCAACGCCGTGCCCACGGTTGCCGACGGTTCGACCGTCGTCGAGTCACCCGTCGGTGCCACCGGCCAGGAGTCGCCCGCGAACGGAGGTCCGGCCGATGAGTGAGCTACTGGAACTCGACTCTCTCACCCACGTGTTCAAGACCCGTCGCGGCGAGGTCCGTGCCGTGGATGATGTGTCCCTCAAGCTCGCCGAGGGCGAGGTGCTCTGTCTCGTCGGCCAGAGCGGCTCGGGCAAGAGCACCGCGGCCAAGATCGCGTCCGGTCTGCTCAAGCCCACCGAGGGTGCCGTGCGGTTCGACAAGGGAGACATCTACGCCAAGGGCCACGGGCACAAGCAGCGGTTCAAGAGCTTCCGACGAGCCGTTCAGTACGTCCATCAGGATCCGTACGCCTCGCTCAACCCGATCCAGGACGTCATGGCCACCCTGTCCGCGCCGCTGTTCCGGCACCGCCTGGTGCGCAGCAGGTCGGAGGCCCGCAGCCGGGTGTCGGACCTCCTGACCCAGGTGGGTCTCACACCTCCGGAGACGTTCCTGACGAAGTTCCCGCACCAGATGTCAGGCGGCCAGCGGCAGCGGGTGGCGGTGGCAAGGGCGCTCACGCTCGACCCGCGGCTGATCATCGCCGACGAGGCCACCTCGATGCTGGACGTGTCGATCCGGATCGGCCTGCTCGGCATGCTGACCAAGCTGCGCAAGGAACTCGGGGTCGGCTTCCTCTACATCACCCATGACCTCGCGATGGCGAAGTACTTCGGACGTGAGGGCAACATCGCCGTCATGCACGTGGGCCGGATCGTGGAGTTCGGCCCGACCCTCGACGTCATCGCGGACCCGCAGGATCCCTACACCCAAGCACTTCTGGAGGCTATCCCAGAACCGGACCCCGACCTGGCGCGGCGCAAGCGCGCCGCCCGCCTCGCGGCCAGCCGAGCCGGCCAGGACAAAGGAGTTCCGGCGGCATGATCGGTCCCGGAGCCGGAATGGCGGCATTTCGATGGGCGGCTTTCCTTGCCGTGTGCGCAGGGTTCCTGCTGCTCGTCGTCCAACCCGGGACAGCCGAGTTCGTGATCACCGTGTTCATGCTGTGTCTCAGCGTGTTCTTCGCTGGGGCGGTCGCTGTTCTCGTACGAATGAAGAATCGCTGAGGAATCACCTCCTTATGCGGCACAACCCTTTGATGGGGAGGAACCCAATGAATGCAACACCTGGCCCGGTCGAGCGGGAGTTGTCCCGTCGACACGTGCTCGAGATCTTCGGTTTCGGTGCCGCGGGGGCGGCCCTCCTCGCCGCGTGTGGCGGCGGCGGGGGCGGGACAGGCACCGGCGGCGGCGGTGGCGGTGGAGGCGGCAGTGCCGAGTTCGCCGGTGCGTGGCCGTACCAAGTGCCGCCGAAGGGTCACTTCAACCTGATGAGCGGTGTCACCGACGGCATCATCGCCGGTGGTGCCTATCAGGACCTGGTGGTCCTGCCCGGTGGGATGTACTACTGGGCGGACAAGAAGTGGGAGCTGCTGCTCGCCGAGAACTTCGCCATCGACGACGCTGCCAAGACCTTCACCTACACCGTGCGGTCCGGGCTCACCTGGAGTGACGGCAAGCCCATCACCAGCAAGGACGTCGTTACGACCTTCTGGTGTCTGCGGGTCATGCGTAACGTCGTCTGGAACTACGTCTCCAAGGTCGAGGCGACCGATGACCAGACGGTCGTCTTCACGATGAACAACCCGTCGACGGTGCTCGAACGTTACGTCCTTCGGCAGGCGATCTTCGCTGACGCGGTCTACGGCGAGTTCGCCACCCGTGCCCAGGAGCTGTTCGACGGCGGCAAGGACCTCGACAGTCCCGAGGGCGGCACGCTCAACAAGGACCTGCAGGCGTTCCGGCCGGAGGCGGGCAAGTTCCTCGCCAGCGGCCCGTTCACCTTCGACACCAACAGCATCACCAACGCCCAGCTGACGCTCGTCAAGAATGACAAGGGTTACCTGGCCGACACGGTGAAGTTCGACGTTGTCACCCTCTTCAACGGCGAGACCCCGACGATCACCCCGCTAGTGCTGAGCAAGAAGGTCGACTACGCGACCCACGGGTTCCCGGTGGCAACGGAGAAGGAGTTCATCAACAAGGACATCCGGGTGCTCCGGCCACCGGTCTACTCCGGTCCCGCGCTCTTCATCAACCTCGACAAGCTCAAGGAATTCAAGGACGTCAAGGTCCGGCAGGCGCTCGCGCACGCCATCAACCGCGACCAGAACGGCACGGTCTCGCTCGCCGAGTCCGGCAAGGGCGTCAAGTACATGGCGGGGTTCTCCGACATCCAGGTGCCGGACTGGCTGAGCCAGGAGGAGCAGGACCAGCTCAACCCGTACGAGTTCGACCAGGACAAGGCGGCTTCCCTGCTCACCGAGGCAGGCTGGAAGAAGCAGAGCAACAACTGGCTGAAGCCCGACGGCAAGCCGGCAAGCTACGAGCTGACCTTCCCGGCCGAGTTCGCGGACTGGTCTGCCGCGGGTGCGGAGCTCGCCAAGCAGCTCTCGTCGTTCGGCATCCAGGTGAAGGGTCGTGGCGTCACGCACACCCAGCAGCCGATCGATGTCGACAAGGGCGCGTTCGAGTTCGCGATCCAGGGGTGGGGCGCGGGCAACCCGCATCCGCACTTCGCGTTCGTCGCGGACTTCTTCACCCACAACATCCCGATTGCGGCCAACCAGGGCGGGAAGGGCAGCGCGTTCGAGCTGAACCAGACCACCGAGGCGTTCGGCAAGGTCGACCTGGAAAAGACCGTCACCGAGGCGGGCCAGGGTCTCGACGAAGCGGCGCAGAAGAAGAACGTCGCCACCGCGGCGATCGCGTTCAACGAGCTGTTGCCGATCATCCCGATCTTCGAGCGGTACGGAAACAACGCCGCGCTGGAAGGGGATCGGGTGAAGGCCTGGCCGCCGGACGATGACCCGATCCTGCTCAACTCGCCGTACGCCGACAACTTCACGGTCCTGCTCATGCTGACCGGGAAGCTCGAACCCGCCGGCTGAGCGAGAGTTCGGCCGACCCCACGCGGTCAGTGGAGCGGCGGAGCAACACGGACGGACCCCCGGCAGGCATGCCCTGTCGGGGGTCCGTCCGTGTCCAGGTCACCTGACCGCTCGGGTCATTCCTTGTGGTCTGCGCTTCGCGCGCCAGGCGCATGCCTTGGATGAGGGTGCCCCTCACACAATGTGCCGTGCGACTCATCCGGCGGACAAGGCCTCCTCGGCCGTTTCCGGCCGCCGCCTCGCGCCGAGCCAGGCGTCCTTGAGCGAGATCTTCGCGCCCATCCGCAGGATCGCCCCCTCGTAGATCCGGGCGCCGGCGACGACGAGAAGAGCGATGGCCGCCAGCATCAGGCCCAACGCGAGTCCCGTCTCCCACCAGGGCGCCGAGCCGCGGGACATGCGTACCGGCGCGCACAGCGCGGAGAAAGGTGGGATCACGCCGAGCAGTCGCGACGCCAACCCGTCAGGGTTGAAGTTGACGTAGAACGTGGCGAAGAACGACACCATGATCAGCATGTTCGCCGGCCCGATGACGTTCTGCAGCTCCTCCTGACGGGACACTCGCGCGGCGCTGGCCGCGAACACCGCACTGTAGAAGGCGTAGCCGAGAACGAACCACAGCAGGACGAACCCGACCGGGACCAACAGGTCAGGCGTCACCTCCAGCATCCCCGTGGCGTTGCCGAGCAACAGGCCGAAGGCCGCGATCAGGGTCAGCTGGAGGAACCCGAGCAGCCCGATGCCGAGGATCTTCCCGGCCAGCAGGGCCTTGGTGTTGATCGCCGAGAGGATCAGCTCGACCACCCGGCTCGCCTTCTCCTCCACGATTCCGAACGCCACCCACATGCAGTAGCCGATGATCTGGCCGTAGAGGACGATGCTGCCGATGAAGGCCACCTGACCCCGCTGCTCGGCCTTCGGGTCCGGCGGGTCGAGCGCGTCGACGGCGAGCGGAGGCACGGACTGGACGGCCCGCGCTTCGTCCAGGTCGAGCCCCTTGGCGCGAAGCTGCGCCGTGGCGGTCACGTCGCGATGGGCCGCCTGCAGCGCGGCCGCGAGCGTGTCGTCCAGGTCCTCCTTGACGAGGATCTTGTCCTTCATGATGTAGGCGTCGAGGTCGCCGTCCTCGACGGCCGCCTTGGCCCGCGCCTCGGAGGAGTAGTGGTGCTGCTCGATGGTGATGCCGAGCAGCTGCTCCTGGGCGTTCACCGCCGCCGACAGCTTGTAGATGCCGTCGGCGATCGCCACCTTGTGCGTACCGTCATTGCCGAACAGTTTCGGCATGAACAGCACGGCTCCCAGGATCACCAGTGTGATCACGGTCGAGAACCAGAACGACCGGTCACGCAGCCGTTCGGACAGCTCACGCCGGGCAACAGTCCGCGTCGCCTCCCGGAAGGTCAGAGCCGCACTCATGCTGGTCTCCTTTCGCATGGCCGCTGCGGTGCCTCACTTCGGCACACCTCGTTCCTCGGGGTTCCTGCGTGGGGGCTCCTCGCGCTCATGCTGTTCCCCTTTTCGCATGGCCGCTGCGGTGCCTCACTTCGGCACACCTCGTTCCTCGGCGTACCTACGTGGGGGCTCCTCGCGCTCATGCGACGACCTCCGTCTTCTGCGTGTCCTGCGATCCTGTGGCGTTCCCCGGAAGGGCGCTGTCAGCCTCGGAGACGGCTTCCCGGAAGAGCTCCGCCAGCGTGGGGGTCAGCCAGCGGAACTCCTGGACCGCACCAGCGGCACGGGCAGTGTCGAGCAGGAGTTGGTCGTCGGTTCCCTCGGCGAGCTCGACCACCGTCTCGGTGGCCGCCCTCTTTGTCGGTCCAACGGCAGGCCGCTCGGTGAGGACCTGGGCGCCCCGCACTGCCGCGCTCCACCCCGGCGGTGCGCCGACCACCACCCGGTAACGGCGTGGACGATCCTTGTTGCGAAGGTCCTCGACCGGGCCGGACGCGACGATCCGCCCCGCCTGGATGATCCCGACGGCATCGCACAACCGCTCCACGAGCTCCAGCTGGTGGCTGGAGAAGAGGACGCCGACACCTCGCCGGACCCGCTCGCTCAGAATGTGGGCGAGGGCATCGACTCCTACCGGGTCGAGGCCGGAGAACGGCTCGTCGAGCACGAGCAGCTCCGGATCGTGGACCAGCGCGGCGGCCAGCTGCACCCGCTGCTGGTTGCCGAGGGACAGTTGCTCCACGCGTTCGTTCGCTCGGTCGGCCAGGCCGAACTCGCCCAGCAGCGAGGCGACCGATGCGGCTGCCACCGTCGGCGGGGTCCCGCGCAACCGGGCCAGATAAATCAGTTGGTTCCGGATCCGCATCTTGGGGTAGAGGCCGCGTTCTTCGGGCATATACCCGAAACCCCGGCGGGCGTCGGCATCAGCCGATCGACCGTGCCAGTGGACGGCACCGGCGTCCTGGGCCAGGACACCCATGAGTATGCGCATCGTGGTCGTCTTGCCAGCGCCGTTCGTCCCGACGAACCCGAACATCTGGCCGGGCAAAACGGACAAGGAGAGGTTATCGACGGCGACGCGGTCGCCGTATCGCTTGGTTACGCCAAGTAGTTCGAGCACCAACCAAGGCTCTCAGGCGTACACCTTGCTCGATGTCATCCTCGGGGACGGTTTCCTATCGCTCCGGGGTAGGATCCGGGCGCCCCCATGAAAGAGGGGTGACAGTGACACAGGCGTAACGGGGATGTACGTCCGCAAGATCACGAGCGACACGCGGATCCAGTACGAGTGTGCCGGATCTGCATAGGGCAGAATCTGCGCCCGCGAATCGGGCACAAGTTCAGCCCGCCACGCGTTACGTGCTCGACAAGCGGTGATGGGCGCACCGCCAAGCGCGCCACCACCAGAGGGGGTCGAGCGCGACGTTTGCGCACAAGGATGTGCGTACCGCAACACCCGCTGAGCCAGGGGGAAGAGGGACGATGGCCACCGACTACGACGCGCCACGCAAGACAGACGAAGAGCTCTCCGAGGACAGCATCGAGGAGCTCAAGGCGCGGCGCATGGACAAGAACTCAGGGAAGGTCGACGTCGACGAGGCCGAAGTAGCCGAGACGTTCGAACTGCCCGGTGCGGACCTGTCCAACGAAGAACTATCCGTGCGGGTGCTGCCCCGCCAGTCAGACGAGTTCACCTGCTCGAACTGCTTCCTGGTCCACCACCGGAGCCAGCTCGCATTCGAGAAGAAGGGCCAACCGGTCTGCCGCGACTGTGCTGCCTAGCCCGGTCCGGGCCGCCTGCTGGTGGCCACGGACAAGGGTCTGGCCAGAGTCGCTCGCAGGAACGCGTCCGGCGCCGTGTTGACCGCTCGAGAAGTCGGTCGGCACGGCGCCGGACGCGTCACGTGTGACCCGCGCTGGCCCTATGAGCCGGAAACCGGATGCCCGCGTCACGCGGAGTCGTCGGGCCGCAGGCCGGGCGGCAGCTCACCGGTCCACTTGCGCCACATCCGGGCGGCCTGACGGCCGGCAAGGAGCCTGGCGACCGCGACCCCGACACCACTCGCCACCGCCCAGGTGACGGCTTCGCGCCAGGTGAGGTCCGGATCGTCCGGGTCGGCCGGCGGCTCATTGCCCGTGACCCAGCGCCAGCCGGTGTCGACCCCCTTCTTCGTCACCGCCACGGCGGCGAAGGTGCTCAGTCCGCGTACGACGGTCCATCCAAGCTTCGACCCAGCCACGTGAAACCTCCGTTCTTGTCCCGAGTCTTCCACGCGGTACCGGCCCGCGGGGTCAGTCTCGAGTCCTCGCAGCCGCCACCGCGTCATCGAGCGCGCGGGCGAGGGCTTCCGGGCGCCGGGTCGCGACGTACCAGTACGGCGTCGGATCGGCGGGGTCGGTGACCTCGACGCGGATCCCGCGGGGGAGGTAGGGCCGCAGGAACATCCGTGCGGTCGCGTCTGCCGCCGGCCCGCGGAGGGCACGCGCCTGCGCGGACGAGAGTGGAAGCGCCGAGCCCACCGCCGTGAGAGGGAGGCGGGCAGAGCCCACCCGGAGCGAGTGCTGGTCGACCCGGATCGCGAGCCGGCCGTAGACGAGGAGGCCGGCGGCGCACAGCAGCGTCGTGGCGAGTCCGGCGATGTGCCCACCGAGATGCGGCCACCCGTGCTGGGCCGCGAACCAGAAGGAGCCCGCCAGCCCGCCCACGACCAGCCACCACCAGACCGGGACCCACAGGCGCTCGGTGTAGCGGGTGGCGCCAGCCGTGGACTGGTGCCGGTCAGGGTCGGTCTCCGCCGGTGCGTTCACGACCGCCAAGCCTCCCATCCACCCGCTCGGTGCCACGGGTAGGGTCAGGCACCGTGACCCCCGAGAACGACGTACCGGTTCTCATCCGGCGTCTCGACCCAGACGTCACCATTCCCGCCTATGCTCATGCGGGTGACGCCGGTGCCGATCTTGTCACCACGGTTGGCCTCACCCTCCAGCCGGGGGAGCGTTCGGTCGTGCCCACCGGCATCGCCCTCGCACTGCCGGCCGGGTACGTCGCCTTCGTCCATCCGAGGTCCGGCCTCGCGGCACGATGCGGGATGTCGATCGTGAACGCGCCTGGCACCGTCGACGCCGGCTACCGGGGAGAACTCCGCGTCGTCCTGATCAACCTCGACCCGCACCAACCGATCGAGCTCCGTCGTGGTGACCGGATCGCCCAACTCGTCGTCCAGCGTGTCGAGCGGGCCCACTTCATCGAGGTCGACACCCTGCCCGAATCGTTGCGAGGTGACGGCGGCTATGGCTCGACCGGTGGCTTTACCGAGGCGGGCCAGACCCGTGGGGGAGGAACCTGACGTGGTCTTTCGCAAGGCGCAGCCTTCGCAGACGACCTCCGATCTCGACGCGCGGGACCGGAGGCGTCGCGGCCGAGGTCCCGACGACGCCATGGCTGACCAGGCGGCGTGGGATCCGGCAGATCCGTACGCCGGGGGTGCACCGACCGCCGCTTCCGGAGCCCCGGGCGTCCCCTCACGCCCAGGACCCTACGACTCCAGCGAGGTGGAGCACGGCTCCGATCCCGCGGCGGCCGGCCGGGACGACTTCGGCGCCCTGCAGATCCCCAGAATGGCCGGAGTCGAGGTCAAGGTGGGAATCAACCAGGCATCACAGGTGGATGCCGTGTTCCTCGTGCAGGGCGCATCAGCGCTCGAGCTACGCGCCTTCGCGGCGCCGAAGAGCCGCGGCCTCTGGGACGAGGACCGGCGCAGCGTCTCGGCCGACGTCACGCGAGCGGGCGGGGTCGTGACCGAGGGGGAGGGCCCGTTCGGACGCGAGCTCAAGGTGATCATGCCGGGTCGGACACCTGACGGTCAGCCGGTCAACAAGACCTTGCGGTTCGTCGGCGTCGACGGCCCACGCTGGGGCCTCCGCGGCACCCTGCACGGCCAGGCCGCCTCGGACCCGGCGGCTGCGGGCCCTCTGCTTTCCGCCATGTCCGCGATTGTCGTCGTGCGCGGCAAGAGTCCGATGGCGCCCGGCGAGATGATCCCGTTGCGCGACCCCCATGCGGCGCGACCTGCGTAGGCGGGCTCGGAACGGCTCCGCAGTCGTCCGGCGACTGGTCGACCGGTCGAAGCGGCACGGGCACGGGTAACCTGCGTCGCATGACCGAGGCCAGGAGGCGTGACCCCCATGAGTGAGGGTGGAAAGACCACGCGCACCGGCATGTGGCGCCGCGCCCTCTCCCGGCTCGCAAGCAGCCAGGACGCGCTGGAGGCGGCCGAGCTGCAGGACGACGTGTTCGAATCGGGTTATGAGCCGATCGGGAGCTGTGCTCACCGTGAACAGGTCCAACTCTGCGGCACTCTCCGCACGGTCACCCTCAGACCGCGAGGCGGCGTCCCGGCGCTGGAGGCCGAGCTGTACGACGGTTCCGGCTCCGTCACCCTGGTCTGGCTGGGCCGGCGCCGGATCGCCGGCATCGAACCTGGCCGCAGCCTGATCGCCAAGGGTCTGATCGCTTCCCGCGACGACGAGCGGATCATGTACAACCCACGTTATGAGCTTCGGCCCACAGATGACCCGGACCACTAAGGTGACCCGGACCACTAAGGAGCAGCGGTGACCGACCAACAGCCGGCCGAACAACAGCGCGTGGACGAGCCGGAACCTTCGGCGCAGGAGGGGTTCTCCCTCGTCCGGGCGTTCGGCGGCTGGGGAGGCATGCTCGACGCGGGTATACCCGGCGTGGCTTTCCTCATCGCCTACACGGTGTCTGGCCAGGATCTCCGGTTGGCGCTGATCATCGCGCTGTCGGTCGGTGCGGTGCTGGCCGTGATCCGGCTGGTACGTCGCGACCCGCTACAGAACATCATCGGCGGCTTCATCGGCGTCGCCATTGCCGCGCTGATCGCGAACGCCACCGGGAAGGCCGAGGACTTCTATCTCCCGGGTCTGTTCATCAACGCCGGCTACGCCGTCGCCTATCTTGTCGGAAACCTCCTTCGCTGGCCGCTGATCGGTCTGATCGTGGGCTTCGCCGCGGGCTGGGGAACCACCTGGCGGCAGGATCCCGTGCTGCTGAGCGCGTTCATGCGGGCAGGTTGGCTCTGGGTGGGTCTGTTCGCGGTCAAACTGGCGGTGCAGCTGCCGCTGTATCTCGCCGGCGAGGTCGTCGCACTCGGAATCGCCCGGGTGGCCCTCGGCTGGCCGTTGTGGCTGCTCGTCCTGTGGCTCAGCTACATCGTCATCAAGGGCTCGGTGCCGCGGGAGCACTGGGCGGCGGTGAAGCAGGCCGCCGACAAGATCGGGCAGGCCCGTGGCGGCTCCTGAGGTCGCGACGCCACACGTGACAAAGCCGCCCTACCTGTCTTCGGTCGGAGGCTGGGTCTCATGCGGTGACAGGAGTTCCTGAAGCTCCTTCTCCCGCTCGGGAATGGCGACGAACAGCAACTCGTCATGACCCTCGAGGGGGGTGTCGCCGGTCGGCACCAACACCCGCCCGGACCGGACAATCGTGACGAGCGTGGTGTCAGGCGGCCAGGAGACGTCCTGGACGCGGCGGCCGATCGTCGTGGAGTCCTCCGGGAGGGTGAGCTCGACGAGGTTGGCCTCACCCTGTCGGAAGGTGAAGAGGCGTACGAGGTCGCCGACACTCACGGCCTCCTCGACGAGTGCGGCCATGATCCGCGGCGTCGAGACGGCGACGTCCACACCCCAGGACTCGTTGAACATCCACTCGTTCTTGGGGTGGTTGACCCGGGCGACCACCCGCGGGACACCGAACTCGGTCTTGGCCAGCAGAGACACGACGAGGTTGACCTTGTCGTCTCCCGTCGCGGCGATGACGACGTCGCAGCGGTGCAGGGCGGCCTCGTCGAGCGTGGAGAGCTCACAGGCGTCGGCCAGGAGCCACTCTGCGTGCGGGACGACCTCGACCTTCATGGCGGCCGGGTCGCGGTCGATGAGGAGGACCTCGTGGTGGTTCTCGACCAGCTCACTCGCGATGGACTGGCCGACGTTGCCGGCACCGGCGATGACCACGCGCATCAGAGTTCCTCCGGACCCGAGGCGAAGGCGTTCTCCACCTTGTCGATCGTGCCCTCGCGCATGATGACGTGAACGAGGTCGCCGTCCTGTACGACCGTGTCGGGGCCGGGCAGGACGCCCTCGCCGAGCCTTGTCAGGAACGCCACGCGGGCCCCGGTGGTCCGCTCCAGATCGCTCACCCGGTGGCCCACCCAGGCCGCGTCGATGTGGATCTCGGCCAGGCGTACGGTCCCTGTGGGGTCGCGCCACTCCGGCTCGGAACCTTCCGGCAGCAGCCGGCGGATGATCTGGTGGGTCGTCCACGGAATCGTGGCGACCGTGGGAATGCCGAGGCGCTGGTAGACCTCAGCACGCCCAGGGTCGTAGATCCGGGCGACGACGTTCTCGACCCGGAAGATCTCGCGGGCGATCCGGGCGGACAGGACGTTGGAGTTGTCGCCGCTGGAGACCGCGGCGAAGGCTCCGGCCTGCTCGATACCGGCCTCGGCGAGGACGTCGCGGTCGAAGCCCATGCCGGTGACGGTCCGGCCGCCGAAGCTCGGGCCGAGCCGGCGGAATGCCTCCGTCGCCCGGTCGACCACGGCGACGCTGTGGCCACGGTCCTCGAGGCTGTGCGCGAGTGTGGAACCGACGCGTCCGCAGCCCATGATCACGATGTGCACGGTGTCCTTCTTCGCCCGATCGCTGGTCGGATCGTCCCTGACGCTACACCGCGTCACCCCGCCGGTGGCGGCCCGGGCATCGGACTCTGCCTGATCAACAGCGCGCCCCGGCGCGGAAACCCGTACGGTGCCCGTCGACAGGCCGTCCGTCGCTACCTCTAGCATCCTTGCCGTGGGAATAGGCGACCTCGGCAAGCGGCTGCTGATCGGGCGCAAGCTCCGCAGTACCCAGATCCACCAGACGCTTCTGCCGAAGCGCATCGCTCTCCCCGTCTTCGCCAGCGACGCACTGTCCTCCGTGGCGTACGCACCGGACGAGATCTTCATCATGTTGTCGTTCGCGGGCCTCTCCGCGTACGCCTTCTCCTGGAAGATCGGCATCGCGGTCGGGATCGTCATGCTCGCGGTGGTGGCGTCGTACCGGCAGAACGTGCAGGCGTATCAGTCCGGCGGCGGCGACTACGAGGTCTCGACGGTCAATCTGGGTCACGCGGCCGGGCTCACCGTCGCAAGTGCGCTGCTGGTCGACTACGTGCTCACCGTGGCGGTGTCGATCTCGTCGGCCGCGCAGTACGCCGCGACGGCGATCGAGTCGTGGCAGGGGCACCAGACGACGGTCGCGGTGATCGCCACGCTCTTTCTCATGGCGATGAACCTGCGCGGGATCCGA
This sequence comes from Actinopolymorpha sp. B9G3, assembly GCF_040120725.1. Lineage (NCBI taxonomy): Bacteria > Bacillati > Actinomycetota > Actinomycetes > Propionibacteriales > Actinopolymorphaceae > Actinopolymorpha > Actinopolymorpha sp. B9G3. The sequence goes on along the minus strand of NZ_JBEEAB010000017.1, from coordinate 120,258 downwards.
GAGTCCGGTACGGCGTTCGCGATCCCGACGTACCTCTTCATGGCGGCGATTCTCGGGATGTCGCTGTGGGGTCTCGTCCGCTACTTCCTCGGAACCCTGCCCGAAGCCGACTCCGCCGATCTCCAGATCGCTGCCGAACCGGAGTTCGCGCAGGGCTTCACGGGGCTCGCCGCCGCGTTCCTGCTCCTGCGGGCGTTCGCGTCCGGTTGCGCCGCGCTCACCGGGGTGGAGGCGATCAGCAACGGCGTTCCGGCGTTCCGCAGACCCAAGGGGCGCAACGCCGCGGCGACCCTGCTTCTGCTCGGCGTCATTGCCGTGGTGATGGGCCTGAGCGTCAACCTGCTGGGCAACGCCATGGGCGTGCGCATGGTCGAACGCCCAGCGACCCAGCTGCTCAACCCGGATGGCACTCCGGTGGGACCGGGCTATCACCAGGACCCGGTGATCAGCCAGCTCGCGGGAGGGATCTTCGACCACTTCCCGATCGGGTTCTACTTCGTCGCCGCGGCGACCGGCGTGATCCTGGTGCTGGCCGCCAACACGGCGTTCAACGGGTTCCCGGTCCTGGGGTCGATCCTGGCCCGCGACGGCTACCTGCCGCGGCAGCTGCACACCCGCGGCGACCGGCTGGCGTTCAGCAACGGGATCGTCCTGCTGGCGGGGTTCGCGATCGTGTTGATCGTCGCGTTCGACGCCGAGGTCACCTCGCTGATCCAGCTCTACATCGTCGGCGTGTTCGTGTCGTTCACGGTGAGCCAGACCGGCATGGTCCTGCACTGGACAGCGCTGCTACGGACGGAGCAGGATCCGGGCGCCATCCGGCGTATGCAACGCAGCCGGTTGATCAACGCCTTCGGGCTCAGCGTGACCGCTGTCGTGCTGGTCGTCGTCCTCGTCACGAAGTTCACCCAGGGAGCGTGGATCTCGATCCTCGCGATGGCGGTGCTCTTCGTTCTCATGCGCGGAATCCGGGCGCACTACGACCGGGTGGCCGAGGAGTTGACGGCGGCGCCGGAGGATGAGCTGACCCTGCCGTCCAAGGTGCACGCGGTCGTCCTGGTCTCGAAGCTGCACCGGCCGGCGTTGCGGGCGCTGGCGTTCGCGCGGGCGTCGCGTCCGGACGTGCTCGAGGCGTTGACCGTGGACGTCGATCCGGAGGAGACCCGCAAACTCGTCGACGAATGGGACCGTCGCGGCATCCCGGTGCCACTCAAGGTCCTCGCTTCGCCCTACCGCGAGATCACCCGGCCGATCCTGGACTACATCCGTCACATCCGGCGGGCGAGCCCGCGCGACGTGGTGACGGTGTACATCCCGGAGTACGTCGTCGGGCACTGGTGGGAGCACCTGCTCCACAACCAGAGCGCGCTGCGGTTGAAGACCCGCCTGCTCTTCACCACGGGCGTGATGGTGACCAGCGTGCCGTACCAGCTGCGTTCGTCGCAGATCGCCGAACGCCGGGCAGAGCGGCAGGTCAACGCTCCCGGTGGCGTACGACGCGGCGGACCCCGGCGGACCGGCGGCAAGCCGTCCGCACGGCGGTGACCAGACCGTGGCCCACCTCGGGCGCGTCGGCTACTTCTGGCGCTGGGTGGCTCGGTGACGGTGGTCGGCGACGCGGACCCGGTTGGCGCACCGGAGCGAACAGAATCGGCGCCGTCCTCCCCGTGACGTGTCGACGAACACGAGGCCGCACTCGTCCCGGTCGCAGCGTCCGAGCCGTTGACCTCCGGCGTCGCACAGTGCGTGCGCGAGTCCGGCTGCGGTCTGTGCCCGGACCCGCGTCACGACGTCGGGATCTTCGGGGAAGTAGTGCAGGTGCGGAAACCGGCCACCGTGCTGGCTCACGAACGGCCGGCTGGCTCCCTTCTCCAGCAGTGCGTTGATGGTGTCGACCTGATGGTCGAGGGATGTTTCTCCGTACGCCTGACGCAGTGAGTCGGCCCAGGTACGCAGTTGCGCGGCCTGAGTTGCGGAGAGCGTCCTGGTATGGACGTCATGGGCAGCCAGCAGTGCACGGAGGCCGTCCGGATCGTCGGCGCCGTGGGTGTGGCAGAAGTTGACCAGCGCGGTCGACAGTTGCGCCGCGGACCCGCCGTAATGGTTGAAGTGCACAAGCCCATGACAGCATGCTGGGGTGGTGCGACACAACAGCCCACATTCCGCATCCTGCCCGCCGGCGTCCCCGTCGCCCAGTCCGTCACCCAGTCCGTCGCCCAGTCCGTCACCCTGCGCGTCAGCGTGTCCGTCGTGCGGGTGGCGGTTGGCGGATCCCGGGGTGCGGCACCTGTCGTGGCACGCGACCTCCACCGGGTGGGTGGGGTACCTCCGCTGCGTGTGTGGTGACGTCGTGGTCATGGTGGCCGGAAGGGTCGCGGCGGCGGCCGGGCTCGCGGAGAGCGTGCCTCAAGCCCCGGGGGACTGATCGCCTAGACTCGGGCGGCGGATGAGGCCGGGCGGCCGGCGGGCGTCAAACCTCCTGATCGCGGCCGTCGCGCCAGCGTCCAGCCCCGCAGTGCCACCGATGAGAAAGGGACGCCAAGCGTGAGCCACCCCGGCCGAGGCCTGCTGCGTGTCGCGCGCGGCGGTCTCCTCGCCGTGTGCTGCGCCATGCTTGCCCTGGCGGGGCATGTCATCGGCGGTGGAGATGTCCCGAAGGCACACACCTGGGTCGCGGTGGCGGTGCTCACCGGCGCGGGGTTCAGCGTTCTGGCCGACCGACAGCGCTCCTTCGGCCAGGTACTCGCGGGGGCGGTGGCCGCGCAGGTGGGGTTCCACCTCGCGTTCTCGCTGACCGGCCCGGGTGCTGGCGATCACGCCCAGCCCGCCGCCGACGGGTCTCACGGCATGGGCCTGCCCACGGATCTCGCCATGGTCGGCGGCCACCTGCTGGCAGCCGCCGGCACCGCCGCGCTGGTGACCCACGGCGACACGGTGCTCTGGTCACTCGTCGAGCTTCTTGGGCTCGTACGCATGCCCCCGCTGGGCGCACCGCTCGTGGTCACCGTGCCGTGCTCACCGGCGCCCTCGCGGCCGGACCTTCCTCGGCCGGGCACCAGCCTGTCCGCCCGGGCGCATCCCAGGCGTGGGCCACCGCTTCGTACCCGCTGACGTTCCACGTCGAGCCGAGCCGCGGCGACGCGATGTTCGCCGCCAGCTTCTTATCGCCAGGCGTTGCTGACGCGCAGCCGACCTCACCGAGTCGACGGTCGGTGCGCCGCATGCGCCACGTCACCGAAGGGTTCTCATGTTTTCCCACCCAGTTCGCCGCGGCGCGGTCGTCGCGGCGGCGACCGCGAGTGCGCTTGCCCTGCTCACCGGGCCAGCGTTCGCCCACGTGACGGTCAATCCCCGGGAGGAGACGCAGGGCAACTACGCCAAGCTCGCCTTCCGTGTCCCCAACGAGTCCGACACCGCCGCCACCGTCAAGGTCAAGGTGTCCTTTCCATTGAAGACCCCGCTGGCCTCGGTCCGCGTGAAGCCGCACGACGGCTGGAAGGCACGGGTCACCAGGACCAAGCTGCCCGAGCCGGTCGAGTCGGGCGACTACACCCTCGAGGAGGCGGTCAGTGCGATCACCTGGACCGCCGAGAAGGGCGTCAGGATCGGCCCGGACGAGTTCGACGAGTTCGAGGTCTCGGTCGGTCCACTACCGGAAGAGGAGTCGCTGGCCTTCCCCGCCGTCCAGACCTACGACGACGGCGAGGTGGTCGAGTGGACCGAGCCGGTCCGTGAGGGCGCTGCCGAGCCTGAGCACCCGGCACCCGTTCTCACGCTCACGCCAGAAGAACGCGGCTCCGGCCACGGCACCGCACCCGCGGCCGACAAGGATGAGGCCGGCTCCGACGACCCGGCCGCGCCCGTCGAGGTGGCGGCGGTCGGGACGTCCGACCAGACCGCACGGCTGCTGGGTGGTACCGGGCTGGGTGTCGGCGTCCTCGGCCTCGCCGCTGCCCTGCTGCTCCTGCTCGCCGTACGCCGCAAGGACGCCGGGTGACGGTCGTCCCGAGGGGACGTGGTGGCTCGCACCCCAGGTGGGTGCGGGCCACCGCGACCCCCCTTGTCCGGGTCCTGACGCTCGCGGTCATCCTGGTGGGATGCACGCTCGCCCAGCTCGCCGGACCGGTACCGGCGTCTGCACACAACTCGTTGGTGTCGAGCACGCCCGCCGACGGTGCGAACCTGCGACGGGCCCCCACGGCGGTGACGCTGACGTTCGACCAGCCGGTCGGGCGCCGGTTCGGCGTGGTGGCGGTCACCGGACCCCGGGGAGAGAAGGTCCAGGCCGGTGCGCTCGAGGTCTCCGGAGCGAAGGCGACGCAAGCGCTGCGGACGCTGAGCCTGCCCGGCACCTACCAGGTCGCCTGGCGGGTCGTCTCCGTGGACGGGCATCCGATCACCGGCACCTTCCGGTTCCGCCTCCAGAAGCGGGCCGCGGGCCTCGCACCCTCGCCGACGGACTCGGCGGAGCCGTCGACGGCGACACCCTCGGCAACGGATCCGCCGACCGATTCCCTCACGGACCCGCCGACCGATACGCCGACGCCGTCCGGCACGGCCACGACGCCGGCGAGCGGAGGCGGCAGCCGCTGGCCGATCATCGTGGGTGGGCTGGCCCTCATTCCGTTGATCGCCGTCGGCGTGGTGCTCGCCGTGCGGCGCGGCCCCAAGTCGCCGGACTCCGGCGCCCACGGATGAGGAACCGCTGATGGCGACGGAACGCCGGAGTCCCGGTCTCGACCCGCGCGCCGCACCCTGGCTGGTCGCGGCGGCTGTCGTGCTGGGTGCGCTCGGTGTGCTCCTGGTCGCGCTGGGGGTGGGTGGGGGTGGACCGCGGCCGGCCGCGCCCGGTCTTCCCGACCCCGGTGCCCTCACCGGTTGGGGGATCCCGGTCGCCAAGCTGACGATGGACCTCGCCGCCGTCGGTGCGGTCGGGTCCCTGCTCCTCGGCGTCCTGGCACCGTCACGTGGCGACGATCTCGATCCCGTCGCCGCGCGTGCGGTCAGGTCCGCCGCCGGGTGGGCATGGGTCTGGGCCGTCGCGGCAGCCGGCACGCTGGCGTTGACGCTGTCGGACTTCCTCGGCGTACCCCCTGGACAGGTCGACTACCAGGGCACACTGCTGGGCTTCATCGCGGAGGTGTCCCAGGGACGTGCCCTGGGCGTGGTCGTCGTGCTCACCGTCGTTCTCGCCGGGGCGGCGCGCAGCGTCCGCACCCCGAACGGCGCGGCCCTCCTGCTGATCCTCGCGATCGCGGCAGCGCTTCCGCCGGTCCTGACAGGGCACTCGGCGGGGGCGGCGAACCATGACATCGCGACGTCGAGCCTGATCGTCCACGTCGTGGCGATCACGCTGTGGGTGGGTGGCCTGCTCGGTCTCGTGGTCTACGCGCGCTCGAGCCGAGCCGTCCTGCGTACCGCGGTGCCTCGCTTCAGCACGGTGGCGCTCTGGTGCTTCTGCGCCGCGGCAGCGTCGGGAGTCGTCAACGCCTGGGTGCGGATCGAGAGCGTCGAGCAGCTCGTCTCGACGTCCTACGGTCGGCTCGTCCTCGGCAAGGTCGTCGCACTGGTGGCACTGGGGGCGTTCGGCTGGTGGCATCGCCGCGCGATACTGCCCCGGTTGGAGCGCGAGGACTCGGGAGCGTTCCGCCGGTTCGCGGCGGGTGAGGTTGCCGTCATGGTGGCGACGGTGGCGCTGGCCGTGGCCCTGGCGCGAACTCCCACACCGGTCGGGGAGGAGCGCCAGGCGGCCACGACGGCCGGGGCACTCATCGGCTACGACGTGGCGCCGTTCTCGTTGTCGCGGGTGTTCTCCGAATGGCGGATCGACAGTCTCGTCCTCACGCTGGCGGCCATCGGACTCGTGTGTTACCTGCGAGGCGTACGACGGCTGCGGGCCAAGGACATCCGCTGGCCAGTCGGTCGCACGATCGCCTGGGTTTCGGGCATCGCCGTCGCGGTGGTCGTGCTCTGTGGCGGGATCGCGACGTACGCACCTGTGATGTTCAGCGTCCACATGGTCCAGCACATGACCCTGACGATGCTGGTGCCGATCCTGCTCGTCATGGGAGCGCCGGTGACCCTTGCCCTGCGGGCGTTGCCGGCGCACCATCGATCGATCGCCAAGGCAGACGGCGGGACCGAAGGACCGAGCGGCGGCGCCGGCGAGGAGGAGGCGGTGATCCATCGCGCTGGTACGGCAACGGATCGCGGACTCCGCGAGTGGCTCCTCGTCGTGCTCCACAGCCGCGTCGTGCGGGTGGTGACCTTCCCACCGGTCGCGCTGGGCCTCTACATCGTGAGCCTCTACGCCTTCTATCTCTCGCCGATGTTCGTGTGGGCGATGCGTTCGCACAGCGGGCACCTGGCGATGGCGGCTCACTTCCTACTCGTCGGTGGCCTCTTCTTCGCGACGGTGATCGGCCTCGATCCGTTGCCGCACAAGCTGCCGCCGCTTGGCCGGATGGTGATGCTGTTCGCGTCACTTCCGTTCCATGCGTTCTTCGGCGTGATCGTGATGACGAGCACCACCCTGATCGGCGCGGCGTGGTACTCCTCCCTCCGGTTGGGTTGGGTCGATCCGCTGGTCGACCAGAACGTCGGCGGAGGCATCGCGTGGGGCGCGGCCGAACTCCCGTCCCTGCTGGTGTTGGGCGTGATCTTCGCCCAGTGGATGCGGTCGGACACCCGCGAAGCGCGGCGCTTCGACCGTCGCGTGGACGCGGGGACAGACATCGAGTTGCCGGCGTACAACGCCTGGCTCGCCCAGCTCGCGGCGAGGGAACAACGGCGTACCAAACCGCACTGACCTTTCTCCTCGCCGGTCCGGGCATGCCGGCCCCGGTCGGGTGGCGCGGCGCCGGCGCCACCGTGTATCTTGACATCGAGATACCTGACCACCGCGAGCCGGTGAGTTAGGGCACCCTGACCAGTTCTGTCCGTGTTCGCGTAGGCAGGATGGCGACGAGGTACGCCCGCAGCAGCCGACGACGAGGGAGTACGCACAATGGCGAGCAACGACAACGGCGGCGGCCAGGGCCGGTTGGACAGCTTCGGCGCCCGGGGCCAGCTCGACGTCGGCGGCACGGCGTACGAGATCCACCGCCTCGCCGCCGTCGACGGCGCCGACCGTCTGCCGTACAGCCTGAAGATCCTGCTCGAGAATCTCCTGCGGACCGAGGACGGCGCCAACGTCACCGCCGACGACATCCGTGCCCTCGCCGGCTGGGAAGCCGAAGCCGAACCCAGCAAAGAGATCCAGTTCACCCCGGCGCGGGTGATCATGCAGGACTTCACCGGCGTACCGGCTGTCGTCGACCTCGCCACCATGCGCGAGGCCGTGCGCGACCTCGGCGGCGACCCGGCGTCGATCAACCCGCTCTCACCTGCGGAGCTGGTGATCGACCACTCCGTCATCGCCGACGTCTTCGGTGCGCCGGACTCGTTCGCGCGCAACGTCGAGATCGAGTACGAACGCAACGTCGAGCGGTACCAGTTCCTGCGCTGGGGTCAGGGTGCCTTCGACGACTTCCGCGTCGTGCCGCCCGGCACCGGCATCGTCCACCAGGTCAACATCGAGCACCTCGCCCGCGTGGTGTTCGAGCGCGCCGTCGACGGCGTGACCCAGGCCTATCCCGACACCTGCGTCGGCACCGACTCGCACACCACCATGGTCAACGGTCTCGGCGTCGTCGGATGGGGCGTCGGCGGCATCGAGGCCGAGGCCGCCATGCTCGGCCAGCCGATCAGCATGCTCATCCCGCGCGTCGTCGGTTTCAAGCTCGCAGGCGAGCTGCCCGCCGGCGCGACGGCGACCGACCTCGTGCTCACCATCACCGAGATGCTGCGCAAGCACGGGGTGGTGGGGAAGTTCGTCGAGTTCTACGGCCCGGGTGTCGGCGCGGTGCCGCTCGCCAACCGCGCCACGATCGGCAACATGTCGCCGGAGTACGGCTCGACGATCGCGGTCTTCCCGATCGATGACGAGACCGTGCGCTACCTGCGGTTGACGGGGCGTTCCGCGGAGCAGGTCGCTCTGGTGGAGGCGTACGCCAAGGAGCAGGGCCTCTGGCACGATCCGTCGCGAGAGCCGGACTTCTCCGAGTACCTCGAGCTCGACCTGGCGAGCGTCGTCCCCTCCATCGCCGGCCCGAAGCGACCGCAGGACCGGGTGAGCGTGAGTGTGGCGAAGCAGGCATTCCGCACGGTGTTGGGCGATTACGTCGGCGACGCCCAGCCGGTCGAGGAGAGGGGCTACGACGAAGCTGACGCGGAGTCGTTCCCCGCCAGCGACTCGCCCTCCTACACCGGCAGCAACGGCGCTGACGCCCCGCGCACCTTCGAGTCCGCCGCCGCGTCCGGCAACGGTCGCCCGAGTTCGCCGACCCGAATCACGCTCGCCGACGGCACCGAGTGCGAGGTCGACCACGGCGCCGTCGTGATCGCGGCGATCACGTCCTGCACCAACACCTCCAACCCGTCGGTGATGGTGGGTGCGGCGCTGCTCGCGAAGAAGGCCGTGGAAAAGGGGCTGACCAGCAAGCCGTGGGTCAAGACCACGTTGGCGCCGGGGTCGAAGGTGGTGATGGACTACTACGAGCGCGCGGGTCTGACTCCCTTCCTCGACGAGCTCGGGTTCAACCTCGTCGGCTACGGCTGCACCACCTGCATCGGCAACTCCGGACCGCTCATCCCCGCAGTGAGCCAGGCGGTCAACGACGCCGACCTCGCCGTCGTGTCGGTGTTGTCCGGCAACCGGAACTTCGAGGGCCGGATCAACCCCGACATCAAGATGAACTACCTCGCCTCGCCACCACTCGTCGTGGCGTACGCACTCGCCGGCAGCATGGACGTCGACCTCGTGAACGATCCGTTGGGCCAGGACTCGGAGGGCAACGACGTCTTCCTCGCCGACATCTGGCCGTCGGAGAAGGAGATCGAGGACGTCGTGGCGGGCGCGCTCGCTGCCGAGATGTTCACCCGCGACTATGCCGACGTCTTCGCCGGTGACGAGCGCTGGCAGACCCTTCCCACGCCGCAAGGCGATCTCTTCGCGTGGGACGCCGACTCGACCTACGTCCGCAAACCCCCTTATTTCGAAGGGATGCCGGCGTCGCCCGCGCCAGTGTCGGACATCACCGGCGCACGTGTGCTGGCGAAGCTCGGCGACTCGGTGACGACGGACCACATCTCCCCGGCCGGCTCGATCAAGCGGGACAGCCCGGCCGGTGCGTACCTGCTGGAGCACGGTGTCGAACCGCGGTCGTTCAACTCGTACGGCTCGCGACGCGGCAACCACGAGGTGATGATCCGCGGGACGTTCGCCAACATCCGCCTGCGCAACCAGCTCGCGCCCGGCACGGAAGGCGGCCTCACCCGCGACTTCACCGCCGGTGGCGAGGTGGCGACGATCTACGACGCCTCGATCCACTACCAGGCCGCCGGAACCCCGCTGGTCGTCCTTGCCGGCAAGGAGTACGGCTCGGGCTCGTCCCGCGACTGGGCGGCCAAGGGCACCGCGTTGCTCGGTGTCAAGGCGGTGTTGGCGGAGTCGTACGAACGCATCCACCGGTCCAACCTCATCGGCATGGGCGTACTGCCGTTGCAGTACGCGCCGGGGGAGTCGGCGGAGTCGCTCGGACTCACCGGCGAGGAGACCTTCGACATCGTGGGGATCGAGGAGCTGAACTCCGCCAGGACCCCGCGGGAGGTGACGGTGCGCGCGGACGGTAAGGAGTTCCGCGCCGTCGTCCGCATCGACACTCCTGGCGAGGCCGACTACTTCCGCCACGGCGGGATCATGCAGTACGTCCTGCGTTCCCTGCTGTCACGTTGAGCGGCCTGCGTCCGGCTGCCCTGCGGGCCCTACCGCTCGGTCAGCTCCGGCCCGCGGGCTGGCTCGCCCGCCAGCTCCAGACCCAGGCCGACGGCATGGCCGGCCACCTCGACGAGATCTGGCCCGACGTCGGCGACAGCGCCTGGATCGGCGGATCCGCCGACGGGTGGGAACGTGGCCCGTACTGGCTGGACGGCGTGACGCCGCTCGCGTTCCTGTTCGACGACGTGACGCTCCGCGCGAAGGTCGACCGCTGGGTGGCGGCGATCCTCGACCGCCAGACCGACGACGGCTGGCTCAGCCAGTGCGGCGATGGCCAGGCCGGCACGGACGCCGATCCTCGCGCCGCCGGAGACGCGTGGCCGCGGATGGTGGTGCTCAAGGCGCTGCTGCAGTACCACGCGGCGACCGGTGACGAGCGGATCGTCAAGGCGGCCCTGCGGTTCGCGCGCTCGCTCCCGCCACGGCTCGACCGGACTCCGTTGCACGACTGGGGTCGCAGCCGGTGGGCTGACCTCGTGCTGTCCCTGCACAGGCTGTACGACCTGACCGGCGAGTCGTTCCTGCTCGACCTCGCCAAGACCGTGCATCGGCAGGGGTACGACTGGACCGCGTTCGCGGAATCGCTTCCTTACCGCGACAAGGTGCCGCAGGCGACCCTCGACGACTTCCGGCGGCGAGCCGGCGGCGTCTGGATGAACGACGACATGATGGCGACCCACGGCGTCAATGTCGCCATGGGGATGAAGGCGCCCGCCGTCTGGTCGCGCCAGAGCGAGGATCCCGCACCGCCCGAGCTTCTCGGCAGTCTGCTCGCCCAGCTGGACCAGCACCACGGGCAGGCATCCGGGCTGTTCAGTGCCGACGAACACCTGGCCGGCCGGCACCCCTCCCAGGGAACGGAGACCTGTGCGGTCGTCGAGCAGATGTTCTCCCTGGAGACCGCCGTCGAGGTCTGGGGTGCGGCGGAGGCACTCGTCGACCGGCTGGAACGCCTTGCCTACAACGCCCTTCCGGCATGTGCGACGGTCGACGACCGTGGGCACCAGTACGTCCAGCAGGCGAACCAGGTCGTGTCTCACGTGACGCAGGACCGCATTTACACCAACAACGGACCGGACGCGAACGTCTTCGGGCTCGAGCCGCACTTTGGTTGCTGTACCGCCAACCGCCACCAGGGTTGGCCGAAGTTCGCTGCCCGCCTTTGGATGGCCACCCCCGACGACGGGCTGCTCGCCCTGTCGTACGCACCATGCGTGCTCGAGACGAGCGTTCATGAAACGCCCGTGCGGGTGGAGGTGCGCGGAAGCTATCCGTTCGACGACACGGTCACTGTCGTGGTTCGGGTTGAGCAGCCGGGTGCGTTCCCGCTGTCGCTGCGCGTGCCGGGCTGGGCCGTGGACCCGCGCCTGTCAGTCGGGGACGCCCCGCCTGTCGCACTCGATCCCGGCAGCGTCCACCGGATGCACCGGGAGTGGGTGGGCGAGCAGGTCCTCACGCTCCGCCTGCCCGCCCGGATGCGGGCCGAACAGCGCCCGAACAACGCGGTGACAATGTGGCGCGGTCCGCTCGCCTTCGCCCTCGCGGTAGGGGAGTCGTGGCAACGCAAGGGCGGCCATGAGTCGTACCCCGACTGGGAGGTACACCCGACGACACCGTGGAACTACGCCGTCGAGCTCGATCCGGCCGATCCAGAGAAGTCCTTGACCGTACGCCGGCAGGCAGGCGTAGGCCCGCCTTTCTCACCGGAAGGCGTGCGGCTCGCGGTGCACGCCACAGGTCGGCGACTTGCGAACTGGAGGGTCGAGCACGGAGCCGCCGGCAGTCCACCACCGAGTCCTGTCGACACCAAGTCAGGGGCGGAGCAGGTCGTCCTCGTTCCATATGGTGCCGCCCGCCTCCGCGTGACCGAACTCCCGTGGATACCGCCACGCTGAAATCCGGACGGCAGAGGACTCTGCGCGCGACTCCACGTAGGTTCCTCCTGCGTCCTGCGGTAGCGCGTTCCAGGCCGCTGCCGGTCACGGCCCGTCGTCGACCGACAGCTGGCGGGTCAACGGTGGCGTCTCGAACTCGTCCTCCTCATCCAGGTCCTCATCACCTCGTCCGCGCAGCGCGGCGGCGCCGATGAGGATCAGGATGACCGCCCCGAGATTGATCCAGGCGCCCGGCTGGATGTCTGCGATGGAGAGTTCGCCGGGTGCGACTTCGAGGACGACGGTCGTGACCCAGAGGCCCAGCGTGGCGAGGGCGAGCAGGAACGTCACCCACAGCAGAGCGCGGGACAGGAACAGAGTCGCAAGGACGCCGATGGCGCCGACCACCACCAGCGGGGTAGCCATGGACTGGTAGTAGGACGCCGCGGTCGCCGCCGGATCTGGTTGGAGCAGAAGCTGCTGCACTGGTATCTGGTCCGGGGAACGACCGTCCAACCAGTCGAAGTAGGCACTCGCGGCGACGGCGAGGGCACCGATGGTTGCGAGGACGGCTGCCCGTGGGCGGATGTCTGTCATGATCGGACCTCCTGAACCGATGACGACTGGCCCCGTGGCGGTAGACCCTCGCACCCTAGGCCCCCCCGGGCGTACGACGTCCACCTTGTGAACATGCCGCCGGCTAGTATGCCGGTCCCGCCATCGGGAGGGAACAGTGCGGCACAGCGGATCCGATCTTCGACGCCGCTGCGGCTGGCCGCTACCTCCAGGTTGTACGCCTCACAACGCCGCACGCACCCGCGCGGCATAGTCGGCCGCCTCGGCGTCGTCGGCGTACTTCCGGCGCGGCCACAGGAAGCCACGCAGCCCGTCGCCTCTGGTCCGGGGAATCACATGGGCGTGCAGGTGCGGGACGCTCTGGCTGACCCTGTTGTTGACCGCGACGAACGATCCCTGTGAGCCGAGGCCGTTCTCCATCGCTGCCGCAAGCCGTTGCACAGCACGGAAGAACGGGTCGCGCAACGCGTCGGGCAGATCGAGCAGCGTGTCCACGTGGTCGCGGGGGATCAGCAGGACGTGTCCCTTGAACACCGGCCGGACGTCGAGGAACGCGAGGAGTTCCGGTTCGTCGAGCACCCGGTGCGCGGGGGCTCCCTCGGCGATCGCGCAGAACGCACAGCCGTCCATGAGTCCAGAGCGTACGGACTCGCGCAGCCCCACGGTCCGCAGCCAGATCCGGGCCTCCGTTCGGTCACTCTTCGTCATGGAGTAACCGCGGAGAAAGATGCTGAACATCTGCGGGCCGCTGAACACGGCACCGTGGGTGTCGTTCCAGGGCTTGACGATCAGGTTGCGCACGGGTTGTCTTTGGCGCGTGACGCTACGGCCGGGTTCCCAGGCGTCGCTTCGGGCGGCGAACATCCGCCGGGTGCTGGCAACGGTCCGGGCACACGGCGTACTCAGCCAAGCCGAGATCGCCCGCCTCACCGGACTGTCACCGGCGTCGGTCTCCAACATCGTCCACCAGCTCGGTGACGCCGGAACCGTCGAGGTCTCCCCGGGTATCCGCGGGGGCCGGCGGGCGCAGGAGGTCCGGATCCGCTGCGAGGAGGGCCTCGTCGTCGGCCTCGACTTCGGACACCGGCACATCCGCGTGGCCGTCGCCGACCTGCGGTTCGCGATCCGGTCCGGCCGCCGCCACTCCTGCGACGTCGGGGCCTCGGCGGCCGTGGCATTCGCCGCCGCCGAGAAGCTCCTGGTCGAGCTGCTCGACGACATCGGCGAGGACCGGACGAAGATCAGGGCCGCGGGAGTGGGGCTGCCGGCCCCGTTGCCACCCGGCGGCGGAACCCTCGGCTCGTGGCCGATCCTGCCCGGCTGGGAGGCCGTCGATCCGGTGCGCGATCTCGCGCAGCGCCTCGACGTACCCGTCTTCGCCGACAACGACGCCAACCTGGGTGCCCGTGGTGAGCTGTACTTCGGCGCCGGGCGAGGGGTCGCCAATCTTGCGTACGTCAAGGCAGCGACGGGACTCGGCGCGGGTCTGGTCGTCGACGGGTACGTCTACCACGGGTTCGGCGGCTCGGCCGGGGAGATCGGCCACCTGACAATCGACGAGACCGGTCCGGTGTGTTCGTGCGGCAACCGGGGGTGTCTCGAGACGCTGGTCGGCGCGCCGTACCTCCTCGAGCTCATCCGGCACAGCCATCCCGACCTGCACACGATCGAGGACCTCGTGGCCAGGGCTGTCGAGGGCGACGGCGGCTGCCGGCGGGTCATCGCCGACGCGGCCCGGCACATCGGCTTCGTCGCGGCCAACCTGTGCAATGTGGTCAACCCCGAACGGGTCGTGGTCGGCGGTGACCTGGCCGCGGCCGGCGACGTCTTCCTCGACCCGCTCCGGGCCGCGATGCCCCGCTACGCCGTGTGCTCGGTGGCGTCGACGCCGGTGGTGGCCGCCGAGACGGGAGCGCGCGCCGAAGTCCTCGGGGCGCTCGTCCTGGCCGTCGAGCAGTTGGAGATCCGGCAGGGCCGGCCGGCCGAGATCCTCACTCCGGCGATGCCCGGTGACGGTAACGAACTGGAGCGCCCGCAACTCGTTTGAGTCGGCCGGAGCCGGTGATGGTCACCAACGTGGCCAACCCCACACCTGGCCACGGCGTCCCAGGATCAGCCGGAGGGCAATCTAGACTCGAGCGAACGGTCCGCGACGAGCCGTCGGGCGGACCGTGCACGGCGAGTCCTTCGCGTGGCCGACCTGCAAGGAGGGATCTGGCAATGAGCCTGCTCGAGAAGGTACGGGAGCCTTCCGACCTGTCCGGCCTCTCCGAGCAGCAGCTCGTCGACCTGGCCCGGGAGATCCGCGACTTCCTCGTGACCAAGGTGTCCCGCTCCGGCCACCTCGGGCCCAACCTCGGCATCGTGGAGCTCACCCTCGCGGTCCACCGGACGTTCGACTCGCCGCGGGACAAGATCCTCTTCGACGTGGGCCATCAGGCGTACGTCCACAAGATCGTGACCGGCCGGCAGGCCGGTTTCGACCTGCTGCGGCAAAAGGGTGGGCTCTCGGGTTACCCGAGCCAGGCGGAGTCGCCGCACGACGTGATCGAGAACTCCCACGCGTCGACCTCCCTGTCCTACGCCGACGGCCTTGCCCGGGCGTACCAGCTCAAGGGCGAGGACCGCTACGTCGTGGCCATCGTCGGTGACGGGGCGCTGACGGGCGGGATGGCCTGGGAGGCGCTCAACAACATCGCGGCCGCGAAGGACCGGCGCCTGGTGATCGTGGTCAACGACAACGGCCGGTCCTACCGGCCGACGGTGGGTGGCCTCGCCCAGCACCTCAACGCGCTGCGGACCAACCCCCGCTACGAACAGGTCCTCGAGCTGGTGAAGCGCTCCCTCGGTCGGACGCCGCTGGTGGGTACGCCGGTGTACGACGTCCTGCACGGGGTCAAGCGCGGCCTGAAGGACGTCCTGGCGCCCCAGGGGTTGTTCGAGGACCTCGGCCTGAAGTACGTCGGACCGATCGACGGGCATGACCGGGTGGCGATCGAGTCCGCGCTCGACCAGGCGAAGCGGTTCGGCGGACCCGTCCTCGTGCACTGCGTCACCCGCAAGGGCGCCGGCTATGACCTTGCCGAGCAGGACGAGGAGGACTGCCTGCACCAGATCCGCACTGATCCGACCGGTACCTGGACGAAGGTCTTCAGCGACGAGCTGCTCGCCCTCGGCCGGGAGCGGTCGGACCTTGTGGCGATCACGGCGGCCATGCAGGGTCCCACCGGGCTGGATGCGTTCGCCCAGGAATATCCCGATCGGTTCGTGGATGTCGGGATCGCCGAGCAGCATGCCGTGACCTCGGCGGCGGGGCTGGCCCTCGGCGGCATGCACCCGGTCGTCGCGATCTACTCGACGTTCTTCAACCGTGCGTTCGACCAGATGCTGCTCGACGTGGCCCTGCACAACTGCGCGGCGACGTTCGTCCTCGACAGGTCCGGGGTGACCGGCGACGACGGGCCAAGCCACAACGGCATGTGGGACCTGTCCATCCTGCAGGTGGTGCCGGGGCTCCGGGTCGCGGCACCGCGGGACGGCGCTCGGTTGCGCGACCTGCTGCGCGAGGCGGTGGCGGTCGACGACGGTCCGACCGTCATCCGGTTCCCGAAGGGTCCGGTGGCAGACGACATCCCCGCAATCGGCGCGATCGACGCTGTTGACCCCGACGTGGACGATCCGGGCGGTTGCGACGTCCTGGTCCGCGAGGGGGAGCGGGACGTCCTGCTCGTCGCGGTCGGCGCGATGGCCACGACCTGCCTGGAGGTCGCCAGCCGGCTCAGCGAGCAGGGGATCGGGGTGACCGTGGTCGACCCGAGATGGGTGAAACCGGTCGATCCGGGCCTCGTGCGTCTCGCCTCCCAGCACCGGCTGGTCGTGTCCGTCGAGGACAGCGGGCGGGTCGGAGGCTGTGGAGCGGCTCTCGGCCTCGCCCTCGCCGACGCCGGCATCAGCACGCCGCTGCAGGTGGTCGGGATCCCGCAGCGGTTCCCCGAGCACGACAAACGTGCCAGCCTGCTGGCGGAGTTCGGGCTGGGCGCCCAAGACCTTGCCCGGGCCATCGTGGAACGCGTGGCCCAGCTCGACGGTGCGACCCTCGCGAGCGGCGATCCCGATCCGCTGCCCCGTAGCTGAGTCCCCAGCTGCCCGTAGCTGATCGTCCCGCAGCCGATCGCCCGTAGCCGGTGGCTGATCGATTACTCTCCGGTTTCGTTTCGTTGCTGTGATGCCGGGGCACGCGTGGCGCCATGAAGCTGCTGCGCACCAAGCCGGTGGAAGGGGCGATCTCCGACACGCTGGAGCCGGAGCATCGTCTGAGCAAGAGTCTCGGAGCTCTCGACCTCACCGTGTTCGGAGTCGGAGTGACGATCGGCGGTGGGCTGTTCGTGCTCACCGGAACGGCGGCGGCGTCCTACGCAGGTCCCGCCGTCGCACTGTCGTTCGTCCTCGCGGCGGTCGCGTGCGGCCTCGCCGCCCTGTGCTATGCCGAGTTCGCCTCTGCCGTGCCGGTGGCCGGTTCGGCGTACACCTTCTCCTACGCCGCACTGGGCGAGCTGATCGCCTGGCTGATCGGCTGGGACCTCATCCTCGAGTTCTTCGTCGCCGCGGCGGCGGTGGCGGGTGGGTGGTCGGGATACCTCGCGACCGCGCTGCGTGGCACACCGCTGCAGATCCCCACGGCGGTCGCGAACACCACCGACGGGGTGATGAACCTTCCGGCCGGGCTCCTGATCCTTGCCCTCACCGGGGTCCTGGTGGCCGGCATCAAGCTGTCGAGCCGGATCAACCAGATCGCGGTGGCCGTCAAGGTGGGCGCCGCGCTGTTGTTCGTCGTGGTCGGCGTTTTCATGGTCAAGGCCAGCAACCTTGCTCCGTTCGTACCGTCGAGCAAGCCGACCGAGGGCGGGACCGGTCTGACACAACCACTGATCCAGGCGATGTTCGGGGTCGAGCCGGCGATGTTCGGCTGGGCCGGCGTCGCGAGCGGCGCGGCCGTCGTCTTCTTCGCGTTCATCGGTTTCGACGTCGTGGCGACGACGGCCGAGGAGGCGCGGGATCCCCAGCGGGACATGCCGCGCGGCATCATCGGATCCCTGGCCATCTGCACGGTGCTGTACGTCGCGGTGAGTCTCGTGCTGACCGGCATCCAGAACTACGCGCGGATCGATCCGGAGGACGCGGCCCCGCTCGCGACGGCACTGGTGAACGCCGGCGCGCCCGCCCTGGGGCGGATCATCGCCGTCGCGGCCGCCGTCGGCATCACCGTCGTGGTGATGATCCTGCTACTCGGCCAGACCAGGGTCGGGTTCGCGATGGCGCGCGACGGCCTGTTGCCGGGCTTCTTCGCGAAGGTGCACCCGAAGTTCCGGACGCCGTACGTCGTGACCATCGTCGTCGGTGTCGCGGCCGCGGTCCTGGCGACGTTCACCTCGATCACCGTGCTGGCGGAACTCGTGAACATCGGGACGCTGGCGGCGTTCATCCTGGTGAGCATCGCGGTCCCGGTGCTCCGGGCGAACCGGCCCGACCTGCCGCGGGCGTTCCGGACGCCGTTCGTCCCGCTGATCCCGATCCTGTCGGTCGTCGTATGCGCCTACCTGATGCTCAACCTCGCCATCGAGACCTGGCTGCGGTTCCTGGTGTGGATGCTGGTCGGGTTCGTGATCTACTTCGGCTACGGCCGGCGCCACTCCCGGCTCGCGACCGCCACGGAACCGGTCGACACGGGCGGCCCGCCCAGCTCGTCAACGCCGGCTTAGGTGAGCCGCGCGGGAGCGCAGGGACAACCGACCCGGATCCCGCATGGCGACCTATGTCGGGACGCTCGCGACTCCCTTGGGCAGGAACCGCTTCCCGGTCACGCGTTCGGCGACGCCACTGCGGTCGAGGTACGGCGTGACGCCTCCGAGGTGGAACGGCCACCCCGCACCCAGGATCAACGCGAGGTCGACGTCCTGCGACTCAGCGACGACGCCGTCGTCGAGGAGTCGGCGCACCTCGTCGGCGATCGCCGCCAGGGCACGCTCACGCACCTCGTCCTCGCTGGAGGGGAGGTCACCGACATCGAGCAGCGCACGGGTGTCGTCGTCGAGGTAGGGTTGCCCGTTCTCGTTCCACGACCACAGCCCGGGCTTGTTCGCCGCCACCAACCGTTGCAGGTTGGGTGAGACGTAGAACCGGTCCGGGAACGCCTCGTGCAACGTCTCCGCCACGTGCAGGGCCACCGCCGGACCGACCAGCTGGAGCAGGACGAACGGCGCCATCGGCAAGCCCAGCGAGAGCAACGCCCGGTCGGCGACCTCGGCCGGCGTCCCCTCGTCGAGGCACTTCGTCACCTCGCCCATGAACCGTGTCAAGATCCGGTTGACAACGAACGCCGGTGCGTCCTTGACCAGGATCGCGTTCTTCTTCAGGCCCTTCGCGACCGCGAACGCCGTGGCGAGGCTGGCGTCGTCGGTGCGTTCGCCGCGGACGACTTCCAGCAGAGGCAGGATCGCCACCGGGTTGAAGAAGTGGAAACCGACGACCCGCTCCGGGTGGGTCAGCTTCGAGGCCATGGTGCTGACCGACAACGACGAGGTGTTCGTCGCGAGCACGCACTCCGGCGGGACGATCCCCTCCAGCTCGGCGAACACCTGCTGCTTGAGCTTCATCTCCTCAAAGACTGCCTCGAGGACGAACGAACAGTCGGCGTAGACACCCTTGTCCGTCGATCCGGTCACGAGACCCTTGATCCGGTTCGCCAGATCAGCGTTGACGCGCCCCTTGGCGGCGAGCTTGTCGACCTCACCTCGTACGTAGGACAGGCCCTTCTCCACCCGCTCGTCGTCGAGGTCGGTGAGCACCACGGGCACGAGCAGGCGGCGCGCGAACAGCAGCGCCAGCTGGCTCGCCATCAACCCCGCACCCACGATGCCGACCTTGGTGACCGGCCGCGCCAGCGCCTTGTCGGGTACGCCCACCGGCTTCTTCGCCCGCCGTTGCACCAGGTCGAACGCATAGAGCCCCGCACGCAGCTCGTCGGTCATGAGAAGGTCGGCGAGCGCCTCGTCCTCCAGAGCGAAGCCTTCCGCCTTCGTACACGTCTTCGCCGCGGCGATGATGTCGAGCGCCCGGACCGGAGCAGGCGCGGCCCCGTGCAGCTTCGCGTCCACGAACCCACGGCCCCGCGCCACCGCGGCATCCCACGCGTCGCCGCGGTCGACGGGATCGCGTTCGACCGTGATCCGACCGGTGAGGACCTGTGCCGCCCAGTCGATGGACCGCTCCAGGAAGTCCGCACCCTCGAACGTGGCGTCGGCAAGCCCTGCGGGCTGGATCTCGGGGCCGCGCATCATCCGGTTGGTGTTGAGCGCGTTCTCGATGATGATCTTCACCGCGCGGTCGGCGCCGACAAGGTTGGGCAGGAGCCAGGTGCCACCCCACGCCGGCAGGATGCCGAGGAAACACTCGGGGAACGCGACGGCGGGCGCGCTCGCGATCACCGTGCGGTAGGTGCAGTTCAGGGGGAGCTCGAGGCCACCACCGAGGGCGAGGCCGTTGATGAACCCGAACGACGGCTTGCGGCCGTCATCGAGCTTGCCGAACACCTCGTGCCCGTACCGCGCGATCTCCAGCGCCTGCCGGCGATGGGTGATCCGTGGCATTCCGGTGAGATCGGCACCGGCCGCAAGGATGAACGGTTTGCCTGTGAGACCGATCGCCGCCACGTCCTCGCGGTCGATCACCGCGTCGATGGCCGCGTCGAGCTCGGCCAGCCCTTGCGGTCCGAACGAGTTCGGTCGGGTGTGGTCGAGCCCGTTGTCGAGCGTGATGAGGGCCATCGTCCCGGCGCCGTGCGGCATCTCGACGTCCCGCACGTAGGCGTGCGTCACCACCTCGTCCGGGAAGACCTCGCTGCCGACCACGGCGTTCGTACCCGTGTCCTTGCTCACTGTGCACCCTCCCAGTGGGGGTTCTCCCAGATCACGCTGCCGCCCATGCCGATACCCACGCAGAGCGTCGTCAGGCCGTACCGCACATCCGGCCGGTCCTCGAACGCCCGGGCCAGTTGCAGCATCAGCCGTACGCCGCTGGACGCGAGTGGATGCCCGACCGCGATGGCGCCGCCATAGGGGTTGATCCGCGGGTCGTCGTCGGCAAGGCCGAAGTGCTCGGCAAAAGCCAGCACCTGCACGGCGAACGCCTCGTTGATCTCGATCAGCCCGATGTCGTCCATCGTCAACCCCGCCTTGCCGAGCACCTTCTCGGTGGCGGGAATCGGCCCGACCCCCATGACCTCGGGCTCGACACCCACGAAGGCGTACGACACCAGCCGCATCTTCGGCGTCAGCCCGAGCTCCTTCGCCACCTCCTCGGCGGCGAGGACACACGCCGTGGCGCCGTCGTTGAGGCCGGCCGCGTTCCCGGCCGTGACCCGACCGTGCGGGCGGAACGGCGTACGCAGGGTGGCGAGCCCCTCCGCCGTGGTGTCGGGCCGGGGCGGCTCGTCGGCTGTGGCGAGACCCCACCCGGACTCCGTGCTCCGGGTGGCGACCGCCACGAGGTCGCGCTGGATCACGCCGTCCGCGTACGCCTTGGCGAGCCGCTGCTGACTCGCGGCCGCGAACGCGTCGGCACGCTCCTTGCTCAGCCCGGGAAAGCGATCATGGAGGTTCTCGGCTGTCTGGCCCATCACCAGCGCGGACGGGTCGACCAGCTTCTCGGCGATGATGCGGGGGTTGGGATCGACGCCCTCGCCCATCGGATGGTGTCCCATGTGCTCCACGCCGCCCGCGATCACCAGGTCGTACGCACCGAACGCGATACCCGACGCGGTGGTCGTCACGGCGGTCATGGCGCCGGCGCACATCCGGTCGATCGCGTAGCCGGGGACGGTCCGGGGGAGGCCGGCGAGCAGTGCCGCGGTCCGGCCGATGGTGAGGCCCTGGTCACCGGTCTGCGTCGTCGCCGCGATCGCCACGTCATCGATCCGGTCGGCCGGCAGGCGAGGGTTGCGGCGCAGCAACTCGCGGATGCACTTGATCACCAGGTCGTCGGCGCGGGTCTCGGCGTACATCCCGCCCGCCTTGCCGAATGGAGTGCGTACGCCGTCGACAAAGACGACATCGCGGAGCTCTCGGGGCACGGTAGCCCTCCTCGATTTTTCGCCGGCAGATGCGCCACCTACCCACCGATGCTACTCGCTGGTAACAAGGTTGCGCGACCGATTCGCCCGATCAGCCGAGGTGTTTTGCGGCCGCCGAGCGAAGGCGCCGCCCGTGTCCAGGCGGCGCGGGACAGGAACCCGACGCCGACCCGGATCACGAGGTGAAGCAGTCACGAGGTGAAGCAGTAGGAGTCACTGGAGGCGTCGCCGCCCTGCAGGCGTACCTGATGGATCCGCAACCCGCCGAAGTCGTCCCCGTGCGGGAAGAACTCGGGATCGATCGTCAGCCCGCCACGCTCCGGGTCCGCGTCGAACTTCGCCGCCCAGGCGCCCACGCCTTCGGGGTACAGCACGTCGTCCCACGCGGCGTACAACGAGTTCGTCACATAGACCCGACGTCCATCCCGGCTGATCTCGACCATCTGCGGGGCACCGGCGAGTGGCAGGTCCGGTCGGGCCGGATGCGCCCGACGACGAGCGACGCCGCCCAGCCGGATCGAGCCTGTCTCCCGCGGATGCCGCGGATCGCGCACGTCGTACTGCTTCAGTTCGCCCGTTCCCCAGCACGACACGTAGAGCCAGCGGTCGTCGACGGACAGGTCGATGTCGGTGACGAACGGCGGCACCGCGCCGAACCGCCGGAGCGCGGGCGGCAACTCCTCCGGCCGGGCAACCTCCGCGGGAATGCTGAGGACCTTGTCCGCGGTCCACCGGTCGCCGTCGCGCTGCCACAGCCAGACCGAGGCGGACAGGTCGGCGACGCTGACAACGACACCGGCGAAACCCCAGGTCTGCCGCGGATCATGCGCCGGACGCAGCTCCAGCACCATCTGGTGCTCGTCACCCAGGTCGATCCGCTGGGTGAGGCGACCTTCCGACAGGCTCCAGAAGTCGACGTGGTGACCGAACCGGCGGCCGAGCAGGTCCTCGGGGTTCAACCCGTTCTCGATCATCGAGGGAGTGGCCCACTCCGAGGTGACCATCGTGTCGTGGGCGAGGTGCCACCAGAAGTCGTACGCGAGGAACTGGCCGCCCCGGTCGGTCTCCCAGGGCCCGATCACGTCGAACGTGTCGTGGTCGAGCAGTGCCACCCCACCGGGTCCTTCGGCGCCCCCGGGCCCGTTGGCGCCGCCGAGGTTCGACATGAAGATGCCGCCCGGGCCACAGTGCACCGTGTGCGGACGGGAGTAACCGGCCTTCCGCGCGAGTTCGTCCGCCTCGATCGTGCGCACGACGCGCGGGTGTCGCGGGTCCGGCTTCGTGTCGAGGATGTACGTGCGGGAGGACCGCAACCCCGGCACGATCAGGTAGCGGCGCTCGAGGGTCCCGGTGTGCCCTTCGTGGCACAGCGCACTGGAGCAGGCGTTCCAGCCGAAGTGGTGGAGCTCGTTGCCCGCAGTCGGCAGCTCGGACCGCCCGACCACCTCGCCATACGACGACGAAGCCGGCGCGCAGTCGACCACCGTCATGGCGTCGCGCTGCAGCCCGGTGGGATCGAAGGCGGCGATGTAGGCCAGCTCCTCGCGGGGAGCCGAGATGGCGGCATCCGGCGTCCGGTAGAACGTCGGGTCGACGAAATCCGACATCGGGGTCACTTCCCTTCGCCACGCCCGCGGCATGCCCGTTTCCATCGTGCGTCCACGGCCGGGCCGGTGGCGAGGGGCCCAAGGTCACCGGTCGTACGGCGGCATTTGCGCTCGGGAGGTTGCGCAGCTCGCCGGCCGGTCCGCCTCGTGCGGTCAGGACGAGCCGGGGTGGTGGTCGGCGAGCGCCGACGCGAGCCGCTCGGCGGTCAGCTCGACCTGCCAGCGCCTGGCCCCGCGCGCGATGAGCGCATCCGCGACGGCCGCCTGCGTGGGTTCGACCGGGGGATCCCACGCCAGCCGGCGCACGGCGTCAGGGGCGAGGAGATTCTCCACCGGCACTTTGTGCGCCCCTGCGAGTTCGTGCAGGGAGGTCCGGCACGCGGTGAGCCGAGCGGCGGCGGAGGGGTCACGGTCGGCCCAGGCGCGCGCCGGCGGCGGTCCGTCGTACGGAGCGGTGTGCTCGGGGAGATCGCGGTCGGGCACCTGCTGGGCCTGTTGGACCGCCGACCACCACAGGTCGAGGTCACGCCGGGTGGTGCGCGTGTCGAAGCCCGGCAACCGGGCGAGCTGGTTCCGGCTCGTCGGTCGGGTGCTGGCGGCGGCGATGATCGACTGGTCGCTCAACACGCGCCCTGGCGACAGGTCGCGACGCTTCGCGGTCTGGTCGCGGGCGAGCCACAGCGCACGGACATACGCCAGCTCACGCCGGTTGCGGACGCGGTGGATGCCCGACGTGCGGCGCCAGGGATCGCGACGGGACTCCCGAGGCGGCTGGGCCATGAGGGCCGCGAACTCCTGCGTCGCCCACTCCCGCTTGCCGTCCCGGTCGAGCTGGTCGGCCAACCGGTCGCGCAGATCCACCAGGAGCTCGACGTCGAGCGCGGCATAGACCAGCCAGGGTTCCGGCAGGGGACGGGTCGACCAGTCGACGGCGGAGTGCCCTTTCTCCAGGCGGTAACCCAGCAGGTCCTCGACCATCGCGCCCAAGCCGACCTTGGGGAACGACAGCAGCCGGCCGGCGAGTTCGGTGTCGAACAGCGCCCGCGGCGAAAGCCCGATCTCGGTGAGGCAGGGCAGGTCCTGGCTCGCTGCGTGCAGTACCCACTCGGTGTCGGCGAGGGCGGCGTCGAGTTCGGAGAGATCAGGGCACCGGGTGGGGTCGATCAGTGCCGTCCCCGCGCCCTCACGGCGGAGCTGGACAAGGTAGGCCCGATGGGAGTAGCGGTAGCCGGACGCCCGCTCGGCGTCGATGGCGACCGGACCGGTTCCCGCGGCGAATGCCCGGACGGTCTCGGCCAGAGCCTCGGCTGACTCGACGACCGGAGGCAGGCCGTCGGTCGGGGTCAGGAGCGGCGCGGGCTCGTCGGCCGGCGCGTTGGCGACAGCGGCGGAGTCGGTCACCGGTTCTTCACCCGCCGGTCCGGGATGCTTGCGACGCCAGCCGGCAGGGGCGGCAGGCCGGCGGCGGTGCACAGCAGCAGGCCCCACGCCTGGGCGTGTGCGCCGATCGCACCGTCGAGCGGCGTCCAGGAGGCGCGGATCTCGATCTCCGCGCGGGCGGGTTCCTCGCCCATCCCGCCAAAGCTCTCCGAAGCGACCCGGGTGACGGTGCCGCTCGGCGCGAGGAAGGAGGCACCCTCCGCTTCCAGGGCCTCGGTGAGCCAGGACCAGCCGACCGCTCCCAACAACGGATCGGTGACCATCTCCGCCTCGATCTCCGCGCGTACGTAGGCGACGCAGCGGAACGTGCCCTGCCAGGCGTCGTGCCCCTCGGGGTCATGCAGCAGGACCAGCCGGCCGGTGGCGAGCTCGTGGTCGTCGATCACGACGTCGGCGCTCACCGCGGCGGAAAATGGCGCGACCCGCTGTGGCGCCGGGATCTCCTCACTGACGACCTCCGGGCGCAGCCGCGCGGAACGCAGCTCGCTCACGGCCCGTTGGAACACCTCGGGCGGATCATTCGATTCCCTGCGAGCGGCCACGCCCGAGAGACTACGTCCGCCTACCCCCGCGAGTCGTCGCACGACGCGCCGGCAATCCCGGCGAGGAACGGCGCATTCCGGTGCAAACCGGGGCGGCGGAACGGTTCCGAGAGGCATGCCTCAGTCCGTATCACACCGGGATCACGGTTCGGCATCGCACTCGGGGTCCGGCGTCGACCGACGGCAGATCGCCAAGCTGATCCCATCCGTACCACTCGCTGGCGTCGTCCGTCAGTCAACTAGGCTTGCCACCTTGTGGACACGACGATCGATCCCCGCGATGTCATGGATCTCTCCCCGTCCAGCCTGAACGACTCGGCGTTCCTGAGGGCCTGCCGCGGTGAGCCCGTCCCGCACACGCCGGTGTGGTTCATGCGCCAGGCAGGTCGGGCCCTGCCGGAGTACCACGCTGTCCGTGACGGCATCCCGATGCTCGAGGCGTGCTCCCGACCCGAACTCGTCGCCGAGATCACCCTGCAGCCGGTCCGGCGCTACGGGGTGGACGCCGCGATCCTCTACTCCGACATCGTGGTCCCGCTCAAGGCGATCGGCGTCGACCTCGACATCGTTCCCGGCGTGGGCCCGGTGGTTGCGAAGCCCATCCGTACCCGCGCCGACCTCGACCCGCTCCGTCCGCTCGAGGCGGCAGACGTCCCGTATGTCACGCAGGCGGTACGGGAGCTGGTCAGCGCCCTCGGGCCGACACCACTCATCGGCTTCGCCGGTGCGCCGTACACGCTCGCGTCGTACCTCGTCGAGGGCGGACCCAGCCGGGACCACGCGGCCACCAAGGCCCTGATGCACGCCGATCCCAGGCTGTGGAACGACCTCCTCGGCCGCCTGGCGGGGATCGCCGCCGCCTTCCTGCGGGTCCTGGTCGAGGCCGGCGCGTCGGCGGTTCAGCTGTTCGACTCCTGGGCCGGCTCGCTCGCACCGGACGACTACGAGGCCTACGTATGGCCCCACTCCAAGGCCATCCTCGAGGAGGTCGGCCAGCTCGGCGTGCCGCGGATCCACTTCGGTGTCAACACCGGCGAACTGCTTGGTTTGCTGGCCTCGGCGGGCGCGGACGTCGTCGGCGTCGACTGGCGGGTTCCCCTCGAAAGGGCGATCCGCCGGGTGCCCGGCAAGGTCGTCCAGGGCAACCTCGACCCCGCCCTGGTCTTCGCGCCCTGGGACGTCATCGCGGACAAGACCCGGAGCATCCTTGCCGCCGGACGGCAGGCGCCCGGACACATCTTCAACCTCGGACACGGCGTCCTGCCCCAGACCGACCCCGACGTCCTCACCCGGCTGGTGGACCTCGTCCACACCGAGTCGGTGCGCAGGTAGCCGGCTGGGGCGCGCAGCGCTCAGCTCGCCGACGTCGAGACCGTGGGGGCGGGGGATTCTGCCTGTGACGGTGCTGAGTCGGACCGGTGGGACCTCGCCCGCCACACCAGCCAGGCCGGCAGCCCGGCCACGAGCGCGAGCGTGAGGGCGAAGGGCAGCACCGCGCCGAACGCCGTCAGCAGTCCTTCGAGCACGGCGACGAACGCGTTCCACCCGCCCCGCAGCCCGACCAGGAACCCGCTGTCCTTCTCCTCAGGCGGTGCGGCCTTCGCCGGCGGCGCCTCGAACGTGACCTGGATCGTCGACAGCGCGGCCTGTGAACTCAACGTCGCGAACCGGCTCTGCAGTGACTCCAGCTCCGCTTCCCGAGTGGCCAGCTCACCCTCGACCTGGATCACTTCTCCGACTGTCTTGGCCTCGCCTAGCAGGGAACGCAACCGCTGGATGCTCTTCTTCTGGCTGGCGACCCGGCTCTCGACATCGACGACCTCCTCGGTGACGTCGTTGGCGTCCCGCTTGTCGGCGAGGACCGTGCCGAGTCCCTTGATCTCGTCGGCGATGCGGTCGAAGTCGTCGACCGGCACCCGGACGACCAGGTGGATGCTGCGGAGTTGTTCGGTGTCGCGCCCGGTGTCTCTCGGCAGGTCGACGGGCGACATCGAGCTCTGCTGGTTCGCGACGTAGCCGTCGGTGGCCGTCACGAGGCTTTCGGTCCGGTCGGCCGCCGCCTGGACATCCTTCGTGCGTACGAGCAATTCGGCCGTACGAATGATCGACCGGACCGCCAGCTCCGCCCGGGCGGGATTGCTGGACCTGCCCACCTGGCCGTCGCTCGGCTTCGTGGCAGAGGCGTCGGTGTCGCCGCCACCAGAGTCCTGGAGGGCGGCCTCCTCCGGCGCCGCCGCGCCTGCGCCTCCGTCCGCCGACGACCGCCCGGCTGACGAGCCGGCGAGTGGGTTGAGGCTGTCGCCGGAGCAGCCGGCAAGGGTGAGGGTCGCGGTCAGCAACGCCGCGACGACGATGGTGGGAGCGTGGAGCCAGCGGGGTGCGGGGCGGTGCATGGCGGGCCTCCTGCTGAGTGGAGTGGTGCCGGGCGTGGACGTGTCCCCGTCTATGGCTGTGCCGCGTTGCCGTGTGACCGCGTTGCTGTGTGCCGCGTTGCTGTGTGCCGCGTTGCTGTGTGCCGCGTTGCTGTGTGCCGCGTTGCTGTGTGACCGCGTTGCTGTGTGACCGTGTCGCGTCGTTCTCCCCGTATGGCGGTGCGCTGTGCCAGTCATGACGCGGCACGTCCGGGGGAGGTTGTCCGATGTGGATCTGGAAAAGTGGAGCCATGCGTCAGGTCGTCGTTGTCGGTGGAGGCATCACCGGAGTCGCCGCGGCATGGTTCCTACGTCAGGTGGGGGGCCCTGACCTCGCCGTCACCGTGCTGGAGAGTTCGCCGCGGCTGGGTGGGAAGCTCCACACCGTCGAGCTCGCCGGTGTGGCCGTCGACACCGGCGCCGAGGCGATCCTCAACCGCCGGCCGGAAGGTGTCGAGCTGGCCAGAGCTGTCGGCCTGGGCGAGCGGATCCGTTACGCGGCGACGACATCGGCGGGTCTGTGGTCGCGCGGTGCACTCCACCCGATACCGGGCGGCACCATCCTGGGTGTGCCCGGCGACCTCGCGGCCCTAGGGGCGAGTGGGCTGCTGAGTGCTGACGGACTGAGCCGTGTGGAGGCGGAGCCCGACCTTCCCGGAGCGCCCCTCGACGAGGACGTGGCGATCGGCACGTACGCCGCACACCGGATGGGCAGGGAACTGGTCGACCGCCTGGTCGAACCCCTGCTCGGCGGTGTCTACGCGGGGCGTTCGGACCAGCTGTCACTCCAGGCGACCGTTCCGGCCCTCGTCCCGTACCTCCGCGAGAATCCTTCGCTGCTTCGCGCGGCCGCTCGGGCGAAGGCAGCGGCGCCGGCCTCCGACGCTCCGGTGTTCGCGGGCCTCACCGGTGGGGTGGGCGGACTTGTCCCCGCCGTGGCGCAGGCGTCAGGTGCGTCCGTACGCACTGACGCGACTGTCCGGGAACTCCGGCGTACGTCTGACGGCCGATGGCAGCTGGTGGTGGGGCCGACCCGGTTGCCCGAACTCGTCGACGCCGACGCCGTCGTGTTGGCCTGCCCGGCACGCCCCGCGAGCCGGCTGCTCGCCGAGATCGCGCCGGCGGCGGCGGGGGAGCTCGCCGGGATCGAGTACGCCAGCATGGCGACGATCGCGCTGGCGTTCCCGTCCTCGGCTGTGCCGGGCACCCTTCCGGGTTCCGGATTCCTCGTGCCGCCGGTCGAAGGCCGCCTGATCAAGGCCGCGACGTTCTCCTCGGCGAAATGGTCCTGGATGGCAGAAGACGCGCCCGATGTCGTGATCATCCGCTGCTCGGTGGGTCGACTGGGCGACGTGACAGAACTCCAGCGCGACGACGCGGACCTGGTAACGGGAGCGGTAGCCGACCTGCGGGAGTTGGTGGGGATCAGCGCTCAGCCGATCGACGCGCACGTGGCACGTTGGGGCGGCGGGCTCCCGCAGTACGCGGTCGGCCACCGCGCCCGGATCGCCAGGATCAGGGCAGACCTGGCGCGGCAGCCTGGGATCGCCGTGGCGGGGGCGGCGTACGAAGGAATCGGCATCCCCGCCTGCATCGCGAGCGCGCGCTCGGCGGTGACCCAGCTGCTCGGTGCGTCCCACGCTCCGGGGACAATGACGGCATGACCGAGCACTCGGACCGGACGGAGCGCGAGGCGAAGCCGAAGGCGCGCGAGCTCAACCAGGTGATCCGCTACACCATGTGGTCGGTGTTCCGCCTTCGTGATCCCCTTGGCAGTCTCGACCGCGCGGGCCTTGCCGCCGAGGTGGAGGCGCTGATCAGCCAGTTGGGGGAGAAGGACGTCGTGGTCCGCGGCACCTACGACGTGTCCGGGCTCCGGGCCGACGCCGACCTGCTGATCTGGTGGCACGCGCCGGACTCCGACGACCTGCAGGAGGCCTACAACCGGTTCCGGCGTACCAACCTCGGGCGGCACTTCGAGCCCGTGTGGTCCCAGCTCGCCCTGCACCGTCCGGCGGAGTTCAACAAGAGCCACGTGCCGGCGTTCCTGGCCGGTGAGGAGCCGAAGCGGTACGTCAGCGTCTATCCGTTCGTGCGTTCCTACGAGTGGTACCTCCTGCCCGACGACGAACGCCGTGCGATGCTCGCCGAACACGGCAGGATGGCGCGTGACTACCCTGACGTACGCGCCAACACCGTCGCGTCGTTCGCCCTGGGCGACTACGAATGGATGCTGGCGTTCGAGGCCGACGAACTCCACCGCATCACCGACCTGATGCGGCACCTGCGCGGCGCGCGGGCGCGGCTGCACACCCGGGAAGAAGTGCCGTTCTTCACCGGCCGCCGCAAGCCGCTCGCCGACATCGTGGGCCTCCTGCCGTAGAGCGAGCGAAGGGACCGCCGGGTGTGAGCTTCTTACGGAGAATCCTCGGAGGGAAGGACGACCTGGCTCCCGCCGGGACGGTCCATCTCGACGTCGACCGACGCAAGGCCCAGTTGGTCGAGCTCGAACGCGTCCTCGACAAGCTTGTCGAGGTGATGAAGGCGAACGACCAGCGGATGTCCAACCCTGGTTGGCGCGAACGCATGGCTGAGTACCGCCGGCTCTCCGGAGAGTCCTACCGGCTACGGGCGGGTTCGTTCACCCGCGAGCAGATCCTCGACCTGGCGTTCGAGATCCGGCCGGTGTTCACCGGTGAGCTCCCGGAGGATGTGCGGGTCGTCGAGCCGCTGCAGGTACAGCTGCTGGCGGCGGCCACCGCACTACAGGACGTCCTCCCCGGCGAACGCCTCGATTCATGACCGTCGTGCGGTCTAGGTCGACTCGCTGGGTTCGAGGGTGAGCGAGACCGAGTTGATGCAGAAGCGCTGGTCGGTGGGCGTGCCGTAGCCCTCGCCCTCGAACACGTGGCCGAGGTGGGAGTCACAGCGGGCGCACCGCACCTCCGTGCGGGTCATTCCGAGCGAGCGATCCTCGATCAGCTGCACCCGGTCGGCGGCCAGCGGCGACCAGAACGACGGCCAGCCGCAGTGGCTGTCGAACTTCGTGTCGCTACGGAACAGCTCGGCACCGCACGCGCGGCACCGGTAGACCCCGGTCGTCTTGGTGTCGACGTACTCCCCGGTGCCCGGTCGTTCAGTGCCGGCCTCGCGCAGGACGCGGTACTCCTCCGGCGACAGCCGCTGGCGCCACTCGGCTTCAGTCTTGACGACCTTCTCAGGCATACTTCCGACCTTACGTCGCCCAGGTGGGTCTGGTTCGGACGACTCGGCAGGTCGGCACCGAACCACGTCGTTCCTGGACGGGGAAATCACGGTTTTCGGGTTATCCACAACCGCACGCTGGGGTGGCTGCACGCGAGTGATCAGGTCGCGTAACGTTTCCCTGGCGCCCGCCGATCGGGCGACCCACAACGGCGCCGTCCCCACCACGGGGTGGGTGACGGGCGACGGATTCTGGTGGCCACGACTGAGTACGGGGAGAGTTGGGTGCAATGGGCGGGACGACAGTAGACCCCGGCGATCTCGACGACTTCGCCAAGCGCATGCGCGAGCTGGATGAGGACTGGACTGACGAGAACGGCTATCCGCAGAGGGTGTTGCTGGCCGAGGACGGCGACTCGGGATTCCCGAGGCTGGGCACGTTCGAGGAGGCCGGGCAGTTCCGGACGCAATACAACGCCGCACGGGCCAACATGGCCCAGAACTTCAACGACCTGCACAACCTGCTCGAAGGCTTGGCTGACGCAAGCAAGAAGATCGCCGACCAATACCGCTCGACCGAGGCGCTCAACAACGCCAGTGTGGGCGAGATCGACCGGATCCTCGGCGAGGAGATGGCGCCGGCACCTGGGTCCGGCCAACCGGGTCAGACGGGTCAGCCGAACCCCCAGGCACAGGCGTGACGGGAGCCGACGACGATGACTGAGAAGCTTGCCGGATCCGGGCACCAGAGGATTCTCTTCCGCGTGCGGGGATACCCGGACCCTTACTACGTAGGCGACTATGACGATCCCAAGGCGCCGAGTGAGGGCTGGATCAACGGCGCCGCCGAATATTGGAAGCACGCCGGCACGGCTGCCGCCGATATTGCCGAAGGGCTGGAGACGGCACGCGATCAACTCTTCTCCGGCGGTAACAGTGGAGGCTGGCAGGGGAAGGCCGCCGACTCCTTCAAGGACAAGCTCGAGCAGGTGATCTGGTTCGCCAAGGAGGTCGCGCACCGCTGCGACAAGACCAACCCGAAACCGCCCGCGCCGCAGTCGGAGGACCAGGCGTTCCAGGTGAGCGACGACGGGGCTGACTCAGAGGGCTTCCGCCAACTGTTCGAGGACCTGGGCGGCTACGTCGGTGGCATCCAGAACGACGACAAGCTCCCCAAACCCGGATGGCACGAGGACTCCTACTACATCAAGTGGTGGGTGTCTGGCGTGACGAACGGATCGATCAAGTACGAGTTCCGCAAGGGCAGCGCCGACGGTGAGATTCTCCAGATCCCGAGGATCGGGGAGGCCAACGGCGGAAACGACATCGACCGCGACTCGATGAACGACTACTACAGCGAAGCTGGCATCCAGACAAAGACCAGCGAAGACGGCCTCTACGACTGCCAGGTGCCGGCCAACGGGGTTGACTACGACGGCATCTTCCGCACTCTCGAGATGAACAAGTCGGAGGAGGAGAGGTGCCAGCAGACCGCGACGGATCTCACCACCAAATACACCGAGGTCTCCGGGAAGTTTCCGCAGCCTGCGCAGGCACCGCAGATCGCCTCTGGAGACCCGGGCGGCGGCGGGGGCGGTGGCGGTGGAGGCGGTGGAGGCGCCGGCCCGTTCGGCACGCCTGACACGCCCGGCAGCCCTGACACGCCCGGCATACCCGACACGCCTGACACGCCTGACACGCCCGGTACACCGGACACGCCTGACGTCCCCGACGGCACGGACTCCGACGGTGACGGGATCCCGGACTCCCAGGATCCGTTCCCGAACGACCCTGACCACAACGGCGACGGGATCCCCGACGGCGATCAGTTTCCGGGTAGCGGCGGTCGCGGCACTGGTGGTGTCGACACCGGTACCGAGACAGCCCGCGCAGGCGGACTCGGCGGCGGCGGCATCGGCGGCGGCGGTGGCGGAGGATTCCCGAGCGGCACGCCGATACACGGAGCTGGACCGGCCGTCAGCGGCATTCCCGGTGCCGCAGGAGCGGGCGCCGGCATGGGCGGTGTCGGTGGCTTCGGCGGCGGCATGGGAGCCGGGGCAGGAATGCGTGGCGGCATGGGCGGCATGATGCCCATGATGGGCGGCGCTGGCATGGGCCAGGACGGTGGCCAGGAGCAGGAACGCAACACCTGGCTCGAAGAGGACGAGGACGTCTGGGGCGCTGACGGTGACGCCCCGCCAGGCGTCATCGGCTGAGCTGTTCCGTTCAATCCGTTTCTCGGGCGGGGTCGGACATCCGGCCCCGCCCAAGTCTTTGCCCGTTCAGGATGGGAAGCGGGCTTGCGCGGGCTGTATGACGACCTCAGCCGATTCCGCACCGTCACGCGCGATCTCGATGTGCAGGCCACCTGCGTCACCCTGGACAAACCCGTGCTCCGGGTTCAGTCGCGAGCTGGCCCAGGACATTGCCGCCTCGCGATCTGCTCCGCTGACGAGTTGGTCGAGCACGGCGTCGATGTGCGTACGTAGAACTTTGTCGCTCACCGGTTGGCCCGCATCCTCGACAGAGAGGCGAATCTCGCTCCTCTTCACCCGGGCGAGGGAGGTCGTGCCCTCTGCATCCTTGTCGCAGCTGTCTGTGTCACAGGCGAACCCGGCGCCGCCGAGGCCTTTCTGAATGTCGCCGATCGAGGCAGGAAGCACTGCACTCCCGGAGACGGGCTTGGTCCCGTCCTTGGCGAAGGTTGCGAACGAGGCGTCGGGGAACGCCCCGAACTCCACCCGGCCCCACGGCACGAACGTCGTTCGGGACTGGCCGCCCTCGATCTCCGGAAGTTCGTTGGCCTCAGAGCCCAGCAGCGTCTCGCTGATCGCGGTGAACGCCTGCGTGGTCGGCTCAACTGGATCGCCCCGGGGAGCAGTCAGGCTGCCAACTCCTGACTGCCGCCCCATGACCTCCACATGGAGCGCTTCGCCGTCCTGACCTGCCTGCATGCGTACGGCGACATGCGCACCGTCAGAGGCCGTGAGATAGCAGGAACGTACGACGGTCGGTTGGCTCAAGGTCTCGTAACAGGAGAAGCCCTGCTTCTCGATGGCCGCCTCGATGTCCGCGACGTCAGCGCCCTCCGAGCTGGCGTTGGGCGGATCACTGCTCGCCCCGCCACCGGAGTTGCCGATGTACCAGTAAGCCGCGATGCCGCCTCCGATGAGGAGGAGAGGGATACCCACCAGCAGCGCGACGGTGAGGATCACCTTGCCTCGGCTGCGAGGCGGCCGCTGCCGCGGAGCCTGCGGGGATCCCCACACCGCTGGCGGAGGACCTCCGGGGGGACCCTGCGGATGGGGACCGGGTGGCAGGTTGGCCGGCGGCTGAGGAGGCGGCTGAGGAGGCGGTCCCACGGACCCTGGAGGGCCGTAGGGGCCGGGCCCGCCACCTTGTGGGCCAGCAGGCGGTCCGGAGGCAGGACCTGTGGTGATCGGCCGTCCCTGCGCGGACCATCCCTGCTGCTGTGCAGGGGGCGGCGACCCACCCCACGGCGGCGGCGAGGACGAAGTGTCTGACGATGGCCGCTGAGGCGCACCTTCGGGTGTGTCTCGCTCGCCGGGAACGTCGTTCATGGGTTCAATGCCTCCCGTGAGGGCGTCGCGGTCTCTGCCACCGTATGTCGGGACTCGCCCCGGCAGAAATGAGGCACGGCCGAGGCGTCTCGAGGCGTGCTGTCGGTGACTCGCGCTAGCGTTCGGGCATGGCGACGCCGTACGAAGAGATCGAGGTGGGCGCGCGCACCGTGCGTGTGTCCAACCCCGACAAGGTGTACTTCCCCGAGCGCGGGTTCACGAAGCGAGACATCGTCCATTACTTTCTCTCCGTCGGCGACGGCATCCTGGGTGCCCTGCGCGAGCGTCCCACCACGTTGGAGCGGTGGCCCGGTGGCGTTTTCGAGGGAGCGAAGTTGTCGACCAGGGGCGACAACCGAGGCGACGCGTTCTACCAGAAGCGGATACCCAAAGGCGCGCCGGAGTGGGTGGAGACGGTCCGCATCACGTTCCCCAGCGGGCGCCCCGCCGACGAGGTCTGCCCCACCGAGACCGCGGTGATCGCCTGGGCGGCCAACCTCGGCACACTCACCTTCCACCCATGGCCCGTACGCCGACCCAACGTGGACCATCCCGACCAGATCCGGATCGACCTCGACCCGCAGCCGGGGACGGACTTCGCCGATGCAGTCCGCGTGGCCCCCCAACTACGCGCGCTGCTGCACGAGCTGGGCATGGAGGGTTGGCCCAAGACCTCCGGTGGGCGAGGCCTCCACGTCTACGTACCCATCCAGGCGAAGTGGACTTTCGTCGAGACGAGGCGAGCGGTCATCGCCCTCGGTCGGGAGCTGGAACGCCGACTGCCTGACCTGGTGACGATGTCCTGGTGGAAGGAGGAGCGCGGAGAGCGGGTCTTCATCGACTACAACCAGATGGCGAGGGACCGCACGATCGCGTCGGCCTACTCCATCCGCCCGAGGTCCCGGGCACCGGTGTCGGCACCACTGCGGTGGGACGAGTTGGAGAGTGTCGCTCCCGAGGACTTCGACATCGTGACCATGCCGGAGCGATTCGCCACGGTGGGTGACCTCCACGCGGGAGTCAATGAAGAGGCGTACGCGATCGACACCCTGCTGGAGTGGGCCGAGCGCGACCAACGCGACGAAGGGCTGGGCGACCTGCCATACCCACCGGACTATCCGAAGATGCCGGGCGAGCCGATGCGGGTCCAGCCCAGCCGGGCCCGTAACAAGGCCTGAAAGAGGTGCCACTCGTGGCACATGATGCTCCCGGCGCGGTGGTCGAGGCATTCCGCGCGCACTGGGCCCGGCTGCTCGCGTTGCTCGCCGGCCACTTCCGCAGCCTGGACATCGCCGAAGACTCGTTGGCTGAGGCATTCGAGCTGGCGGTCGAGCACTGGGCGCGGGACGGCATCCCCGACCGCCCGGAGGCATGGCTCTTCACCACGGCGAAGCGCCGAGGCCTCGATCGGGTGCGCCGAGACGCCACCCTGGCC
Source organism: Actinopolymorpha sp. B9G3 (assembly GCF_040120725.1). Classification (NCBI taxonomy): domain Bacteria; kingdom Bacillati; phylum Actinomycetota; class Actinomycetes; order Propionibacteriales; family Actinopolymorphaceae; genus Actinopolymorpha; species Actinopolymorpha sp. B9G3. The sequence goes on along the minus strand of NZ_JBEEAB010000017.1, from coordinate 84,584 downwards.
CGCAAGCTTCCCCTGCTCGTCATCGACGCCGCGGCAGGGACAGACCCTGCGGGCGGTGCGCGGCCGGACGGGTTCGATCCGGACGACGCGGCGATCTCCGCCATCCCCGATGAACGGCTGCGCCTGCTGTTCACCTGCTGCCACCCGGCCCTCGCTCTCGAGGCGCGGACGGCGCTCACACTCCGACTGGTCGGCGGCCTGACGACACCGGAGATCGCTCGCGCCTTCCTGGTCTCTGAACCGACCATGGCTGCTCGACTCACCCGCGCCAAGAAGAAGATCGCCGCCGCCTCGATCCCCTACCGTGTGCCCACCGAGGCGGAGCTGCCTGATCGGCTGGGCGGTGTCCTCACTGTGCTCTACCTGATCTTCACCGAAGGCCACTCGGCGTCCTCCGGGGACGCGCTCGTTCGGCGGGGCCTGTGCGATGAGGCGATTCGGCTCACGCGGGTGGTCGTCGAGCTCCTCCCGGACGAGCCCGATCCGATGGCTCTGCTCGCCCTGCTGCTCCTGCACCACTCCCGGAGGGACGCCCGCGCCGACGACACCGGCGAGCTGGTACTTCTCCCTGACCAGGACCGCGAGCGCTGGCATCAGACGGAGATCGCGGAAGGCGTCGCCCTGCTCGAGAAGGCAGCGGGGTTCGGCGGACGCGCGACGTCGTACCTCCTTCAGGCGGCGATCGCCGCTGAGCACGCGTCAGCACGTCGCGCGGTCGACACTGACTGGCGGGCGATCACCATGCTGTACGAACGCCTGGAACGCATAACGGACTCGCCCGTCGTACGCCTCAACCGGGCCGTGGCGGTCGCCGAGGCCGACGGTCCGGCGACGGCCCTCGCCCTGCTGGCCGACCTCGACGAGCGGCTTGCGAACTACCACCTGCTACCCGCGACCCGAGCCGACTTCCTGCGCCGGATGGGGCGGCTCGTCGCGGCGCGCGAGGAGTACTCAAGAGCGCTCCGGCTCGCGGGAAACTCTCCAGAACGCGCGTACCTCGCCCGCAGAATCGCAGAACTCGAACCCCACGGGCACCATGCGGAAGCCGAGGATGCCCGACGGTCCGATCTGAGCTGAACCTAGCCGGGTGAGCCGTTGCGCCGGCCGGAACCGGTAGGGGCGGCGTCTGGATCAGTCGGCACGGGATCGCGGTGTTCGATGAGGTGCAGGCACGGAACACCGAGTCGGCGGCGTGCCTTCGAGGTCCAGTCGAAGTGGAAGAACTCCGCCACCAGGTGCGGCCGCGTGAGGATGACGACCTCGGCCGCGTTCCGCTCCCGTACGGCGGCAGCGAGCGCATCGACCGGATCCGCTGACGTCACCTCGCCGTCGGCCGAGCACCCGCACCGACCGAGCGCCTGAACGCTCTGGTCGAGCGCTGACTTGCTGCGTTCGACGATCTCCCGCTGGATCTTCGCCAGGTCGACGTCGGGGAAGTTGAGAGCGGACGTAGCGAGCACTTCACTCGCCGCGATCGACCCGAGCGCCGACTCGACCCGAGCCGACGCGTCCTCGACGGGGAGCAGAACGTGGACATGGGTGGGTTCGCCCGACACCCGGTAAAGCTCGGCGATCTGATGTGCGTCGAAGTGCGAGATCGGCTTTTCGATGAGGAGCACGACTTTGTACATGGGCACCTCCTCGTGTGTCCGCGCCCATCGTGCCGCGCGGGTGCCCGATTGGAAAGTGCCCTTGGTCATCTGTGCGGCAAATTGTGAGGAGCGCGTGCTCACTTCGTGCCCAGGACCTCGGCGAGGTCGAAGCGGACCGGCTCCTCGAGCTGGGCATAGGTGCACGATTCCGGCTCGCGGTCTGGTCGCCAGCGGACGAACTGCGTGGTGTGCCGGAAACGTACGCCTTCCATGTGGTCATACCGGACCTCGACGACCCGCTCCGGTCGAAGCGGCACGAACGACAGGTCCTTGCCGGCGCTCCAGCGGCTCTGTTCGGCGTTGCGCGGAGTGCGACTGCCCGCCTCCTGCTTGGCCCATGACCACGGATGGTCGTCGAACGTCGTCACGAGCGGCTGAAGCTCGGTGAAGAGCTCCCGCCGCCGGGCTAGCGGGAACGCGCCGATCACACCGACGCTGGCGAGGTCACCGGCGTCGTTGTAGAGGCCGAGCAGGAGGGAGCCGATCGCGTCCGGGCCGCTCTTGTGGACCCGGTAGCCCGCGACGACGCAGTCGGCGGTGCGTTCGTGCTTGACCTTGAACATCGTCCGCTTGTCGGGTTCGTACAACCCGTCGAGCGGCTTGGCGATCAGACCGTCGAGCCCGGCACCCTCGAACTGGTGGAACCAGCGCTCGGCCAGCTTCCGATCGGTGGTCGCGGGCGTGGTGTGGACCGGCGGGCCCGCGTTCGACAGGGCCTCCACGAGGGCCGCACGGCGCTCCTCGAATGGCCGACCGGTGTAGTCGGTGTCGCCCAGGGCGAGCAGGTCGAACGCCACGAACCGGGCGGGCGTCTGCTCGGCGAGCAGCCGGACCCGGCTGGCCGCGGGGTGGATCCGCAGCTGGAGGGCCTCGAAGTCCAGGCGTACGCCTTCGGCGTCCTCGATCACGATCTCGCCGTCGATCACGCTTCGGGCGGGAAAGTTCGCCTTGACAGCCTCGACGAGCTCCGGAAAGTAGCGGGTCATCGGTCGTTCGTTGCGGCTGCCGATCTCCACCTCGTCGTGGTCACGGAAGATGATCGACCGGAAGCCGTCCCATTTCGGCTCGAAACTGTGGGCCCCCTGAGGTATCTGCTTCACCGGCTTCGCCAGCATGGGCGATACCGGCGGCATGACCGGAAGTTGCATGGCCCTATCTTGCCCGGTCCCGCTGACAGGCCAGCAGATCAAGGTCGCCAGGAGGGGTCGCGGCCGAGCATGGCGACAACCCGGTCCAGCGGCGCAGCTGTGGCGGGCACCTCGACACCCGGCTGGAAGTGGCTGCGGGGTCCACGGGTCTCGGGCGTGTCCGGCACCTTCGCGGCCAGGACGACGGCGACGTTGAGTACGTCCTGGTCGTACGTCGTCGCGACATCAAGGGCCTTCGCGACATCCCAGCCATGGACGACGTTGTCGAGGAAGTGGAACCCGATCGCCGCACGGGCAGGGAACGGTGCCGTGATCCGGACCTCGGGCAGCCAGAAGTCGCGCTCGAGAACGCCGTTCTGGGCGAACGCGGCCGTCACCAGGGTCGCCGCCTCCGTGTAGGGCCCGGACGGGTCGTCGTCGAAGGGGCGTGGACGCCAGGCGGCCAGCTCGGTAGGTTCGCCCGACGCCGCGAGGGCGAAACCGTCGTGCTGTCCGATCATGTGTTCGAGGAGATGGCGGACATTCCAGGCGGCGCACGGGGTGGGCCGGTCGAGCTGGTCGGCGGTGACGGTGTTGACGAGCCTGGTGGTGGTATCCACCACCCGCCGGTCGAGCTCTCGGATATCCATGACGCTCCTTCGTGTTCCCCTCGGACGTCGACAGTACGCGTTCGAGTGGGTGCGAGGAGTGAAGACATGCGGAGCCGCCAGTGGAGGGTCGGCGACCGACACGCACCGCTGTCACCGGCGAGGTGATGGACAGGTTGGGGGCGCTCCGCGGACCGACAGATGTCGCCGGCTGGGCGAGTCAGGCGAAGAGCCACCGGAAGAACAGGAACCCGTCGGCCTCGAGCAGGCTGGCAAGGCGAAGGTCCGCCGGCGCGGAGAGTTCGGGCCCGGTGAGGATGCGCATCGCCGGCCCGGCCAGAAGCTCGGGCGAGATCGTCAGGCACAACTCGTCGAGGAGTCCGGCGCGGGCGAGGAAGCCCGCGAAGGTCGGACCACCTTCGCTGAGAATGCGCTGGTACCCCCGGGCGGTGAGGGCGTCGACAACGGCCTCGGCATCGACCTGCTCGTCGCCGGCAGTCGCGAGGTCGACCTGGCTGGCGAGCTGCCGCCGCCGGTCGGGGTCGGCCTGGGTACAGGTGAGGACGACGGTGCGCGGATCGGTCAGCAGCCGGTCGGGGATGTCGAGGGAGTCGGTCACCACCGCGATCGGCGGCGTGGGTGGTAGTCCGAGCTGTTCGCGCAGCGGGGCGAAGGCGGGACGGATGTCAGCGGGCGCGTAGCCCTCGACCCGGGCCGTGCCCGCCCCGACGACGATGACGTCGGACAGGGCGCGCAGGAGTGCGAGAATGCGGCGGTCAGCCGGGCCGGAGATCGACCCCGACCGATGATCGGGCCCCTGCGCGGCGCCGTCGACGGTGGAGACGAAGTTGGCCCTGACCCAGCGACGATCCCGCGGATAGGCGTACAGCCCCGCGAGTGCGGCGTCGTCCAGGTCGGCGCCGTCCAGGTCGGGGCCGTGCGCCGGTCCGGGAACGACGACGCCAGTCTCCCCGGTCCGGCCGACGGAGGCGGGTGGGTGGGCAGCGGTCTGCGGGATCAACAAGCGCACAGGGAGATCTCATCAGAGAGTCGCCGCAAGCAGAAATTGACGCGACACTGGCAGCACGGCGGAGGGAAGGGGAGCACGGTATGGCGAAGCGGCTCAGTGATCGTCTCCGACTCCCACCGGCCCGGCCCGTCGTGATCGGTGATCTGTCGACCAGGACGACGCCGGGCTTCAAGGGCGGCAAGCGCCAGGCGCGGGCGGCCCTCGGCGACCTCGGCCCGGCACTCGCTGATCTGCAGGAACGGCTCTTCGCCGAAGGCCAGACCGGTGGCAAGCGAAGCCTGCTCCTCGTCCTTCAGGGCATGGACACGGCGGGAAAGGGCGGAACCGTACGGCACGCGGTCGGGCTGGTGAATCCACAGGGCGTCCATGTGGTCGGCTTCAAGGCGCCCACGCCCGAGGAGCGTCGCCGCGGGTTCCTGTGGCGGATCCGCCGTGAGCTTCCGGCGCCGGGCTATCTCGGGATCTTCGACCGGTCGCACTACGAGGACGTCCTGGTCGCGCGCGTGCGCGGGCTGGTGAGCCGGGCCACCTGGTCCCGCCGGTACGCGACGATCACGAGGTTCGAGGACCAGCTGACGTTCCGCGGAATCCGGATCGTCAAGTGCTTCCTGCACATCTCGAAGAAGGAACAGAAGAAGCGCCTGATGGCTCGGCTGGACAACCCTACGAAGCACTGGAAGTACGACCCGAACGACGTCGCCGAACGCCTCCACTGGGACGACTATCAGCAGGCGTACCAGGACGTGCTGGAGCGGACCGACACCGAGGCCGCGCCATGGTATGTCATACCCAGTGATCACAAGTGGTACCGCAACTGGGCCGTCACTCAGCTGCTCGTCGAGCACCTGCAGGACCTGGATCCCCAGTGGCCCGCAGCGGACTTCGACGTCGAGGCGGAGAAGGCCCGGCTCAGCGCCACCTGACAGGCGACCATGGCATCCGACGACACGGCCGGGATGGCTCCCCGGCTTGCTCAGACCCGCTTGAGCACCACGAGTGAGCGGGAGATGACCTTCAGCTGCTCGCCCGCCAGCACGGCCCCACGTTCCCGGAGGTCGTCGTCGGCCGTGTCAAGCACGGGCTCCCACGCTTCGCCGTACTTCGCGCCTGGTACGGAGAACTCGAGGTCGTCCTCGGAGGCGTTGAACAGCAGCAGGAACGAGTCGTCGACAATGCGTTCGCCCTGCCGGCCGGGCTCACGGATCGCTTCGCCGTTGAGGAAGACAGTGAGCGACTTCGCGAACCCCGCCGTCCAGTCGCGGCCGGTCATGTCGGTGCCGTCGGGCTTGAGCCAGGCGACGTCGCCTACCCCGTCCCCGCCGCCAAGACCGTCGAAGAATCGGCGGCGCCGGAAAACCGGGTGCTCGGCGCGGAGTTGGCTCACCGTCCTCGTGAAGGCGAGCAGGTCGGAGTCGGCGTTGACCCAGGAGACCCAGGAGATGTCGTTGTCCTGGGAGTAGGCGTTGTTGTTGCCGTGCTGGGTACGTCCCAACTCGTCGCCGTGCAGCATCATCGGCACCCCCTCGGACAGGAACAGGGTGGCGAGGAAGTTGCGTAGCTGGCGTTGGCGAAGCGCGGCGATGCTGTGGTCGTCCGTGGGTCCCTCGGCGCCCGAGTTCCAGGACCGGTTGTCCGACGTGCCGTCGCGGTTGTGCTCGCCGTTGGCTTCGTTGTGCTTGTGGTTGTACGACACGAGATCGCGCAACGTGAAGCCGTCATGGGCGGTGATGAAGTTGATCGAGGCGTACGGCTTGCGCCCGTCGTCTTCGTACAGGTCCGACGATCCGGTGAGCCGCATCGCGAACTCGCCGAGGGTGGCGGGGCGGCCGCGCCAGAAGTCGCGTACGCAGTCGCGGTACTTGCCGTTCCACTCCGTCCAGACCGGCGGGAAGTTGCCGACCTGATAGCCACCCGGCCCGACGTCCCACGGCTCGGCGATCAGCTTGACCCGCGACACGATGGGATCCTGCTGGACGAGGTCGAAGAACGCCGACAGCCGGTCGACCTCGTGGAACTGCCGGGCGAGGGTCGCCGCCAGGTCGAATCTGAAGCCGTCCACGTGCATCTCGCTCACCCAGTAGCGCAGTGAGTCCATGATCAGCTGGAGCACGTGGGGGTGCCGCATGAGCAGGCTGTTGCCGGTGCCCGTCGTGTCCATGTAGTAGCGCGGGTCGTTGTCGACAAGTCGGTAGTAGGCGGCGTTGTCGATGCCCCTGAACGCGAGCGTCGGCCCGAGGTGGTTGCCCTCCGCGGTGTGGTTGTAGACGACGTCGAGGATCACCTCGATGTCGGCCCGGTGCAGCGCCCGGACCATCGCCTTGAACTCCTGCACCTGCTCACCGCGCTGGCCCGACGCGGCGTAGGCGTTGTGGGGCGCGAAGTAGCCGATCGTGTTGTAGCCCCAGTAGTTGGACAGGCCCTTCTGGACGAGGGTGCTGTCGTGGACGAACTGGTGCACCGGCATCAGCTCGACCGCCGTCACGCCCAGCGACTGCAGGTGATCGATCATTGCCGGCGCCGCGAGTCCCGCGTAGGTGCCCCGGATCACCTCGGGAATGTCCGGATGGTTGATCGTCAGTCCTTTGACGTGTGCTTCGTAGATGACCGTCTCGTGGTAGGAGCGACGGGGGAGTCGGTCGTCCTGCCAGTCGAAGTAGGGGTTGACGACGATCGACTTCATCGTGTGAGCGGCGGAGTCGGCGGAGTTGAGCGTGTCCGGGCTGCCGAAGCGGTACGAGAACAGCGACTCGTGCCAGTCGATCTCACCCTCGATCGCCTTGGCGTAGGGGTCGAGCAGGAGCTTGGCGGGGTTGCAGCGGTGACCGGTCACGGGTTCGTACGGGCCCTGGACGCGGAACCCGTAGCGTTGTCCAGGACCGATCCGCGGGAGGTAGCAGTGCCAGACCGAACCCTCCCGTTCGGTCAGAGCCACGCGGGTCTCGCGGACGTTCCCGCTGTCCCGGTCGCCGGCGCCATCGCCGTCGAACAGACACAACTCGACGGCATCGGCGACCTCGCTGAACAGCGCGAAGTTGGTGCCCGCCCCGTCGAACGTCGCACCCAGGGGGTACGGCGTTCCAGGCCAGACCTCGACCATTCCGCTCCTTTCCGCCGGATCGCACACGTTGCTGACTAGCGGCATCTTTCCAGGTGAGCCCGCGCCCCGGACGGCGCATGGGCCCCCTGCGGCGGAATGGTTACCTGTCAGGCGAGCCCTGAGCGGCGGAGGACCAGTTCGACGACCTCCGGCCGGGCGCCGAGGGGGGCGCTCACCGCGAACGCGCCCGCCTGTCCGGCGTCCGCGCGGATGCGGTCAGCGAAGAAGCCGGGTGCGAGGAGGTACGTCGCGACGGCGACGCGCCGCGCGCCGCCGGCCTTCGCCTGCGAGACGGCGGGACCGACCCGGGGCTCCGCCGCGGAGGCGAAGCCCGCCGTGACGGGCGTGTCGATTCGCGTGGCGAGCGCGCTGGCAACGCCCTGGACGGCACGGTTGGCGTCGGGATCGGTGGAGCCGGCCGCGGCGAGCACCACCGCGTCGTAGTCGGCCGCCGCGCACGCCTCGTCCAGGCGAGCGGCCAACGCGTCGAGGAGTAGGTCGTCGGGCCCCAGCACGTCGCCGGTGCGGACCGGCCACCCGCGCTTCTCCACGAGGGCCGACACGCCCGGCAGGTCGACCTTCGAGTGGTACGCATGGCTCAGCAGGAACGGCTGGACGACCACATCGTCGACGCCACGCTCGCCCAGCAGGTCGAGCGCCTGTTCCGGCGAGGGCGCAGCCAGTTCGAGGAAGGCCGCGCAGCTCTCGAGATCAGGCGTAGCGGCCCGCGCTCGAGTCGCCGCCGCGGAGGCCACCTGCTGTGCGACCTGTGCCGCTCGGGCGTCGCGGCTGCCGTGGGCCAGCAGCAGGAGGCCCTGGGTCATCGCCGCCCGTCGCCGGATGCGAGCTGTGATGCCAGGGTGACGACCTCGCCCACGACGATGACGGCGGGGGAGCGGACGTCCTGGGCGGCGGCGATGTCGACGATCGTCGCCAGGGTGCCCGGCGTCAGACGCTGCTCCGGCAGGGTGCCGCGCTCGACGAGAGCGACCGGCGTGTCGGGCGACCGTCCGTGTGAGAGGAGGCCGTCGACGATCTCGCCGAGCTGGCTCACCCCCATGAGGAAGACGAGCGTGCCTTCCAGGCCGGCAAGGCCTTCCCAGTCGGGCTCCTCGCCGCGCCGCGACGTGTGCGCCGACACCACCGTGAACTGCCGGGCGACGCCGCGGTGGGTCACCGGAATTCCGGCCACCTCCGGCACGGCGACTGCGCTGGTCACGCCCGGGACGACCTCGCAGGGAACGCCGGCCTCGGCGCAGGCGAGCGCCTCCTCGCCGCCACGGCCGAAGACGAACGGGTCGCCGCCCTTCAGGCGTACGACCTGCTGCCCGGCGCGGGCACGCTCGACGAGAAGGTCGTTGATCTCCATCTGGGTCATGGTGTGGGCCTGCGGGCCCTTGCCGGCCTCGACCACCTCGACGCCCGGGTCGAGTTCGGCGAGCAGAGCACGCGGAGCCAGTCGGTCGACGACCACGACGTCGGCGTCGGCCAACAGCCGTCGACCACGGGCGGTGATGAGTCCGGGATCGCCGGGCCCGCCGCCGACCAGGGCGACGTGGCCGTTGCGGGGACGGCGGAACCTGCGTACTGGCAGTTCGCCGGTCTCGAGCTGGGTGGCGATCCGGTCCTTGATGGCCCGCGCCCGCCGCGGGTCGCGTCCGGCGGAGACGGCGACGGTCACGTCGTCGACCCGTGCCGTGGCCGGCGTCCAGGCGGGCGAGTGGGTGGCGTCGGAGGCGCGTACGCACCAGATGCCGGACGCCTCGGCCTCGGCGGCGACCCGCGCGTCGGTCGACACGTCACCGGTGGCGGTCTGCACGACCCATGCTCCGCCGAGGTCGCCGGGGGCGTACTCCCGAGGAATCCAGGTGACCTGCGCATCACCGGTCATGACCGCGAGGTCCTCGCACAACTCCGGGGCGACCACCACGACCTCGGCGTCGGCGTCCAGCAGACCACGGACCCGGCGCGCGGCGACCGGGCCGCCCCCGACGACGACCGCCCGGCGTCCGGACAGGTCCAGCATCAGGGGATAGCGCGGGCTCATGTGTGGATGCCGCACTCGGTCTTGGACAGCCCCGCCCACCGCCCGCTCCGCGGATCCTCTCCGGGCGCCACCCGCCGCGTGCACGGCCAGCAGCCGATGGACGGGTAGCCGTCGTGGAGGAGCGGGTTGGTCATCACGCCATTGTCGACGATGTAGCTGTCGAGGTCATCCTGGGTCCACCGGGCGAAGGGCGCGATCTTGACCTTGCCGCGCCGGGCGTCCCATGCGACCACGGGTGTGTTCGCCCGGTCCGGTCCCTCGTCGCGCCGGATTCCGGTCGCCCAGGCGTCGTAGGCCTGCAACGCCCGCTCCAGCGGCGCAACCTTGCGGAGCTGGCAGCACAGGTCCGGGTTCCTTGCGTACAGGTCGGCTCCGAGCGTGGCGTCCTGCTCGGCCACCGTCTGCCGCGGCCGGACGGTGACGAGGTTGATCGGGATGGTCACCGAGGCGGCGTCGGCGGTGCCGACGGTCTCCGCGAAGTGGTAGCCGGTGTCGAGGAACACCACGTCGATGCCTGGCTGGACCGTCGAGGCGAGATGCGACAGCGCCGTCTCCTGCATCGACGACGTGATGCAGAACCGTTCACCGAACGTGTCCACCGCCCACTGGATGATCTCGGTTGCGGTCGCGTGCTCGAGGTCGCGGCCCGCCTGGGTGGCGAGCGCCTCGAGTTCCGCGGCGTCACGCCCGGACGCCCCCGACTGCTGAGGCAAAGCGGCAGTAAGACTCATGAACGCACCACCAGTCCGATGAACTTCAGGGAGAAGGCACGGGTGCAGCCGCGGCACTCCCACGCGCCGTGGCTGTCCTCGGCGGGACGGAGGTCCTCCTCGCCGCAGTACGGGCAGTAGAACGGGGTCGCGCGCTCGCTCATGTGAGGGCCTCCTCTGGCGCCCGGGTCACCCACTGGGCGAAGCGCTCGCCCTGCTCACGCTGGTCGAGGTAGTGGCGGACGACCCGCTCGACGTAGTCCGGCAACTCGTCGGCGGTGACCTTGTGGCGGCGGAGTTTGCGCCCGAAGCCGGCGTCGAGCCCGAGCCCACCACCGAGGTGGACCTGGAAACCCTCCACCTGCTGCCCGGCATTGTCGAGCACGCTCTGGCCCTTGAGACCGATGTCGGCGACCTGGATCCTGGCGCAGGAGTTGGGGCAGCCGTTGAGGTTGACGGTGATCGGGACGTCGAGCTCGGGGATGCGCCGCTCCAGCTCATCGATCAACGCGGCCGCGCGAGCCTTGGTCTCGACGATGGCGAGCTTGCAGTACTCGATCCCGGTACAGGCCATGGTGTGCCGGCGCCATCCGGACGGGCGTGCCTGCAGGCCGATGTCGGCGAGTGCGCCCACCAGGTGCTCGACCTGGTCCTCCTCGACGTCGAGCACGAGCAGCTTCTGCAGCGGTGTGGTACGGATGCGATCCGAGCCGTGTGCCGCGGCGATGTCGGCGAACTTTCCGAGCTGGCTCCCCGACACCCGGCCGGCGAGCGGCGCGACGCCGACGTAGTAGCGGCCGTCCTTCTGGCGGTGGACCCCGATGTGGTCGCCGGGAACCGCGGGAGGCTCGGGCGCGGGACCGTCGACCAGCTTGCGCTTGAGATACTCGTTCTCCAGCACGTCGCGGAACTTTTCGGCCCCCCAGTCGGCGACGAGGAACTTGAGCCGCGCGCGGTGCCGCAGCCTCCGGTAGCCGTAGTCGCGGAAGATGCTCGTGACGCCCCACCACGCCTCGGCGACCTCGTCGAGGGGGATCCAGGTGCCGAGCCGCTGGGTGAGCATCGGGTTGGTGGACAGGCCCCCGCCGACCCACAGGTCGAAGCCAGGACCGTGGTCGGGGTGGACGACGCCGACGAACGCGATGTCGTTGGTCTCCGGCGCGACGTCCTGGCTCGGGTGGCCGGTGAGGGCGGTCTTGTACTTCCTCGGCAGGTTGGAGAACTCCTTGCTGCCGATGTAGCTGGTGGCGATCTCGTGGATGGCCGGTGTCGGGTCGATGATCTCGTCGGCGGCGACTCCCGCGACCGGGCTGCCGATGATGACCCGAGGGCAGTCGCCGCACGCTTCCTGGGTCTGCAGGCCGACGGCCTCCAGGCGTTCCCAGATCGTCGGCATGTCCTCGATGCGGATCCAGTGCAGCTGGATGTTCTGCCGGTCGGTGACGTCGGCCGAGTCGCGGGCGTACGTCGTGGAGATGTCGGCGATGGTGCGCAGCTGCGCGACCGTGAGCTGACCACCGTCGATGCGGACGCGCAGCATGAAGTAGGAGTCCTCGAGCTCCTCGGTGTCGAGGATCGAGGTGTGCTCCCCGCTCATTCCGGGCTTGCGCTGGGTGTAGAGGCCCCACCAGCGGAAGCGACCGCGCAGGTCGGACGGGTCGATCGAGTCGAAGCCGCGGTGGGCGTAGATGTTCTCGATCCGGGCACGGACGTTCAGCGGGTCGTCGTCCTTCTTGGCCTGCTCGTTCTTGTTGAGCGGCTCGCGGTAGCCCAACGCCCACTGTCCTTCGCCGCGCTTGCGGCGTGGGGGACGGTTGGCGGCGGGCCGCGGCCGGGCGGCAGACGACGTGGATGTCATGGAGTGTTTGGTCCTCGGTCAGGGCACAGGATGGTCAACGCCACCGTGCCGAGCGGCAAAGTCGAGGAAGCCGGCGCAACCGAGCGCCCGGGTCCCGCTGTCAGGGGAGGGTGGGGCGCCTCAGCGCGCCGAGAGACACAGCATGCTGCGCATGCGGCCGAAATCGAGGTGACGCCGTCCCACGAGGAGCGGGGTTACGGGCATCATCATGGTCATCAGCCTGCGTGAATGAGGCCCGACTGGCAACTGAATCGTCCGCGATGCGAGACGTCCGTCTCGAAGTCCGACTATTCTTGTAGGGATTCTGGTTGCCCTGATCAGCCTCGGCCCAGGGATTTCGTCCCGCTTCGCGGCACTCTGTCGCCGACTGCTGGGTGCCGGAGCTGGCCTCTGGCAAGATCGCCCGATGACTCAGCCAGCGTGGGTTCGACGATTCAGGGCGACCGACATCAGCTTTCCACGGTGGGCACGTGACGCCCCGCATCGGTGCCTCTACACCTCCAACCGCAGCGGTACCGCCGAGCTGTACGGATGGGACCGCCAGGAGGCCCGGCACGTCCAGTTGACGTCGCGACCGGAGGGAACCACGTGGGGCGTGATCCATCCGGACGGTGAGTCGGTCTGGTGGTTCGACGACACCGCCCATGACGAGCGTGGCCGGTGGGTGCGACAGGCGTTCGACGTCTCCGGCGCGGCGGGCGGCAAAGCCGAGATCGCGTTTCCGGACCTGGCGCCGGGCTACCCGGTCGGCCTGGCGCTCGGTCACCGGGTGGCGGCGGTTGGAATGTCCGAGCGTGGCGGCGTGCGACTCCACCTCCACCGGTTCGACAGCGCGGCCACGACCACGTTGTACGAGTCGGCCCGCCACGCGCAGGTCTCGGCCATGTCCTACGACGAGACTCTGCTGGCGATCGAGCACTCCGAGCACGGTGACGCGGACTATCCGGCAATCCGTGTCCTGCGAACCGGGTGCGGGACCGTCGTCGGTGAGATCGCGGGCGAGCTGTGGGACGGTATCGGCCGTACTCTGCACGCGGTGGCTTTCGCTCCGTGCCCCGAGGACTCCCGACTCCTCCTCCATCACGAGCGATCCGGCCGCTCCGAGCCGATGATCTGGGACCTCGCCGCCGATACTTTCGTCCAGCCGCACATCGATCTGCCCGGTGAACTGTCCGCCTCCTGGTACCCGGACGGATCGGCTCTGCTGATCCGACGCCACTGGCTGGCGCGAGACGAGCTCTACCGGTACGACCTGGGGGCCGAGAGCCTCGCACGGGTGGAGACCGCGCGCGGCGTCGTCTGGGGACATGGCGTACGACCGGATGGCACGGTGGAGTATCAGTGGTCGGCGGGGGACCGGCCGTCCGCCATCCTGACCGAGTCCGGGTCACCGGTGCTGGAGGTGGTGGAACCGGCACCGCCGTCCGCAGCCCTCGACGATGCCTGGGTCGACGGCCCGGGCGGACGGATCCACGCACTGGTGGCCAGCCCTCCGGCCGCGAGCGGTCCGATGCCCACGGTGTTCTGGCTCCACGGCGGGCCTGGCGGCGAGATGACCGACAGCTTCTTCCCCATCCGGGCCGCGTTCGTCGACGCCGGCTTCCGCGTCGTCCACGTCAACTATCGTGGCTCGTCCGGATACGGCGCGGCCTGGCGCGACGCGCTGCGACCGGCGCCCGGCCTGGTCGAACTCGAGGACGTCGCCGCAGTGCGCGACTGGGCGGTAGACACGGGACTCAGTGATCCCGACCGGTGCGTGATCACCGGCAAGTCGTGGGGCGGCTACCTCACGCTGCTTGCGCTCGGCACGCAAGCCGACCGCTGGGCCGCCGGGATCGCCGACGTCCCCATCGGGGACCTCGTCGCGCTCTACGAGGACGAAATGGAACCGGTCCGCGAATACGACCGGTCATTGTTCGGCGGCTCACCTGAGCAGATCCCGGACAAGTGGGCGCGATCGAACCCGATCACGTACACCGACCGGGTGAAGGCGCCGCTTCTCGTCATCGCCAGCACCAACGACCCGCGCTGCCCGATCCGCTCGGTCGACAACTACCTCGCCCGCCTCGCCGAGCTGGGAACGCCGTACGAGGACTACAGGTTCGAGGCCGGTCACATGAGTGTCGTCGTCGAGGAGCAGATCAAGCAGATGGCGCGCCAGCTCGACTTCCTCAGCCGCCACCTCTCCGGTCCGCCAGAGGACGCATCGAGTGCGCCGAAGCTGTAGGTCCTGCGGGCTTTGTGCCTACCGCCTGTCACGGCACGTCGGGCGGAACCGGGACAAACCACGGGTGAGGTGCGCGATCCGGTGGGAGTGTCGGTGGCCATTCCCAGGCTTAGACTCGCGTTCATGGAGAGGGGGTGCCCCGTGACCCAGCCGGCGTTCGCTGTGGACTCATGGCCAGACTTCTGGACCGAAGACGATCTCGCCGCTCTCCCCGACGATGGGCACCGGTACGAGATCATCGACGGGAGCCTTGTCGTGTCCCCACCGCCCACTAGCCGGCATCAGAGCATCGTCGGAAACATCCTCGCCGTCCTTCGCGCGGCGGCGCCGGCCGGTTGGCGGGTACTCCACGAGGTGGGGCTTCGGGTGCCGGGTGGCAACTTCATCGCTGACGGTGCGGCTCTCCGTCCTGGGGCGGATCTCGACCTGGTGTGGCAGGACCCATCAGCTGTCGGCCTGGTTGTTGAGGTCGCGTCCGATTCGACGCAGGACCTTGACGATGGCAGCAAGGCGATCAAGTACGCCCGGGCCGGCATTCCCGCCTACTGGCGCGTGGCTAGGGACGGCTCGATCAAGGTGGGCAAGATCGTGCGACCGGGCGAGTACGGTCTGGTGACCAAGGTGGAGGTCGGACAGGTGTGGGAGGCGACTGTGCCGTTCCCCGTGATGCTGGATCCGCAGGTCATCGGCGCCTGACCGCGCCGCCCACAAGGACTGGAGGAACCCCGCTGGCGAACGCTCGTCAGCGGGGCTCCCTGCTGTCTCTGACCAGAGTCAGCTGGCCGGCCAGCCCGGGATGGGGAACGCCTTGGTGAAGTCGCGGACGTCCGCCGCGATCCGGTCGAGCGCCTCCCCATCGTCCTTCTTGCCCGCCTCCACGGCCTCGTCCATCCAGGCCGCGATCTGGGGCATGTGCTCGGGCGCCATGCCGCGGGTGGTGATCGCCGGAGTGCCGATCCGGATCCCCGACGGCGCCCAGGGCTTGCGCGGGTCGAACGGCACGGTGTTGAAGTTGAGCTCGATGCCGGCCCGGTCCAGCGCCTTCGCGGCCGGCTTGCCGCCGACGTCCTTGTTCGTGAGGTCGATGAGGATCAGGTGGTTGTCAGTGCCGCCCGAAATGAGATCGAAGCCGCGTGCTGTGAGCGCGTCGGCGAGCGCCGCCCCGTTGGCCACGATCTGACTGGCGTACGCCTGGAACTCACCGGTCGCGGCCTCGCGGAGCGCGACCGCGATCGCTGCCGTGGTGTGGTTGTGCGGCCCACCCTGCAGACCGGGGAACACCGCCTTGTCGATGGGCTTCGCATACTCCTCGGTGGTCATGAGCATCGCCCCACGCGGACCGCGGAGCGTCTTGTGGGTGGTCGTCGAGATCACGTCGGCGTGGCCGACCGGCGTGGGATGGACGCCACCTGCCACCAGGCCGGCGATGTGCGCGATGTCGGCCACGAGCATGGCGCCGACCTCGCGGGCGATCGCCGCGAATGCCTCGAAGTCGATCAGCCGTGGGATCGCCGTCCCTCCGCAGAAGATCAGCTTCGGCTGCTCCTTGTGGGCGAGGTCGCGTACGTGGTCCATGTCGACACGGCCGGTCTCCTTGTCGACGCCGTAGTGGACCGGCTTGAACCAGGTGCCCGTCGCAGAAACCGGGGAGCCGTGGGTGAGGTGACCGCCGTGCGCCAGCTCGAGGGAGAGGAACGTGTCGCCCGGCTGCATGAACGCGAGGTAGATCGCGAGGTTGGCCGGCGAGCCGGAGTAGGGCTGGACGTTGGCGTGCTCGACGCCGAAGAGCTCCTTGGCGCGGGCGACGGCCAGCTCCTCCACCTCGTCGATGATCTGCTGGCCTTCGTAGTAGCGCTTGTGGGCGTAGCCCTCGGAGTACTTGTTGGTGAGGACCGTGCCGGTCGCCTCGAGGACGGCCTGGGACACGTAGTTCTCGCTCGGGATCAGTCGGATCTTCTCGAACTGCCGACGGCCCTCGGCCTCGATGAGCCGGGCGATCTCGGGGTCGGCGTCGGCCAGCCTGGCGGCGAGGTCGAGACCAGTACGCTGCGTCATTGCTCCTCCTGGGTCAGCGGTGGTGACGGTCACTCGGTGACCGCCTGGTCGTGCGTGCCCTGTGGTTCAGGGACACGCCCTCAGACCCAGGCACCCAGGCGCGCGGTGCCCGTGCTCGGTCGTACGGGACGGTATCTGTCGTACGGCAGCCCGTACGCCGCTCCCCGGTGGTCGATTCCACCTTGCCTGCGCCAGTCGCGGTAACCACGAGCCTAGTGCAGAGGGCCGGGCCCGTGGGCTGGCAGGTGCTCCCCAGACCTTGACATGATTCGATGTCCAGCCGTTACGGTGCTCGCCACCAGCGCGGCGCAGGTCAGGCACTACTCGGGGGTCACGTGTGAGTCTGGATGGCTTCGCCATGGGGGCGGGACCGGACGATCTCGCGCTCGGGTTCGTCGCCTTGGATGGGCGCGTGCAGCGTGTCCGCGACCAGATTGTCTCGCGGAGCTACACCGTCGAGGACCGACGCAAGGTGATCCAGTTGAGCGTCGACGGTGTCGGCCGGATCAAGCACGTCGAAGTCGACCCGCGGTGGCAGCGGGTCCTGCAGGCCCAGGTGCTGGACCGGGAGGTCGCGGCGCTCTACCGTGCCGCCCGTGACGAGGCGGCGCATGCCGAGCAGGTGGCCTACTCCGACGCCGGCTTCAGCGAGGCCGCTGGGTCCGAGGTCGCCGCGGCGCTCCGCGGCTTGGTGACGACGATCCCGGGGGCGCGGGACATCCTCGCGAGGCTGTCCTCGGAGTCGCTCCGCGTGGAGCGCGAACGAGGTGCCGTCGCCGCCGAGTTCAACGGTGACGGTGTTCTGCTCTCGCTCGAGATCCGGACCCGCTATGCCATCGAGACCGACCCGGCGCGGCTTGCGGGCAACATCGAGGCTGCGCTGCGGGAAGGTGAAGAGGCGATCGTGCAGCGGCGTACCGATCTCGCCGCCGAACTCACCAGCGGGCGATCGATCGAGGAGGTGGCAGAGGAGAACCTCGATCGGCTGCGACAACGCATGGATGTCCTTCGAGCAAGGTTGCCGTAAGCGGGTGCAGGCGGAGAGGAGCGGCGATGAACGAGATCGATCGTCCGGCGAATCCGGGCGGCAGGTGACCGCTTCTTCGACATCGGTGCCGACTTCTGGCGACTCGCCCGCCGACTCGACGAGGGGCCGTGCTACCTGTCGGCACCCGACTGGGGCTACAGCGGTGGCGGCAAGGAGGACGTCGTCGCGAAGTACGACGGGATCCGGGGCGGAGTCCGGGACTTCCTTCGTGATGGTGCCGAGGCCATGAGTGAACTCCGGGAGGTCCTCTACCGTGCGGCAGCACGGAGTGCGGAAGACGAAGAGATGAGCAGGGAGGAGTTCGACCGGATCGGACGCTCACTCGACGAGGGGCCGCCCAGGAGGGCTGATCGTGATGAGTGACTCACTGAGCCCTGAGCAGGAGCGGTATTGGCGGTACAACCCCGACGGCTTATGAGCTTCGCAGGAAGTGGCAGGACGAGGCATCCGAGGCATTGGACAGCTTCGTCAACAACAAGGTGGATGACTGCTTCGACGCGCTGGAAAGTCGATGCGAAGCAGTCGCCACGGCAATCCGGGCGATGGCGGATGCCCAGGAAGCACTGAACGAGAGCATCGAAGACGCTGCAAACACGAGTGTGGTCGGAGCAACTGCTGGCGCAATTGCTGGTGGTGGGGCAACGCTGATGACGGCTGGCGCGGGTTCGGCAGTCATCGTGGCAATGCTTTCCGCGATCGTGACCTCGATCGTAACGTGGACTTACGAGGCTTGGAGCATCTATCAGGAATTCGTCGCGGACTGCCTGGAAAGCCTTGACAAACTGGGGGTCAGCGTGAAGTCGCATGGGGTTCAGGTGGTACGTGGCCCCGCCATGGGACCCTGCATAGATTCCTACCTCTCTCTTGGCGCAGGCTCTGGATTTGCTGTTTCAAGTACCCGATAGATCCTTCGCAAGTGATATGCGCCGGCATAGCAGAGCAGCCCTATTGCCGTCGTGGCGAGTGCTCGGGATGGCCTATCCGTGGTCGCAGAGACAAGCATTGAGAACGCAACGCAGACTATGGCGAGCAATGCCAGGAGGCGCCAGTACCTGCGACAATCGGCGCTCTTGAGCCTGCCCTTGAACCCCAGACGTACGACGGGGAGAAAAAGAGCATAGGCGATCGCGGAAAGGATCGCCCCGACCAGGAAGATCGCAGCGGCCGACGTCTCATGTGCTGCGAATGCACCTCCGATGAGAACGCCAATCGGGATCATGAAGGTGAGTGCGAGCACCAGGGGGATGACCGTGCGCACCCCGCCGTAGTAGCTGGGGGAAGCGCCAAGTGGAAGCCTGGTGGAGGGCATGGCGCTTAGGGTACGGCGCTGTATATGTGCGGGAAAGATCACACCACGCCGGAACCGAGTCAGAAATCCGGCACCGCGCGGTGGAGGATGGCGTCGGTGTCGACGCCACGGGGGAGGGTGCCGAACGTCACGCCAGCGTCCCCGCTGAGCCGGGAGGCGCAGAACGCGTCCGCAACTTCGGCCGGGGCGTACTCCACGAGCAAGGCGCCTTGCAGAACCTGGGCGAGGCGTTCAGCCAGCCGACGGGCGCGGTACTCCGCCTGGTCGAGGTCAGCCAGCGACGTCAGGACGTCCTCGACAGCACGGGCAAGGCGGGGATCGGCGCTCTGGGCGGAGGCCACCTCACGCAGCCAGGCTTCGAGGGCGGCGGGCTCGCGTTGCAGCGCCCGCAGGACGTCGAGCGCCTGCACCGAACCCGAACCCTCCCAGATCGAGTTCAGTGGCGACTCGCGAAAGAGCAACGGCATCCCGGACTCCTCGACGTAGCCGTTCCCGCCCAGGCACTCCAGCGCCTCCACCACCACGGCCGGAGTCCGTTTGCACACGAGGTACTTCGCCGCTGGAAGGGCGATCCGTAGGAACGCCTGCGCCGCCGGGTCGGCCGGGGCCCTGTCGACGGCCGTCGCGAGCCGGAGCGCGAGCAGGGTGGCGGCCTCCTGCTCGACCGCGAGGTCGGCGAGGACGTTCGCCATCGCCGGCTGGTCGACCAGAGCCTTCCCGAACGCCCGGCGGTGGCGCGCATGCCAGACGGCCTCGACCACGGCACGCCGCGTGAGGGCGGCCGAACCGAGTACGCAGTCGAGCCGGGTGCTCGCGACCATCGGGATGATGGTGGCGACGCCGCGTCCCTCCTCGCCGAGCCGCCGCGCCCACGTGGACGCGAACTCCACCTCGGCGGAGGCGTTGGACCGGTTGCCGAGCTTGTCCTTCAGGCGTACCAGCCGGAAGGTGTTGCGGCTGCCGTCGGGCAACACCCTGGGTACGACGAAACAGGTGAGCCCTCCGGGCGCCTGCGCCAGCACCAGGAAGACGTCGTTCATGGGTGCCGAACAGAACCACTTGTGTCCGGTGAGGAGATACTCGCCCGCCGACCCGAGTGGCTCCGCGACGGTCGTGTTCGCGCGTACGTCCGAACCGCCCTGCTTCTCGGTCATGGCCATCCCGGCGAGGCAACCGGCCTTGCCGGCTGCCGTCTTCAGGCCGGGGTCGTACGTCGTCGACGCGAGCCGGGGCACCCACTCCGCGGCGAGCGCCGGGTCGACCTGGAGGGCGGGCACGGCGGCGTAGGTCATCGACACCGGGCAGCCATTCCCCGCCTCCGCCTGACTCCAGAGATAGAAACCGGCGGAACGGGTGAGGTGCGCAGACGGCTCGCGCGACGTCCACGGTGTCGCGTGCAGCCCCCACCCGACGGCGCGCCCGAGCAACTCGTGCCAGGACGGATGGAACTCCACCTCGTCGACCCGGTGACCGTACCGGTCGTGCGTCACGAGCCGGGGTGGGTGGCGGTGCGCGTCGAACGCCAGGGCCCGCGCCTGTGGTGACCCGGCCACGGTGCCGATCTCGTGGAGGCGGGAGTACGCGGACCCGGACTCCGGTTCGGGCGCCCATCGCCTCAGCGCCTCCTTCAGGGCACTGTCCGAGCCGAAGGCGTCGTAGTCCAGGACCGGAGGCTGGTTGGTGACGGCATGCGTCTCCTCGTTCTCTCGGCGTACCCGGCGGGGAGGTGACACGGAGGTTGCGGGGTGTTGCGCGTCCATGTGGCTACGGTATGCGCATGAGCGGGCGGGCGCCGGTGGCTGGCGCGCAGGGGGAGCGGACCCGGCGAGGATTTCGTGGCTCGCTGGCCTGGCGACTTCTCAGAGGAACTGTCGGCGCATGCGTGCGCTACCGCGTGACCGGCCTCGCGGCGGAGGGCGCGTTCTTCGCGATCCTGTCGCTCCCGCCGCTGGTGTTCGGTCTGGCCGGCTCGATCGGCTACGTCGTCGGCGGATTCGGCCCCGACACCGTCGAACTCGTGAAGGCGGAGCTGGTCGAGGTCGCCCGAGGCGCCCTCACCGAGCAGAGCGTCCAGAGCGTCATCGTGCCGACGCTCGACGCCGTTCTCGACGAAGGTCGTGCCGATGTCATCTCGGTCGGCTTCGTCCTCGCCCTCTGGTCAGGTTCGCGCGCGCTGAACGTCTTCATCGACACGATCGCGATCATGCACGGCCTCGGCGGGCGGCGCGGAATCGTCAAGACCCGGGTCCTGTCGTTCTCGCTGTATGTCGTCGCCCTCGGAATGGCGATCGTCGTCCTCCCGCTCGTCCTCGCCGGACCGTCCCTCGTCGATGCCCTCCTTCCGGCACGGTTGGACTTCCTGACGACCGCGTACTGGCCCGCCGTGCTGGTGTCCTCGAGCGTGTTCCTCACCACGCTCTACCACCTGGCCGTACCGAAACGGACGCCGTGGCTGCAGGACTTCGGTGGTGCGGTGGTGGCGATGGTGCTCTGGATCGCCGGGAGCTTCGCGCTGCGCTGGACGTTGTCGCACGCGATCGGCAGTACGTCGATCTATGGTCCGCTCGCCGCTCCTATCGCGGTCCTGCTGTGGTTGTACCTCATCGTGATCTCGCTCCTGATCGGCGCCGCGTTCAGTGCGACGTTCCATCGACTGCTGAACGACCGGATGCACCCGGTTCTGCGGCAACCGGTGGGAAATCGGCAGGTGGGGAACCGGCAGGTGGGGAACCGACGGGTGGGGAAGCGGCGGGAGCAGCCACGCAGCAGATCCGGACTCACGCGCGAGAACGAGGCGGCGCGGCGTACCGCCGCGGAGGCGCATGGTGCTCAGCCCGAATCGCCGGCGCCGGCCCTCGCCCCCGAGTCGTCCGGCGACGCCTGAGGGGCGGACTGAGCGGCGCGACCGAACCGCGCCGCGAGAGTACGGATGTGCGGGACGAGTGCGGCAGGCTCGTGCACGTGGAAGTCGAACCCCAGCACTCCGACGTAGATCGCGAGCTCCTCGAGCGAGTTGGACCCGGTGTGGAGCAGGCAGGTGTCGGCGTCGACCGCCTCCACGACGCCCGAGGTCGGCGTCACCCTGTCGGCGACCACCTCGGCAGGTGCATGCATCGTGAAGCGGGCTTGGTACCGGTAGGTCCTGGTCGAGACACCCCTGGACGCGTACGTCGCGATGTCGGGATCGGGCGGCTCGCGCGGCGCGAAGCGCGGACCGGTGGGCGCGCGTGGTGTGATCCGGTCGACCCGGAACGTTCGCCAGTCGTGTCGGTCCAGGTCGTAGGCGACGAGATACCACCGCCGCCCGGTGTGGACCAGGCGGTGTGGCTCGACGGTCCTCACGCTCGAGCTCCGGTCGTGGGCCTGGTAGTCGAAGCGCAGTCGGTCGTGGTCGCGGCAGCAGGTGGCGATGAGCGTCAGCGCACCCGGATCGACGGTCGCCGCACCCGAGGCCATCGGAACCGTGACCGCCTGCAGGGCGCTGATCCGGTGGCGCAACCGGGACGGCAGGACCTGCTCGAGCTTCGCGAGTGCCCGCACGGACGTCTCCTCGATGCCGGCGACCGTGCCACCTGCGGCGGTGCGCAGGCCCGCTGCCACGGCGACCGCCTCGTCGTCGTCGAGCAGGAGCGGCGGCAGGGAGGCGCCCGCGCCCAGCCGGTAGCCGGCGGTTCCGCGGGTCGCATGGACGGGATAGCCCAGCGCCCGCAGGCGGTCGACGTCGCGCCGGACCGTACGCACGGTGACGCCGAGCCGCTCGGCGAGCTCCGCGCCAGACCAGTCGCGCCGGTTCTGCAGCAGCGAGAGCAGCTGGAGGAGCCGGCCAGAGGTTTCCCGCATACCCTGAATCCTCGCCAAGAGTTAGGACAAGAGCTGACCTTACTGGCTCCTAGTGTGACTGGCATGACGAACACCAACCCGCCCGGGCGCAGTCCGCAGATCCGGCCGTTCCACCTCGACATCGCGCAGGCCGACCTCGACGACCTCGCCGACCGGCTCGCCCGCACCCGCTGGCCGGACGAGCTGCCCGGCGTCGGCTGGACCCACGGCGTACCCCTGGACTATCTGAGGGACCTCGTGGAGCACTGGCGGACCAGCTACGACTGGCGCAAGCACGAAGCGGAGCTGAACGAGTTCCCGCAGTTCACGACCGAGATCGACGGTCAGAGGATCCACTTCCTCCACGTGCGGTCACCCGAGCCGAATGCACTCCCGCTGATCCTCAGCCACGGCTGGCCCGGGTCGGTGGTGGAGTTCCTCGACGTGATCGGCCCGCTCACCGACCCCCGCGCTCACGGAGGCGACCCGGCCGATGCGTTCCACCTGGTGATCCCGTCGCTGCCCGGCTTCGCCTTCTCCGGCCCGACGCGCGAGGGCGGCTGGGACTCCCGGCGCATGGCCGTTGCGTTCGCCGAGCTCATGCACCGGCTCGGCTACGAGCGCTACGGGGCTCAAGGCGGCGACTTCGGCGCCTTCATCGCACCGGACCTCGCGCGGGTCGACGGTGAGCGGGTCGTGGGCGTCCACGTCAACGCCGCCACCGTCGGATTCATCCCGTTCGGACCGGTCGACGACGCCGTGCTCGCCGAGCTCACCGACGTCGAGAAGGAACGCATCGAACGCAAGAACCGCTTCCTGTCCGAGGGCAACGCGTACTTCCAGATCCAGGCGACGCGCCCGCAGACGTTGGCGTACGGGCTCACGGACTCGCCGGTCGGCCAGCTGGCGTGGATCGTCGAGAAGCTCAAGGAGTGGACGCATCCGGCCGAGGACCTGCCCGAGGCGGCCATCGACCGGGACCGGTTGCTCACCAACGTCATGCTCTACTGGCTCACCGCGACAGCGGGCTCGGCGGCGCGGCTCTACCTTGAGAGCATGCGCAGCCAGAACTGGCCCACGAAGACCGCCGTTCCGACCGGGGTCGCGGTGTTCGCCGAGGACATCGCCATCCGGCGGTTCGCCGAGCAGACCAACACGATCGTGCACTGGAGCGACTTCGACACCGGCGGACACTTCGCGGCCATGGAGGTGCCGGACCTGCTTACCGGAGACGTCCGCGCCTTCTTCCGGTCGCACCGATGAGCGACGTGCTCACGACGCGGGCGCTCAACCGCACCACGCTCGAGCGGCAGCTGCTGCTCCAGCGGTGGCGGTTGCCCGCACTCGACGCGGTGGAGCGCGTGGCCGGCCTGCAGGCGCAGGCGCCGTTCCCGCCGTACTACGGGCTGTGGTCACGGCTCGTCGACTTCCGGCCTGAGGAGTTGGCGGACCTGCTCACGACACGGCAGGTCGTGCGCATCGTGCTGATGCGTTCGACGATCCACCTGGTGTCCGCGCGCGACTGCCGGCTGCTGCGGCCGCTCGTTCAGGTCGTCTCCGAGCGGGGCCTGAGTGCCGTGTTCGGCCGGTCCCTCGACGGGCTGGAACTCGAGGAGGTCGCCAAGGCCGGCCGCGCGCTGGTGGACGAGCGGCCACTCACCTTCGCCGAGCTGGGCGCCCAGCTACGGGAGCAATGGCCCGACCGGGACGCCTCGGCACTCGCCCAGGTCGTCCGCGCCAAAGTGCCCCTCGTGCAGGTACCCCCACGGGCGATCTGGGGTGCCGGCGGACTCGCGCGGCACACGTCCGCGGAGTCCTGGCTGGGCGCTCCGATGGACCCTCAGCCGGCCCTCGCCGAGCTGGTCCGGCGGTACCTCGCCGCATTCGGCCCGGCCACTGTCGCGGACATCGCGAAGTGGTCAGGGCTCACGAAGCTCGGCGAGGTCGTCGACGGTATCCGGCCGGAGCTCCGGACGTTCCGGGACGAACGGGGACGCGAGCTGGTCGACCTGCCCGACGCGCCGCGCCCCGACCCGGACACTCCGGCTCCTGTCCGGTATGTCGCGGAGTTCGACAACCTGCTGCTCGCCCATGCCGACCGCACCCGGGTGATCGCCGACGAACACTGGCCGCGCATCTACACCGTCAACGGGATCTTCCCCGGAACCGTTCTCGTCGACGGTTTCGTCCGCGGGACCTGGCGGATCGTCAAGCAGCGCAGGAAAGTGACGCTCCGAGTCGATCCGTTCGTCCGCCTGACGAAGCGCGACCAGGCCGCCCTCGGCAAGGAAGGGGACCGACTGCTGGCCTTCGCCGCTCCTGACGCCGAGGCCCGGGACATCGAGGTCTCTGCCGCGGGGTGAGGCCCGCGGCACCGCGCCGGCGGTCCACCGTGTAGGAATGGCTGGCGTGGCAGACAGTTCCGCGGCTTCGGCCGACCTCGTGGTGCTGGGCGCCGGTCCGGCCGGGCTCGCGGCCGCCTGGCGCGCGGCGCGGCGAGGGCTGAGCGTCACCGTCCTCGAACGCGCGCCCTCCGTCGGCGGCATGGCGGCGAGCTTCGAGGTCGCCGGTGTCCGCGTCGACCACGGCAGCCACCGGCTGCACCCGGCCACGCCACCCGAGCTGCTCGCCGACCTGCACGGTCTCCTCGGCTCCGACCTGCAGACCCGACCGCGCCACGGCCGCCTCCGGGTGGGCGAGCGGTGGGTGGGCTTCCCGCTGCGTGCCGCCGAACTGGTCAGGGCGCTCCCGCCCGGCCTGCTCGCCCGGGTCGCGCGGGATGCGGTGACCGCGCCGCTACGCCGGCCGCAGGCCGACACCTACGCCGACGTGTTGCGGGCCGGCCTCGGTCCGGCGTTGTACGACGCGCTCTACGCACCGTACGCACGCAAGCTCTGGGGTCTGCCCGGCGACCGGATCGCGGGGGAGCAGGCCCGCCGCAGGGTGACGGCGGACACGCCGTGGAAGATCGCCGCGCGGATGCTGCGCCGGTCTGGACGGAGCCAGAGAGGCGGTGCCGAGGCGAAGGGGCAGGGCCGGGTCTTCTTCTATCCTCGCCGGGGCTTCGGCCAGATCGTGGAAGCTCTCGCGGAGGCGGCTACCGATGCCGGCGCGAGCATCCGCCTGGGTGTCGCGGCCGAGCGCCTGTCGACCGGCGCGGGAGGCGTCACCATCGGCACCACCGACGGCGCGACCCTGCGGGCGGAGCAGGTGTTCTCGACGATCCCGCTTCCCGTGCTCGGTCGAATCGCCGAACCACGTCCTGACGCCGCGCTCGAGGCGGCGGAACACCTGCGCTTCCGGGCGATGGTGCTCGTCTACGTGGTGCACGAGGGTGGCCGCTACTCGGCGTACGACGCGCATTATCTGCCTGGACCCGAGACACCGGTCACGCGGATCTCCGAGCCGGCCAACTACCGCGTCAGTGTCGACGATCCCGCGGATCGCAGCGCCTTGTGCGCGGAAGTCCCTTGTGCGATGGGTGATCCGGTGTGGAAGGCCTCGGCCGAGGATCTCGCGGAGATGGTCGACGACGCCCTTGCCAGGACGGGCCTCCGCCCGGCCGCCCGCGCGGATGTGGAGGTCCGCCGGCTGCCGCATGTCTATCCGGTCTATGACCTGGGTTTCGAACAGCACCTCAGCGCCCTCGACGCCTGGGCGCTGGACCTGCCGCGGGTGACGACGTTCGGGCGGCTGGGCACCTTCGCCCATGACAACACCCACCATGCGCTCGCGATGGCCTACGACGCGGTCGACGCGCTCTCCGCGCGGGGGTTCGACGACGTGGCATGGTCGGCCGCGCGGGAGCGGTTCGCCGCCCACGTGGTCGAGGACTGAAATCCCGGCCCGTTCAGCTCCCGGTGGACGGCAGGGACCACCTTGCGCAGGTAACGCCCGAGCCGGACGAACGATCGCCCGCTCTCCCGGAACGCGTAGGTGATCGGCACCTCGGTGTAGGTGTACCCCTTGGCGAGCAGGTCGAGGGTGAGGACCTGCGCGTAGTTGTAGTCGTGCACGATCTCGGCCTCGGCGGCCGCCCGGGCGGAGAAGGCGCGGTAGCCGCTCTGGCCGTCGGTCACGTCCCGGCGCCGGGTGAGCCAGCGCACCCACCAGGTCAGCACGACGTTCCCGAGTCGCCGGTGCGCGTGCATCCGGCGGATGTCCCCGGCGAACCGCGAGCCGATCACGTAGTCGGCACCTCCGGTGAGGACTGGTTCGGCGAGCCGTGCGAGCTCCTCGGGCTGGTACTCCCCGTCGGCGTCGAGGTAGACCACCGCGGCGGGCCGCAGTTTCGTCGCCTCCGCGAGCCCTCTCCGGACCGCGGCGCCGAGACCGAGGTTGCGGCCGTGCCGGACGACGTGGGCACCGGCACCCGCCGCCTGCTCCGCGCTCCCGTCGGAGGACCCGTCGTCGACGACCACGCACTGGACCGGCCTGCCGTGGACCGTCTCCGGCAACCTGCGTACGACCTCACCTACGGTGTCCTGCTCGTTGTGCACCGGCATGATCGCGACGACCGGTGCCGCGGACTCGATCGACCACGGCGTCGGGCGAGGCGGGACGGTACGCGGCAGGCGCAGCAGTCCCCAGTACGTCGGCGCAGGAACGAGGAGCGCGACACCTCCGACGAGTAGGGCGTAGACCGTCTTCGCCGCATGCGTCGCGAGCGCGATCGCGAAGGCCTGACCCGTCGGCACACCGAGGCCGGTGAGCGCGGCCGTGGCGGCGGCTTCGTACGATCCGAAACCGCCCGGCGTGACGGCCACCGCCTGCGCCACGATCGTCACTGCCGTGACCGCGACGGCCTGAAGGGGCTCCAGCGGCACCCCCGCGGTCCGCGCGATCTCCCAGACGACGGCCGACTCGAGCACCCACGCCACGACAGCTGCCGCGACCACGAGCCCACCTGGCAGCCGTACCCTCTCGCCGGGCCGGGTCCCGGTCTGGGCGGCGGTGAGCCTGAGCCTGCGTACCCACCACACCGCCGCGGCCCCGAGAGCCACCAGGCCGGCCAGGAGCGCCCACACCCACGGGTCGGTGACATCGAGCACCAGTCCTGGAACAGCGACAAGGGCGAGCAGCACCACACTCAGCAGGTCGGCCACCCGGGAGGTGACGGCGGTGGCGGTGACTGGCCCGGCGGGGAGGTCGGTACGCCGGAGCACGCTCGTCACCCGCAGGGCCTCACCCAACCGGAACGGCAGGACGTGGTTGCCCAGCAGGCTCACGTGAAGGGCTGCCCACGAGTGGCCGTACGCGAGTCCGGGCAGCATCCGCCGCCACGCCCGGGCACGCAGGTCGAACGCGAGTGCGTAGCACGCGAGCGCGACGAGCAGACCGAGCGGATCTGCGGTGACTGCGGCCAGGACCTTCGCGAGTACTCCGGCGTCGACGACCGTGACGAGGTAACCGCAGGCCACGACGAGAAGGGCGAGGCCGATCACCCGGCGGGCGGTGCGCATAGGGCGCTTCCTCTCGGGAGGAGACAAGCGATCAAGGGCCGACCAGCAGGAAGCGCCCCCGCGGATGACAGCCTGCTGAGGTTAGGCTAGCCTTCCCCACCATCATGTGGCGAGTGGAGGAGACAGCGTGGCTGTCGTCGTGACCGGGTCGGCCGGCTTCGTCGGCCAGACGACCGTCCGGACGCTGCTCGACGCGGGATACGCCGTGGTCGGCGTCGACCGCCGGCCACATCCGCCACCGGTGGGCCTCAACCCGGTTGCCGGTCGACGCTTCACGTCGCTCACCGCCGACCTGCTCGCAGGCGACGCGGGCGTGCGTGAGGCGCTCGACTCCGCCGACGCCGTAGTCCACCTGGCCGGGTGCCCGGGCGTCCGCGACGGCGGGCCTGACGTCGCGCAGCGGCGCCACCGCGACAACGTCCTGGCGACGCAGGTGGTACTCGACGCGGTGCCCCTGCGCACGCCGCTCGTTGTGGCGTCGTCCTCGTCCGTCTACGGCGGTTCGGTAGCCGGGAAGCCGTGCGTGGAGTCCGACGTTTTGCGGCCGATGGGCGGGTACGCCGAGAGCAAGCGTGCGGCCGAACAGCTGTGCCGTCGGCGCATCGATGCCGGCGGTGTCGTCGCCATGGCACGGATGTTCACCGTCGCGGGCGAAGGCCAACGGCCCGACATGGCCCTCACCCGCTGGATCGCCGCCGCCCGGAACGGCCAGGCACTGCACATCTTCGGCTCCCTCGACCGCACCCGCGACATCACCGACGTACGCGACGCCGCACGGGCGCTCGTCGCCCTCGCCGAACGGCACGTCCGCGGGCCGATGAACGTCGGTACCGGCGTCGGCCACCGGTTGCGCTCCCTGGTCGACGTCACGGCTGAGGTTCTGGGTGTCGACGTGACGACGGCAGTGACGCCCGCCCATCCGGACGAGGTGAGTGACACCCTCGCCGACGTGCGCCGGCTGCGGAAGGCGGTCGGATTCGTCCCGGTGACGGACCTTCGCGACGTCATCACCCGCCAGGTCGCGGCCAGCGGACAAACAGACGCCGGCACCGGGGTGGGGACAGCCGCCGGATCGGCTCGCCATCGGGGGAGCGGCGTGGTGACGGTGACGTGACCCGCCCCGCGCCGCCGCCTCCCCTGGTCTGGGCGATGGTGGTTGTCTTCGTCGTGGCCACGACTGCCGCGTTGCTCGGGATCGGCGTCCACGCGACCCGGGGCGGCCATGCGGCCGTCGACGAGCCGCAGTACCTCCTGACCGCGCTCTCGCTCGCCGAGGACGGCGACCTCGACATCTCCGACGAACTCGCGGCCGAGAGGTGGCGGGCGTACTTCCACGACGACCTACCCATGCAGACGGCGCCGCTGGAGGACGGGCGGGAGCTCAGTCCGCATGACCCGCTCCTGCCGGTGTTGCTGGCGGTGCCCATGAGACTCGGCGGGTTCCTCGCTGCCAAGGCGGCGCTTTCAGCGGTCGCCGGTGTCGCCGCTGCCCTTTCGGTCTGGACTGCCGTACGCCGGTTCCAGGTGCCGCTCGGTCTGGCGACCTCCGGCGTGGCGGTGGCGTTCGCGTCGCCACCGCTCGCCGTCTACGGCCAGCAGGTGTACCCGGAGCTCCCGGCGGCACTCGCGGTGGCCGTGGCGGTCGCGGCGCTGACCGGCCGGCTCGGTGCCCGAGGTCTGGTCGTACTGGTGCTCGCCGTGACCGCGCTGCCGTGGCTCGGAGTGAAGTACGCACCCGTCGCGGCTGCGCTGGTACTGGTCGCGCTGGCCCGGCTGGTGCTGGCGCGGCGGCGGCAGGCGGTGCTCGGTCTGACAGGCGGACTGCTGGTCTCCGGGATCACCTACCTGGCCGCCCATCAGGCGATCTGGGGTGGCTGGACCGTCTACGCGAGCGGTGACCACTTCGTGGACACGGGCGAGTTCAGCGTCGTCGGCGTCGCGCCCGACTACGTGGGCCGCAGCCTGCGACTCGTCAGCCTGTTCACCGACCAGGCGTACGGCCTGGCGGCGTGGCAACCGGCATGGTTGCTCGCCGTGGCCGCCCTCGGTGCGCTCCTGGCCGTCCGTCCCCGGGGATGGGCCGCCCTGGCCGTACCGCTGGCCGCCGGCTGGCTGGTGGCGACGTTCGTCGCGCTCACCATGAACGGGTTCTGGTGGCCCGGCAGGCAGGTCGTCGTCGTCCTGCCACTGGCTCTTGTCATGGTGCTGTGGTGGCTGGGCAGGTCCCCGGTCGGTGTCCGCGTGGTGGCCGGCGTCCTCGGACTCGTCGGTGTCCTCGCCCTGGTGACCCTGCTGGTCGACGGGTGGGCAGGCGAGATCACCTGGGTGGCGCACTTCGAAGGCGTCGACAACCCGGCGTACCAGCTCCTTCGCGTGTTCCTGCCGGACTACCGCGCGGGCTGGTCACATTTCTGGGTCGGTCACCTGATCTGGTGCGCGGTCCTTGTCTGCCTGGTCGCGGCCGGATGGTCGCAGGCGAGGCGGCGCGAGAACGCCGAGGCGGTACTCGACGAGACGTCCCACGAGGACGAGGACGCGGCAGCACTCACGGCCAGTACGAGATGAGCGGCAGCACGAGATGAGCCGCAGTACGAGATGTGTCTGAGAGATGAGCCCGCAGTACGAGAGGAAGGACGATCAGGATGGAACGCATGAGTCGCCGGCTGGGCGCCGTGATCGCGGCGCTCGCCCTCACCGGCACGCTGGGTCTCGCCGGCTGCAACGACGACGGGTCCGGAAGCGGGTCAGGTTCGGGTTCCGGGTCCGGTTCGGGATCCGGTTCGGGCTCCGGCTCCGCCAGCGAGTAGGCAGGCCGTGTGGGCGCCGGTCAGCACCGCATGCGATGTGCTGGCCGGGGTCCTGCACCGGCCATGGCGTCAGTGGCCGGTGGGGAAGAACTCCGCCTCGCCGACCACGACCAGGCCGACCTCGGCACCCACAGGTGGTGCGGGCGCCCCCTGGACGCGGGCGGTCACCTGAACCGGCGCCCCGCCGTCCTGGCGTACGGAGAGCCGCACCAGCGCGTCATGACCGTAGAACTCCCCGCCGCTGACCTCGGCGGCGACACCGTGGCCGGCGGCCTCGACCCTGACCTGCTCCGGCCGGATGACGACGACTCCGGGGCCGGACGGGAGGGATCGGCGCACGGTCACCTCGCCGAGCGGACTGTTGGCGACCCGGCCGTCGCGCAGCACGGCATCGAGGACGTTCGCCTCGCCCACGAACGTCGCCACCTCCACATCACCCGGTTCCCGGTAGAGGCCTGCCGGCGGTGCCGCCTGCACCACGCGGCCGTCGCGGAGCACGGCCACCAGGTCGGCCATCGACAGCGCCTCCTGCTGGTCGTGGGTGACGAGCACCGCGGTGGCACCGGCCGCATGCAGCGCGGCGCGGACGTCACTGCGCACTGTCGCGCGGAGTGCGCTGTCGAGCGCGGCGAAGGGCTCATCGAGCAGGACGAGGGCGGGCTCCGGTGCCAGGGCCCTGGCCAGCGCTACCCGCTGTTGCTGGCCGCCGGACAGCTCGTGGGGCATGCGTTCGGCATAGCCGCCGAGACCGACGAGGTCGAGCATCTCCGGCACCCGCGCCGTTCGCCGGCGACCGCGGGGGAGTCCGAACGCCACGTTGCGGCCGACGGACAGATGCGGGAACAGCGCACCCTCCTGAGGCACCACTCCGATGCGCCGCCGCTCCGGTGGCTCGACACCGGCGGGCCCGGCGACGACCCGCCCGTCGAGCAGCACCTCGCCGGCGTCCTGGCGGCAGAAGCCGGCGATGATCCGGAGCAGCGTGGTCTTCCCGCACCCCGACGGGCCGAGCACGGCGGCGAGAGTGCCCTTGCCGACGGTGAGATCCACGCCCCGCAGGACGGCGGCGTCACCGAAGCTCTTGGCGACTCCACGCACGGTGAGCTCGCTCATGGACCGGCCTCCTCGCGTAGTGCTCCCCAGCGCCGGCCCAGGACGAACGTCGGCAGCGCCGCGAGCAGGACGAGGGCTGCCGCGTAGGGTGCGGCCGCTGCGTACGCACCCGTCTCCGTACGCCCCCACAGCTCCGTCGCGAGCGTCTCCAACCCGGTCGGCCGGAGCAGCAAGGTCGCGGGCAGTTCCTTCATGCAGGTGAGGAAGACGAGAGCGGCGCCCGCGGCAACCCCGGGCGCGGCCAGGGGGAGGGTGATGTGCCGTAGGACGTCGAGCGGCCTGCGGCCGAGCGAGCGCGCGACCTCCTCGAGGACCGGTGGTGACTGCGCGACCGACGCCCGCACCGCACCCACCGCGAGGGGCAGGAACAACACGGCGTAGGCGAGGACGAGCACCGGAAGCCGCTGGTAGAGCGGGTACAGGTAACGGACCGACAGAAACACGAGCGACAGCGCGAGGACGATTCCGGGCAGGGCGTGCGGGACGAACGCCGCCTGCTCGAGCAGGCGTCCGACCCGCCCCCGATACCGCGCGGCCACCACGCCGACAGGCACCGCGAGGGCGACCGTCACCAGGGCGCCCAGCGCCGAGACGCCGAGCGTGGTGAGCATCGCGGGGACCAGATCATCGAGTCCGAGACCGGCCGACCGCCCGCCCAGCAGCCAGTACGCAAGGGCCGCAAACGGCACGCCGACCCCGACGCCGGCCACCGCGCCGCACCACAACACCGCGGGCACCGCACCCCGCCACCCGAGGGTCACCCGCTCCCTGTATCGCGCGACGCCCCCGCCCACCCGGGCATAGCCGGCGCGGCCCCTGGCGCGGTTCTCGCCCCAGACGATCACCACGGTGAGAACCACCAGCAGGCAGCCGAGGATCGCGGCCGGCGTGGGGTCGAAGCTCGACCGGTACGACGTATAGATGACCCGGGCGAACACGTCGTAGCGCAGGATCGCGACCGCACCGAAGTCGGACAGGACGTACAGCATCACGAGCAGTACACCGGCAGCCGCGGCCGGCCGGACCTCCCGGAGCGTCACCGCCACGAACGTCCGGACCGGCCCGAGTCCGAGCGAGCGCGACACCTCCTCGTGTGCGGGATCCATCCGTTCGAACGCCGACAGCACCGGGAGGTAGACGTACGGATAGCAGGCCAGCCCGAGGACCAGGGTCGCACCGGCGAGGCCACCGAAGCGCGGCAGGAGCGACAGCCAGGCGAACGCGGCGACGTACGACGGCACCGCGAGCGGCAGGGCGAGCACCACTCCCCAGAGGCGCCGGCCGGGCAGCCTGGTGCGGGCGACGAGCCACGCGAGGCTGACACCGAGGACCAGGGCGAGACCGCTGACGGTGGCGGCCAGGACGAGGCTGCGGACGACGAGGAGCAGGGTGCGTTCGCGGGCGAGGACGTCGACCACCGTGCCGAGGCCCTGCTCGGACGCGCGGACGGCGAGGTAGAGCAACGGGAGCAACGCCACCGCGGCCGCGATCAGCGCGGGCACGAGGAGAACGAGCGGCGGGCGGTCCCTCTGCCCGGCGGGCCGTCCTGGTCGTGCCGCGCTCCGCGCGGGTGCCGCGGTGGTCACGTCAGTCCGGCGTCCTCGATCATCCGCAGCGTGTGCTCCAGCGTGTCGAGGTCGGACAGGTCGATGTCCGGGCTGTTCAGGCTGTCCAACGGCGGGAGGTCCTCGACGGCGGGTACCCCCTCGATCAGCGGGTACTCCTTCGTCTCTGTGGCGAAGTACCTCTGCGCCTGCGGCGAGACCAGGAAGTCCACGAACTTCCGCGCCTCACCGGCATGGTCGGCCCCGCGCAGGACACCCGCGCCTGCGACGTTGACGAGCGCGCCCGGGTCCTCGTTGTCGAGGAACTTCAGCCGGGCCGGCACGGCCTCGAGTCCTTCCTCGGCGACCTGTTCGTACCAGTAGTAGTGGTTGATCAGGCCCAGGGCGATCAGGCCGTCCTCCGCGGCGTTGAGGACGAGGATGTTGTTGTCGAACGTCTGGACGTCGTTGGCCTTGATCCCTTCCAGCCACTCGCGGGTGACGTCCTCGCCCTCCATGACCCGCATCGCCGTGACGAAGGCCTCGAACGACGCGTTGCTCGGCGAGATGCCGATCTTGCCCTTCCAGCGCGGGTCGGTGAGCTCCATCACGCTGTCCGGTATCTCGTCCGGGCTCAGCTGGTCAGGGTCATAGACGATGACGCGGGCCCGGCCAGACGTGCCGATCCACGTCCCGTCGGCGGCGCGGTACCGCTCGGGGATCCTGTCAAGGACGCCTTGCGACAAGCGGGCGAGCCGTTCGCCCTTGGCCAACGCACCGAGCGCGCCCCCGTCCTGGGAGAAGTAGACGTCGGCCGGCGTGCGGTCGCCTTCCTCCAGGATCTGGGCCGCCAGCTGGGCGGTGTTGCCGTACCGCACGGACGTCTCGATCCCCGTGCTCTCCTCGAACCGCTCGATGAGCGGCCCCACGAGGTCCTCCTGGCGTCCGGAGTAGATCACGAGCTTGCTGTCGTCGACCGCGTTCTCGCCGCCACAGGCCGCCAGCCCGGCGGCGAGGATGAGGCCGAGCCCGGCGATAGCAGCCGGCAGCCCCAGCCGATGCCGCATCGGTGCGCTCCTAGGACAGTCCGAGGATTAGGTACGCCTAACCTTAGCCCAGGCGACGTGAGGTAGCGCAGGGAGTCAGACGTCCAGAACCCGCAGAACGTGCGCACCACCCCGCACCCGCTTGGCCCGCCGGCCTGGTGGCGCGAATCAGAACCTCTGGGTAGCGGGGGGCGCTTACCGGTTCTCCGGCGGTTCCGCGGTGGGAAAGACTGTAAGTCTCAGGAGGGTGTTGCCCAGTGGCACCAACTCGATCCGTCCGACGTCCTCCGATAGCCGGTCGGGAAGGGTGCCGGGCTCGGGTAGGGGCGGGGTCAGGGTGAACTGTCCGGTGACTTCGTGCTCGACCATGCGGAATCGGCCATTGGCGAACGACGGCAGCGTGCGTGACACCCGGTCGGTCTCGACCAGGGACCAATCCTGAACGCGCCGGGCTGGCACGAAGACCCGCACTGCTGGGGTGTCCACGTCCAGCGGAAACCCGGTGCTCTCGCTCCACACCACGTCGGCCATGTCGGGCGGCGATGTCTCGTCGATCGCCAGAGCGTACGCCCACGGCCTCTCGGGAGAAAGCGTGTACGCGGGAAACCCGGGCAGCCTCCGTTGCGGCCCGGCGAGGCGGAACTCCTGCGGCGTCCGCTCCCAATCATCCTCCGTGTCGACCGTGAGCGGTGCCGAGATCGGATGACTGAGCGTCAGCGGCCCGAGTTCGAGACTGACTCCGCCGCCTGGCCAGCGTTTCGCCATCAGTTCGAAGGGAAGCGCCAGGTCCACTCGGTCGCCCGGATGCCATTCGCGCTCGATCCGGCAGAAGCCCCCCTGGACGGGGGTCTCGGCGATCGGCCGGTCGTTGACGGTCACGACCGGTTCCCGGCACCATCCAGGTATGCGCACGGTGAACGCAAAGCGGACCGGACGGGCTGGGGTGAGCGTGAAGCCGACGGCAGGCTCGAATGGGTACCGCGTGTGCTCCTCGATCGTCACCGGTGTATCGGTTAGCCGCGCCTCGATCCGGCTCGGGCCGAGGAGCGCGGCGACGATCTCATCGACCCTGCCATCGCGGTCGCCAGCGCGGCGCATCCACATGCGCTCGACGTAGTTCGGCAGAGCGCGCTGCACGTTGCCGGTACAGCACTGCACCGGGTGTCCCGGGCGGTACGCCATCCGGTTGTCACCGCGAGACATCGAGTTGTGGTTGCTGGCGTTGGTGGCGATCACCTGGTTGGGGCACGAGAAGTACTGCAACGCCGTGAAGTCCTTCATCAGGGCGCCGGGAAGGGCATTGAAGATCACCCGTTCGAGCCGGTCGGCGTAACGGGAATCTCCGGTGATCTGTAACAGGTGTCCAAGCGACCAGGTGTAGTCCGTGATGGTGCAGGTCTCGTGGGACGCGAGCGGGTCGTTCCCGCACATGGCTTCCGAGGCGGAGTGCAACCCGTCGGCCAGCAGATGGGCGCCTTCGACTTTGGCGTACGCATGCACCGTGGCGTCGAGGCTGTCGCGCTCACCGGTGGCCGCGTACATCAGCGCGCCGAGCTTCGCGATCTCGTTGAACGCGACGCCATGTGTCGTGACGGGTCGGTCAGAGCCCATGCCGGCCAGGGACAAGTCGACGTTGTGGTCCGTCGCCTCGCAGTTGAACCGCTCGTACAAGTCGGTCGCCATCTGGAGAAGATCAGGCTCGCGAGTCTCGGCGTAGAGGGCGAGGAGGATCTCGACGCCGGACACGTCGCGGCGGGAATCCATCGGGTGCGGTGTGCTCCGGTAGTGGGATACCAGCGCATCGAGGAGTCGTCGATCACCAGTGATGCCGTACTGGGCGAGTACCGCGCGGAAGAAGACGGCGTACGGCCACCGGTTGCCGGTACGGAACAGTTCCGGCCCGAGGAAGCCATCTGGCGCGGCGGTCGCGATTGCCCCCTCGACCTGCGCCAACGCCATGCGATGGACGGTCTCGTCACCGGCCAGGAAGCCGGCCTTGAGCGCACCGTCCACCCAGTACGCCGTCTGTTCGTACGGCCACCACACCATCGCCGGGTCGGCCACATCCGGCAGCCGTGACGGGTTGTCCCAGAACGTACGATCCAGGGGATAGCCGCTCGCCTGTGGGTGCCCTGTGATCCCAGCGCACTGACGCCGGAGAAACTCCAACAGCCAACCTTGCGGCCGGACATCGGACAGCGGAACAGACCCATACTCGGCATACGGCAGTGCAGCCATCGCAACTCCTGAACACGATCGAAGTGGAAGTCACAAGGGTTGCCCCAGGCCGTTCGAGCCTCTTGTGACGAACTGCCCCTTGAGGGCGGCCCGCGGGGGCGGCCGTGCGCCGCTGCGCGTCGGTGGCGCGCCTCGATCTCACCAGAGCCATTTTTGGCAAACCCGACATCTGCCCAGTTCCAGGAGCAGTTGCACGGGAAGGGTGACCGTTCAGTGGCCGCGCGTCGCGCAGTTTCCACTCGGGAGGCATCGCGGAGCCCTGGCAGACGTGTGCCGGATCCCGCATAGGGCCTCTGACCTGCGCAAACGGGGTGGGCGATACTGGGATTGAACCAGTGACCCCTACCGTGTCAAGGTAGTGCTCTCCCACTGAGCTAATCGCCCTCGTCACCAAGCTTTCGAGGTGGAGACGGGATTTGAACCCGTGTACACGGCTTTGCAGGCCGTTGCCTCGCCTCTCGGCCACTCCACCGATGACAGACCTGCGGCGTGCGGTCCTGGGGGATCACCCCAGACGACCTCAGGCCCGCTCCGAGCGGACGACGGGATTCGAACCCGCGACCCTCACCTTGGCAAGGTGATGCGCTACCAGCTGCGCTACGTCCGCGTGCGCGCCCATATGTGTTCTTGGGCGCGCAGAGCACTTTAGCTGATCGGCGGCGGCTCTCACACCTGGGGCTCACACCGGCGGTTCGGGCACCGCGCGCACGTCGGAGCAGCCGCGGAGGGCCGCCCAGTCGCTGCGCATCTCCGCTGCGCGGCCTCCGGAGGCGAATGACGGCACGCCGTCTTCGCCGATCATCGCAGGCGCCCAGGAGGATCCGGTCACCGATCGGCCCTCCAGCGTCAGCGTGAGGACTCCGGTCGACGTCGTGCGTTCCGAGCTGCGGTTGTACCAGACGAAGTTGCCGAGGCCGTACGCGACGAAGGTGTCATACCCGTCCAGCTTTCCGGCAGCGAGCTGGACATGGGCATGGGTACCGGCCACGACATCCGCGCCTGCCGCCGCGAGCTCGCGAGCGAGGAGCCGCTGGTTCGTGGTCGGACAGCTCTCGAGCTCGGTTCCCCAGTGCAGATAGACGACCACCACGTCGGCGAGCTGGCGTGCCTTCCTGACCTCCGCCGCGAGGCGGGTGGGATCGAGAGCCGACGCCACGCCCGCCTGGGTGGGGCCGGCGGAGAATGCCCTTGTCGTGTGGTCGGCCACGGCGTCGGCACCGATGACGGCAACCTTCGTCCCCCTGATCGTCGCGACGTGAGGGGCGAACGCCTGATCGTCATCGGCACCGATCCCGACGACGCCGACCGGGGCGACGCCTGCCGCGGCGAGTGTGTCGGCGAGACCCTCGGGGCCGTAGTCGACGCCGTGGTTGTTCGCCATGGACACGACGTCGACGCCTGCGGCCGCCACTGCGTCGAACGCCTTGGGCGACGTGCGGAACGTGAACTCCTTGTCCTCCGGTTCGCCTCGCGTGGTTACCGCCGTCTCCAGGTTGGCGACGGTGAGGTCGGCTGCGGCGAGTTCGGGCCTCAGCCGTACGAGGGAGCTGCCAGGCTCGTCGAGCAGTGGTCTGAGGTGACCCTCGAAGTGGATGTCGCCGGCGAATGCGAGGGTGATCGGGCGGGTCGCCGCGCCGGTCGGCGGATGCGAGCCTCGACCCGGACGACGCGGCCGCGCAGTCGGCGTGCGGGCCCTGGTATCCGGAGGGGCCGC
This sequence comes from Actinopolymorpha sp. B9G3, assembly GCF_040120725.1. NCBI lineage: Bacteria > Bacillati > Actinomycetota > Actinomycetes > Propionibacteriales > Actinopolymorphaceae > Actinopolymorpha > Actinopolymorpha sp. B9G3. The sequence goes on along the minus strand of NZ_JBEEAB010000017.1, from coordinate 46,073 downwards.
CCGGGCGGCGCTGGTCGGCGTGGCGTTCGTACGGCCCGACTTCCGTCGTGCCGGGCCCGTCCGTCCCGGGGTCGCCCCTACGGAGAAGCTCGGGTCGATCGTTCGCGGGTTCGGTGTCCGTGCCTCTGACGAGGCACCGGAGCCCGCCCTCGATGTCGCTCGCGCGTGCCAGTCGGGATCGGCGGCTTCGTACGTCCCGACGCCTCGCGCCGAGCCCAGCCAGGACAGGCCCGCGGCGACGACAACGATGATGAGGACAACAGAAATCCCCAGGTGCCGTCGCCGCATGTATCGAAGGCTAGGTGCCGGGGCACTCACCGACGGCCATAGTCTGGCAACACCGGACTCGTCGCGCTGTGAGGCGACGAATCCAACGACAGAAGGGCATGCGGGTCTCATGAGGCTGTGGGTCAACGGACACGTCGTCACCGATCCCGGCGCGCCGGCGGTGTCGCCGCTCGATCACGGTATGACCGTCGGCGACGGCGTGTTCGAGACGATCAAGGTCGTCGGAGGGCGACCGTTCGCTCTGAGCCGGCACCTGGACCGCCTGGCTCGGTCCGCCGACGGGCTCGGTCTGGCAAAACTCGATCTCGATCAGGTCCGTCAGGCCGTGCGAGAGGTCGTCGGAGGATGGGGCAAGCCGGAGGGACGGCTCCGGATCACCGTCACGGGAGGTCCCGCGCCGATGGGCTCGGAGCGCGGTGACCAGGCCCTCACCCTGATGGTGGGCATCGCGGACCTTTCTGCCCGACCGGAGACGACAGCGGTGGTCGTCGTGCCGTGGGTACGCAACGAACGCGGTGCCTTGGCCGGGCTGAAGACCACGTCGTACGCCGAGAACGTCGTCGCACTCGCCTATGCCCGGGAGCGTGGCGGCTCCGAGGCGTTGTTCGCCAACACGGTGGGCAATGTCTGCGAAGGCACCGGTTCGAACGTTTTTCTGGCTCTGGACGGAAAGCTCTACACCCCGCCGCTTACGTCCGGTTGCCTGGCGGGGGTCACCCGTGCGCTCGTCTGTGAATGGTGCGAGGTCGAGGAGCGTGACCTGCCGATGAGCGTCCTCGGGGAGGCCGAGGAGATCTTTCTGACCTCGACGACGCGAGATGTGCAGGGCGTACACGCCCTGGGCGGGCGCACGCTGGACGCACCAGGTCCATTGACCGCACGTGCGATGGAGACGTTCTCACGCCGGGCGGTGGAGCACACCGATCCCTGAGGCGCCGAACGGCTGCTACAGCGCGGGTCCTCCGCTGCGGCGAAGCTCCTCCACGAGGACGTCAAGGTCCACGTGTCCACTCTCGCCGCCCGGAGCGACGATTGCGTAGGTGCTCTGGAGGAAGGCCGCCAGGCCCTCCGCCGGTGCGTGCAGCACCGCCTCCCCGTCGGGGGAACGCAGTTCGATGAGGACGATCGCCCGACCGTTTTCGTCGACGAGAGGTGACACGTGGACGTCACCTTCGCCACTCGGTCGGAAGAGTCCTTCGGACAGGAGGTCACGAGCGAACACCCAGCGGACTCCGCGGGGTTCACCAGTGTGAAACACCGCATCGACGGCATAGGGGTCGGCAGCGTCGTATCGAAGCTCTGCGGTGAGATTCAGCGCGGCGCCCGTTCCGTCAATCAGCCGGAGCGGGAGCGCGTGTGTCACCGAAGCGGGGAGTGCATCCATCGGGGGGCGGGGGCCTTTCCGTGGGTGTTACGGGACCGGCGGTAGGGCCATAGGGCGAGAGTTTGCTCCTACCAGTGGCCATCCCTCAAACCCGGGGGGTTGGTGCGTCCCGGTCTGGCCGATTCGCACCCCGGATTGTCTCGGTATCCGAGACAAGATCCGCGGTGATGGGACGAGGTAGAGCTCATGTTCGCGGGGTACTCTCTGCCGAAACGTAGGCTATGGCGTGCACCGAGACGGTGACGGCGACGGTATCGCACCCGAATCGGTGCGGGGGGACACAGGAGGACTTGTGCGCGAGGACCGCCGGCCCGGCATGGACACCGACACGCCGGGGCGAGACACGGTCGAGTCCACCGATGCGGCAACGAAGCCCGTGACCAGGAACGGATCGGACGTTCCCGATCGGGTCGACACCGACTCCGCCACCCGTGAGGAAACAGTCACGCGAGAGGAAGCGGTGACGACGCAGAAACCTCCGGGCCGCAGGCGACTCCTTCGGCACCACGCTCGCCGCGTTCGCCGCCGAGTCCGCCGGAACCGCACCCTCGACGCCACCTGGCGGGTCGCGGTATTCATCGTCGGGGTGGTCTTCGTCCTGGCCGGCCTCATCATGTTCGTCACACCGGGTCCGGGTTGGCTGGCGGTCATCTTTGGCCTCGCGATCCTCGCGACGGAGTTCGCGTGGGCGCAGCGCATCCTGCACTGGGCCCGCGAGAGGGCCCGCGAGGCGAGTGCCAAGGCGCTCGACCCGAAGGTACGCAGGCGCAATCTGCTCATCGGCGTGGGAGTGGTCGTGGTCGTCGTCGGTGGCGGATGGTGGTGGGTCGCGACGTTCGGATGGCCGGCGCCGCTGGTCGGCACCCTCGACTGGGTGCGCTCGTGGCGTTGACCGGCGTGCGCTAGGGTTTCCCTCGCGTTTCTGTAGTGAAATCCCGGGCGATTAGCTCAGCGGGAGAGCACTCGCCTCACACGCGAGGGGTCACTGGTTCGATCCCAGTATCGCCCACATCGAGTCGAAACCCCGTCCTTGCCAGGACGGGGTTTCGCTTGCTGAGAGGCCGCTCAAGATCCTCGTACCCGACCAGGCCGCGCCGGTCCAGGTGACCAGGTCGAGCAGCCGGTCAGATGACCTGGTCGAGCAGTCCGGTGTCGACGTCGTAGAGGAATCCTCCGACCGCGACGGACGAGGCGATGAGCGGATGTGCCTGCACCTTGGCGACCTCTTCCTTGATGCTCGCCACCTGGTCGATGGTGACTCCGATGGTCAACCACGATGTGTCCTCACCGGTGGCGGCGGAGAGTCGCCGGTGGAGTTCGGGTTCGCTCGCCGAGGCCATCGCGCAGCGCGTGTGCTGGACGACCAGGATCCGGTCGACACCCAGCAGGTTGACGCCGAGAACGAGCGCCACCAGGGCCCGGTCGGTGACGCGACCACCGGGATTGCGCAGGATCTTGGCGTCACCTGGGGAGAGCCCGATCATTCCGAGCGGATCGATCCGCGAATCCATGCAGGTCACCATGGCGACGCCTGCCCTCGCCACGCCGTCGAAGCCGGCGAGTTCGAACGTCTGGGCGTACGTCCGGTTTGCGGCGATCAGATCGTCGAACGCCGCCTGAGCTGGGATGTCGGCCACGAATAGCACGCTAGCGCGCTGTCGTAACACCGACGTTGCGAACTGCGGTGAGTCTGGCGAAGACCACCGGGTCGGAGTCGTAGCGGTGCGCCCGGTAGTCGTACTCGCCGGCACAGTCGTACTCGCCGGCACAGTCGTACTCGCCGGCACAGTCGTGCGCGGGGTCATGCGGGCGGAGGTGTGAGGACCATGCCGCGGTTCTTCGGCCCGCGGAAGTCGAGCTGGATCTCCTCGACGCCGCCGCCGATGCCGCGGTGGTGCCGACCGATCGTGGCGAGCAGCTCAGCCTGCCCCAACCGCTGCGCGCGGGTCCAGAAGTTGCAGCAGGGCACGACGACGACCGGGCGTACCCGTGCCGAGTCGACCACGGCCGGCAGCGCCTCGTCGGGATGCAGGCCGACGATCACGTCGTAGAAGTCCGCCATGCTCGCCGCGTACTCCTCCTGCCGGCTCGGGACACCCTTGAGCGTCCAACCACGCGGGTCGACGACCTCGCACTCGATGCCGTACCGCTTGCCGAGGATCCTCGCGAGCATGCCCTGTCCGCCGGCGACGTCGGCGACGTAGCGCGCGTCGGGGAACCGGTCGGCGACGAAGCCGGCGACCACCTCGAACCGGGTCGGGTCGCCGTGGAAGCGGTGGCGGCTCACGCGTACGGTGTCGACTTCGCGTCGACGTCCAGCAGGTGCCTCACCGGCCGGACCGGGCTGTCACCCGCGGCGGTCCTGCCGAGCAGGGTCTCGTCCATGGAGGAGAGCATCTCCTGCCCGACGGCCGGCCCGGCGCCCGGGTGTGGCCGTGGTGCCGCGCGGTTGCGTACGACCGCACGGTGGGGACGCTAAGGTCGGCGAAGGCGGGACCGTGCCGGCGGCGGGAGGAAAGCGCACGTGGGTCACACCATCGGGATCGACCTCGGGACGACGTACTCCGCGGCGGCACGGGTCAACGAGGCGGGACGACCCGAGCTGCTCGTCAACCGGGACGGCGACCGCCTCACCCCGTCGGTCGTGCTCTTCTCCGACGAGCAACCGATCGTCGGCACGATGGCCCTGCGTTCGGCCGCGACGTCACCCCTCGATGTGGTGCAGTTCGTGAAGCGGTCGATGGGCGACCCCGCGTGGCGGTTCGAGACCTCCGGCGGTGGTGCGTACCGGCCCGAGGAGATCTCGGCGATCATCCTCAAACGTCTCAAGGACGATGCCGAACTCGCCCTCGGCGGTGAGGTGACAGACGCGGTCATCACCGTTCCGGCGTACTTCGACGACGGTCCACGCCGCGCCACGATGGACGCCGGGCGGATCGCGGGTCTGAACGTCCGAAGGGTGTTGAACGAACCCACCGCGGCCGCGCTGGCCTACGGTGTCGAGCGCGAGATCAAGGGCACGGTTCTGGTCTTCGACCTCGGCGGCGGCACGTTCGACGTCACCGTGTTGTCGGTCGACGGAGCGGAGTTCGACGTTCTCGCGACGCATGGCGACCGCAACCTCGGCGGGTTCGACTTCGACAACCTGCTCATGCGGCTGCTCGACGAACGGTTCCGCGCGGCCGGCGGGCCGAGCCTGCTCGACGACCCGGAAGCCGAGTCGGACCTCCGGGAGAAGGCCGAGATCGCCAAGCGCAGCCTCACCACCGTCGAGCAGACCCGAGTCCTCCTGTCCGCAGGTGGCGTCTCCAAGGCCGTTCCGCTGACGCGGGCGGAGTTCGCGGAGGCGACCTCCAGCCTGATCAGCCGTACCCGCGACGTCGCCGAGATGGTGCTGGCAGACGCCGGCCGCGACTGGTCGAAGGTCGACCACGTCCTGCTGGCAGGCGGCTCGACGCGGATGCCGATGGTGCCGGCCATGCTCACCGCGGCGGGTGCCCCCGAGCCGGCCCGCGCCGTCAACCCCGACGAGGTGGTGGTGCTGGGCGCCGCCGTCCAGGCGCACCTGGTCGAGGCGGAAGCGGCGGCGAGCCTGCCCGAGCGGGCCGCCCGTCTCCCGGTGCTGGCGTCCTCGGTCGCGATGCCGCGCGTGCGGGACGTCACGTCGCAGGGCCTCGGCGCCATCGCGGTGCGGCGGGGTGGGCGGAGTGCCGACGATGTGGAGAACGTCGTGATCATCCCAGCGAACACCACGATCCCGGCGAGGCAGAGCCAGGTCTTCGAGACGATCGAGGCCAACCAGACCCGGCTCAAGGTCGAGGTGACCCAGGGCGACGACGACGATCCGGCATACGTTCGCGCGATCGGGGAGCAGACCTTCGAGATCCCCGCCTATCCGGTAGGGGCGCCGTTCGAGGTCGTCTATGCGTACGACGTCGACCAGACGGTCTTCATCGAGGTCCACGACAAGACGTCCGGTCGGCGGATCGGCACGTTCCGGGTCACCAACGTCGCGACCATGCGGGACGCGGAGGTCGCGCAGGCGGCCGACCGGATGCGTCTCCTCGACATCAGCTGAGCCGGGCGCCATGCCGGTCGACGACTACTACGCACTCCTCGAGGTCGACACCGCGGCGACGCCGGAGGAGATCCGGGCGGCGATCACCGCTCAGCGGCGGATCTGGGTACGCCGGCAGTCCAGTCCCGACCCCGAACGCCGGGCACACGCCGAGCAGCGGGTGCGCGACATCGACTCGGCCGAGAAGATCCTGCTCGACCCGTTGACCCGCCAGGCCTACGACACCGCGCGGGTGGACGAACGGCGAGCGGCGAGACGCCCGCAGGCCCGGACCCGCGACGCCAGCGGTTCCCGGGGCGGCGACACCGAAGCGGACCTGGACCTGGCCGCGCACCTGCGCCGAGGAGAGGACTACGCAGACCAGGGCAGGTGGCGGCTTGCACAGGCCGAGTTCGAGTACGTCCGCGAGCGCGCCCCAGACGACCTGCGTGCCCTTGCCGGCCTCGGCGCCGTGTACGTCGGCGCCGGGCGCGTCAAGGAGGGCTTGACGCTGTTGGAGAAGGCGGTCGCCGAGCATCCGGACGACGAGGACGTCAGGATGACGTTGGCGACGGCGTTGTACGACGCGGCCCTCGCGGGCATCGGCGAGGCCGGTCAGGGGTACCGGCAGCGACTCCGGCCTGCGCGCCCGATGATCCACTCTCGCCGCCAGTTCCGCCTCGTGAGGGCGCATCGCCGCCGGATCAGGAAGCTGGAGCTGGCGGAGTGGCAGGCCAAGATGTACGTCGAGGACCTGACAGACCTCCTGGCCCAGGCCCGGAAACCGGTGTGGACCCGCAGCGACCACCTGAGGTTCTACGTGGTCCCGTTCGCCGGCGCGACCTTGCTCGCGTTCGTTCCGAGCATGGAGCAGCTGCGCCTCATGGGCGTGTTCTGGATGGTGGTGATCCTCGGGGTCTATGTCCTGCGCCACCGCCAGCCTGGCTGGAGGTATCACCGGCCGGGAGGCCGGCGTGGTCGCGGCGGGTCGTCCGGCGGCCTGTTCGGGCGGTGACCTCCGCGCTCGCTACGATCGGCGGAGTCGGCGCGACGTCCGCGTCCACACCACTGTCGACCATGGCCAGCCGGGCCTTGGCCGGGTTTGAGGGAGCTTCCCGTGTCCGAGATCAGTGTCAGCGTCGTCCGTACCGGCGAGCGTGCCGAGCGCGGGGTGACGACGGGCACGACCGCCGGGGAGTTGTTCGAAGGTGACCGCTCGGTGATCGCCGCCCGCGTCAACGGCGAGTTGCGCGATCTGGCCCGGGTGCTGTCCGAGGGTGACGAGGTGGAGCCGGTTGCGATCGAGTCCGAGGACGGTCGGGCGATCCTGCGGCACTCGACCGCCCATGTGCTGGCGCAGGCGGTGCAGGAGCTGTTCCCCGAGGCGAAGCTGGGCATCGGACCGCCGATCGAGAACGGCTTCTACTACGACTTCGATGTCCCGGCGGCGTTCCACCCCGACGACCTCGAACGCATCGAGATCCGGATGCGGCAGATCGTCAAGGAGCGCCAGCGGTTCTCGCGTCGTGCGGTCTCCGATGACGAGGCGCGCGCCGAGCTGGCCGCCGAACCGTACAAACTGGAACTGATCGGGCTCAAGGGCGCGGCCGGCGGAGCCGCGGAAGGCGCGGGAGTCGAGGTCGGCGGCGGCGAGCTGACGATCTATGACAACCTCCGCGGCGACGAGCTGGCGTGGAAGGACCTCTGCCGCGGGCCGCACCTGCCGACGACCCGGCACATCCCGGCGTTCAAGCTGATGCGGGTGGCGGCGGCGTACTGGCGCGGCGACGAGCGCAACCCCCAGCTGCAGCGGATCTACGGCACCGCCTGGGAGACCAAGGACGCCCTCAAGGCGCACCTGACGATGCTCGAGGAGGCTGAGCGCCGCGACCACCGCCGGCTGGGTGTCGAGCTCGACCTGTTCAGCTTCCCCGAGGAGATCGGGTCCGGGCTCGCCGTCTGGCACCCCAAGGGCGGCACGATCCGCCGGGTGATGGAGGAGTACTCCCGGAAGCGGCACGAGGAGTCCGGCTACGAGTTCGTCTACACCCCGCACATCGCCAAGGAAGGGCTGTTCCAGACGTCGGGCCACCTCGAGTGGTACGCCGACGGGATGTACGCCCCGATGGAGGACGACGGGCAGAACTACTACCTCAAACCGATGAACTGCCCGATGCACGTGATGATCTACCGCTCCCGCGGCCGGTCGTATCGCGAGCTTCCCCTGCGGCTGTTCGAGTTCGGCACGGTCTACCGCTACGAGAAGTCCGGCGTGGTGCACGGCCTGACCCGGGCCCGCGGCTTCACGCAGGACGACGCCCACATCTTCTGTACGCCCGAACAACTGCAGGACGAGCTGGCCTCGCTGCTGGCGTTCACCGTCGGTCTGCTGCGCGACTACGGTCTCACCGACTTCACGGCCGACCTGTCGACCCGGCCGGAGAAGTACGTCGGCGAGATCGAGCAGTGGAACACCGCCGAGGCGGCGCTGGAGGAGGCGCTCAAGAGGGCCGACATCCCCTACACGGTCGCCGAGGGGGAGGGCGCGTTCTACGCGCCGAAGATCGACGTCCACGTCAAGGACGCGATCGGGCGCAAGTGGCAGCTGTCGACGCTGCAGGTCGACTTCCAGCTGCCTGGACGGTTCGACATCGAGTACCAGTCCGCCGACGGCAGCCGGCAACGGCCGTACATGATCCACCGGGCGCTGTTCGGCTCGGAGGAGCGGTTCTTCGGGATCCTGCTCGAGCACTACGCCGGTGCCTTCCCTCCGTGGCTCGCGCCGGTGCAGGTGGTGCTCATCCCGATCGCCGAGCGGCACGAGGACTACCTTGCGCAGGTGGCCGAAAAGCTTGCCAGGCAAGGGATCCGGGCCGAGGTCGACCGGTCCGACGACCGGATGCAGAAGAAGATCCGGACGGCCCAGACCCACAAGGTGCCGTACATGCTCCTCGCCGGTGACCGCGACATCGAGGAGGGTGCGGTGTCGTTCCGCTACCGCGGCGGCGAGCAGAAGAACGGCGTCCCGATCGACGAGGCTGTCGCCGAGATCGCCTCCGCCGTCGAACGCCGCATCCAGCTCTGAGGGAGGAGCGAGTGTCCTCTTCGGCCGAACTCCAGCTTCTTCGCCACGACCATGCGCGGGCTCTGCTGGTCTTCGAACGGGAGAACCGGGACTACTTCGCCGCCTCGATTCCGGACCGCGGCGACGACTACTTCGCCCAGTTCGACGCACGACACCGCGAGCGGCTGAGTGAGCAGGCAGCCGGGCTGCTCTACTTCCACGTCCTCGTGGACAACGGCGAGGTGCTGGGTCGGGTCAACCTGGTCGACGTGGCGGAAGGCTCGGCCGAACTCGGGTACCGGATCGCCGAGAAGGCCGCCGGGCGGGGCCTGGCTACCCGCGCCGTCCATCAGGTGTGTGCCATGGCTGCCTCGGAGTACGGCCTGACCACGCTCAGGGCGAGGACCACGCTGGACAACGCCGCCTCGCGAGCCGTGCTGGCCCGCACCGGGTTCGTGTCCGTGGGCGAGACCATCCTGTCCGGCCGGCCGGGGCTTCGCTACACCCGGAACCTCGACCAAGGAACGGTGTCGTTCCGCCCTCGTGGTGGCGAGCAGAAGAACGGCATGCCGTGACCACCATTGCCGTCGTGGGACACACGAACCTCGAGACGGCTGTGCACGTCGATCATCTCAAGGCGAGCGTGTCCGACAGCTTCCACGCTCATGCGTTGGCGACCACGGTGTCGGGTGTTGGTGTCAATGTCGCCGTGGCACTGCGCGGTCTCGGAAACGAGGTGCGCTTCGCGACGGTGATCGGTAGGGACACTCTCGGGTCGGCGTGTCTGGAGGAGTTCGCGACCCACGGGCTCGACCCGTCCTTCGTCGTCCGCGGAGTTCCCGCGACCGCGCAGTCGCTCAGCCGGTTCTACCGCGACGGCCTGCGCCGCAACCTCGTGGACCTCAAGGACGTCCAGGAGGCGACCTATCCGGACGACCTCCTTCCCGCGCTGTTCGACGGCGTCGACATCGCGGTGCTCACCAACATCGGCTACGCCCGACCGATGTTGGCGATGGCCCGCGAGCGCGGCATCCCGATCGCCACGGATGTCCATGCCGTCAAGGGGCTCTGGGATCCGTACAACCAGGACTGGTTGGCCGCCGCGGACGTCCTGTTCGCCTCCCAGGAACGCATCGACCTCACGCCGCGCGATTTCGTCAACGCTGCCTTGACACAACACCGGGCGTCCGTGGTCGTGCTCGGCATGGGCGGCAGCGGGTCCCTGCTGGGCGTAGCGGGCCAGGACATCGTCCACGTACCGCCCGCGCACACGAGACCCGTGGTCAACACGGTCGGCGCCGGCGACTCGTTGTTCAGCGCGTACGTCGACGGCTGGGGACGCGGCATGGAACCGCTGGCAGCCCTGCGCCGGGCGACACTCTTCGCGTCCTGGAAGATCGGTGCGTCCGGTGGCGCGGCCGGATTCCTCGACCGCGCGGGGCTGGACGCGCTGGTGGCCCAGCAGGAAGGGTCTTCTGCCGCCGATCGTCGGACCGGACGACCGGGGCCCTGAGCCTTTCGCCGCGCCGTGTATGTCGTTCTCTGGATCGACGCCAGCACGCTGCGGTAGGCAGGATGGGACGGCCAGTGGCGTCGACGAGGGAGCCTGTCGATGTCTGCGCAATGCGGTAGCCCCAGTCGAAGGAGCGGCATGGACGACTACGACCTTCTCGTCATCGGGTCCGGTCCGGGTGGGCAGAAGGCCGCCATCGCCGGCGCCAAACTCGGTAAGCGCACGGCGGTCATCGAGAAGCGGCACATGGTGGGCGGGGTCTGCATCAACACCGGCACGATTCCGTCGAAGACGCTCCGCGAGGCGATCCTCTACCTCACCGGCCTCAACCAGCGGGAGATGTACGGCGCGTCGTACCGGCTCAAGAACGACATCACGGTCGGCGACCTGTCCGCGCGCACCCAGCACGTGATCGGCCGGGAGATCGACGTGATCCGGGCCCAGCTGGCCCGCAACCGCGTCGAGATGCTGCTGGGAGAGGCCCGGTTCGTCGACCGGCACACGGTCGCCGTCACGGCGGCCGACGGGAGCATGCGTACGGTCACCGCCGGACGCATCGTCCTGGCGGTCGGCACGAGGCCGGCCCGACCGGAGTCGGTGGCGTTCGACGGGCGCACGATCGTCGACTCCGACCAGATCCTGCAGATGGACCGCATCCCGTCGTCGATGGTGGTCGTCGGTGCCGGGGTGATCGGGATCGAGTACGCATCGATGTTCGCCGCACTCGGCACCAAGGTCACCGTCGTCGAACGCCGGGAACGCATGCTGGACTTCTGCGACCTGGAGATCGTGGAAGCGCTCAAGTACCAGCTGCGTGATCTCGCGGTGACGTTCCGGTTCCGCGAGACGGTCGACAGGGTGGAGCGGCACGACTCCACCACCCTCACGGTGCTGGAGAGCGGCAAGCGGATCCCTGCCGACATGGTGATGTACTCCGCGGGCAGGCAGGGCGTCACCGATCCCCTCGACCTCGCCTGCGCCGGCCTCGAAGCCGACGATCGCGGCCGGATCAAGGTGGACGAGCACTTCCGTACCCAGGTGTCACACGTCTACGCGGTCGGTGACGTCATCGGCTTCCCGGCGTTGGCGGCGACCTCGATGGAGCAGGGCCGGCGCGCCGCCTACCATGCGTTCGACGAACCCGTGATCGGCCGGCTCGGCGAGTTGCAGCCGATCGGCATCTACGCCATCCCCGAGATCAGCTACGTCGGCAGGACCGAGGACGAGCTCACCCAGGACAACGTGCCGTTCGAGGTCGGCATCTCCCGTTACCGCGAGCTCGCCCGCGGCGCGATCCTCGGTGATTCGTACGGCATGTTGAAGCTCCTCGTCCACGCCGAGGACCGCACACTCCTCGGCGTCCACGTCTTCGGCACCGGAGCGACCGAGCTCGTCCACATCGGCCAGACCGTGATGGGCTGCGGGGGCACGATCGACTATCTCGTCGACACGGTCTTCAACTACCCGACACTCGCGGAGTCCTACAAGGTCGCCGCGCTGGACGCGATGAACAAGATGCGCGCCGTCGAACGCTTCCTCGACTGAGCCCGCCGCAGTCAGGAGCCTGCCCTGGCCGCGCGACCTCCCACCTTCCGTAGGATCGGGTGGGTGGAGGAGCCGGAACGCCAGGAGGGCGTGGGTACGCCGGACGCGTTCGGACGGCTGTGGACCCCGCACCGGATGGCCTACATCCTGGGCGAGAACAAGCCGCGCGGAGCAGGAGCCGGCGACGGGTGCCCGTTCTGCGAGATCCCGGAGCACGACGACGCGGAGGGCCTCGTCGTGCGTCGAGGTGCGGTGACCTACGCCGTCCTCAACCTGTATCCGTACAACCCGGGCCACCTGATGATCTGCCCCTACCGCCACGTCGCCGACTACACCGACCTCACGCGCGAGGAGACGCTCGAGTTGGGGGAGCTGACCGGGCAGGCGATGACGGCGCTGCGTACCGCCTCCCACGCGGGAGGTTTCAACATCGGGATCAACCAGGGCCCGGTTGCCGGCGCCGGCATCGCGGCCCACCTGCACCAGCACGTGGTGCCCCGCTGGGGCGGCGACACGAACTTCATGCCGGTCGTGGGCCGGACCAAGGTCCTCCCGCAGCTCCTCCGGGACACCCGCGAGCTGGTCGCCGGCGCCTGGCCGGCCCCCTGACCGGACGTCCGTTCAGAAGCGGCCGCTGCTCTAGAGCTGGGACAGGAACGTGAAGATCGTGTCGCCGTGCCCAGGCAGCCCTTCGTGCTTGTAGTCGGGGTAGATCCGCAGTTCCTTCGTACTCGTGATCTTGTTGTACGCGGCGAACTGGGTCGACGGCGGGCACACCGTGTCGCCGAGCCCCACACCCATCAGCACCTCGGCGCGCACCCGTGAGGACAGGTGTTGGACGTCGATGTAGCCGAGGTTGGTGAAGACCTCCTTCTCCCGCTCGTGCAGCGGGTCGAAGCGCCGGAACCATTCATAGATCTCGGCGTAGGCGTCCTTGGCCAGGTCGAGCTCCCACACCCGCTGGTAGTCACTGAGGAACGGATAGACCGGAGCCGCCTTGGCGATCCGCGGCTCCAGTGACGCGCAGGCGAGGGTGAGGCCGCCGCCCTGGCTTCCGCCCGTAGCGCCGACCCGCGCCTCGTCGACGTCCTCCATGTCCATGACCACGCGGGCGAGGAGAGCCGTGTCGAGGTAGACGTGGCGGTAGTAGAGCTTGCTCGGGTCGTCGTCGAGGCCCCGGACGATGTGGCCCCGCAGGGTCCAGCCGGTGACGCCGCCGAGGTCCTCGGAGAGCCCGCCCTGGCCCCGGCAGTCCAGTGCCGCGACGGTGAAGCCCAGACCGACCCAACTCAACAGGTCCGACCAGTCCGGAGAGCGGCCCGAGTATCCGTGGAAGTGCACGACCGCCGGGTGAAGTGGAGCGGCGTTCTTGGGCCGGAGGAGCTTGGCGTGGACGCGGGCGCCGCCGGTGCCGCGGAACCACAGGTGGAAGCACTCGGCGAACGGTGCCTGGAAGGCGGCGGGCTCGAGCTCCGCCTTGGGATCGATCGCGTCCAGCTCGGCGAGGGAGGCATCCCAGTACGCGTCGAAGTCGGCGGGACGAGGGTTGGTGCCCTGGTAGGTCGCGAGCTTCTCGCGCGGCATATCGAAGGTCAGTGGCATGCGGCGGATCCTCCCTGGTGGATTCGTACGGTTGCAGCTGGCGGACGGACCGGCGTTCAGGAGCGTAGCCAGCGCCACGGGTCCGGGTCGCCGAGGCTTCCTCACCCGGCCACATCGCGGGGTGTACGCAGCTGCCTGCGAAGGCAGGCGTCGAAAGGAGGACCTGGAGCCCGAGAAGCCGTAGCCGGGTGCCGTTGTGGCTTCGACCCGACGACTGGGACGGGGCGGCCAGGAACGACCGCCCCGCCGCGGATCCAGGACTGTGTCCGACCGTCAAGAGAGCGGCGGCCGGGCCGACCGCCTCAGCCGTCGTCGCCGGCCTGAGCGTCCCTGAGTCGCTGGGCGACGTTTGCCGGCATGGGCTCGTAGTGGACGAACTTCCGGGTGAACGTCCCAGTGCCGTGGGACATCGAGCGCAGGTCGTTGGCGTACTTCGTGATCTCGACCTGGGGGACCTCGGCCTTGACCAGCGTGCGGCCCTGGCCCACCGGCTCGGTGCCGAGCACGCGCCCACGCCTGCTGGACAGGTCACCCATCACCGTGCCCACATAGTCGTCGGAGACCAGTACCGACAGCAGGTCGACGGGTTCGAGCAGGTTCACGGTGCCGTTCTTCGCCGCCTCGCGCAGCGCCAGCGAACCCGCCGTCTGGAACGCCATGTCGGAGGAGTCGACGCTGTGTGCCTTGCCGTCGTACAACGTCACGCGGATGTCGACGACCGGGTAGCCCGCCGCGACGCCGCGTTCCATCTGCGCGCGGAGCCCTTTCTCCACACTCGGGATGAACTGCCGCGGTACGGCACCGCCGACCACCTTGTCGACGAACTCGAATCCGGACCCCTCCGGCAGCGGCTCGACCTCGACGTCGCACACGGCGTACTGGCCGTGCCCGCCGCTCTGTTTGACGTGCCGCCCCTTGCCGGTCGCCTTCCTGCCGAACGTCTCCCGCAGGGGGACCCGCAGCGGTACCTGGTCGACCTGGACGGAGTAGCGGTTGGCCAGGCGGTCGAGCGCGACGTCGGCGTGGGCTTCGCCCATGCACCACAGGACCAACTGGTGGGTCTCGGCGTTGTGCTCGATCCGCAGCGTCGGGTCCTCCGCAGCGAGCCGGGAGAGCCCGAGTGACAGCTTGTCCTCGTCGGCCTTGGCGTGCGCGGTGACGGCGATCGGGAGCAGCGGCTCGGGCATGGTCCAGGGCTTCATCAGCAGCGGCTGGTCCTTGGACGAGAGCGTGTCGCCGGTCTCGGCCCTGGTCAGCTTCCCGATGGCGCAGATGTCTCCTGCCACGCAGCGGTTCAGGGTCCGCTGGGTCTTCCCCAGCGGGGAGGAGAGGGTGCCGACCTTCTCGTCGGCGTCGTGGTCCTCGTGCCCGCGGGCGTCGTCGACGAACGCCGAGAGGTGGCCGGACACGTGCAGCGTGTCGTCGGGCCGGATCGTTCCGGAGAAGACCCGGACCAGGCTGATCCGGCCGACGTACGGATCGGAGAAGGTCTTGACCACCTCGGCGAGCAGCGGACCGTCGGGATTGCAGGTGAGCTTGTCGACTGCCTTGCCCTGCGGGGTGTAGACCTCGGGGAGCGGGTGTTCCATCGGCGACGGGAAGGCGCTCGTCATCACCTCGAGCAGTTCGGCGGTGCCGACACCGGTGGAGGAACACACGGGAACGACCGGGAAGAACGACGCGTGGGCCACGGCCTTCTCCAGGTCGTCGACCAACAGCTTGCCGTCGATCTCCTCCCCGCCGAGGTAGCGGTCCATGAGGCTCTCGTCCTCGGACTCCTCGATGATCCCCTCGATCAGGGTGCCGCGGGCCTCCTCGGCCTCGTCGGCGTAGGTCTCACTCGGCTGGCCTTCGGCCCTGCTTCCCGAGGAGTAGTCGAAGAGCTTCTCCGACAGCAGTCCGATCAGGCCGCTGATCTCACCCTGGCCGTCGACGGGGAGGTAGAGGGGCAGGACCTTCTCCCCGAACGCGGCCTGTGCCTGGCTCAGTACGCCGGCGTAGTCGGCTCGGGGATGGTCCAGCTTGGTGAACACGACGGCGCGAGGCATGCCGACCGCGGCACACTCGTGCCAGAGCGCCTGGGTGGCGCCGTCGATCCCCTCACTGGCGGCGATGACGAAGAGGGCGCAGTCCGCGGCGCGTAGACCGGCGCGGAGCTCTCCCACGAAATCGGCATAACCAGGCGTATCGAGCAGGTTGACCTTGATTCCCCCGTGCGTCAGAGGGGAGAGCGACAAGCCGATGGAGCGCTGCTGGCGGTGCTCGACTTCGTCGAAGTCGCTGACCGTCGCGCCGTCCTCCACGCGTCCCGCCCGGGCGATCGTGCCGGTCGTGGCGAGCAACGCCTCCACGAGCGTGGTCTTTCCGGATCCGGATGGGCCGACCAGGGCGATGTTGCGGACGACATCGGGCCGGTCGGCCGTGGGTGCCGTGACGGCCGCTCCACCGGGGGTCAGGTGCTTTTCAGCCATGGGCGTCGCCTCCTTGCGCGCGCAAGCGAAAGCCGGACGCGCCCGGACAGTCGGCCGCCGAGGGTGTTGACTTCTGACCTCGGCGGCGCTACGCCACCGAAGGCCACCTCACTGCAGGTGGTTCGAGCGGGCGGCGCCCTGACATCTGACTATCCACCATTCACCCAGGCCTGACCGCGGCACAAGTACTTCGCGCGTGTTGACGGAACTGGCCCGCCGGATGAACGTCTCGTGCCGGGATCCCGAACGACCAGATTCGCGACTGGGTTGGCTGCCCGGCCTGTTCACCCTGGGACCTGCGGCACGCCGGAGGGATGACCATCCGTCCGGTGCCGTCCTGGTGCTCCAGTAGCATCGCCGCGACGAGCCGAGCCCCGAAGAGCGGCGATCACCTCATGTTGCGACGGTTCCACCAGTTCTGGATACGACTGCTGACGCCCGTGGCGCGCCTTTTCCTCCGAGTAGGAATCGGGCCCGACATCGTCACCCTTGTCGGCACCCTCGGTGTGTGTGTGGGCGCCCTGGGCTTCTACCCGCGGGGTGAGCTCTTCTGGGGGACGATCGTCGTCACGGCGTTCGTGTTCTCCGACATGGTCGACGGCCTGATGGCGCGGATGTCCAACCGCTCGTCGAAGTGGGGCGCCTTCCTCGACTCCACTCTCGACCGGGTGGGCGACGCCGCGGTCTTCGGCGGGCTCGCCCTCTGGTACGCCGGCGGCGGAGAGAGCTACGTGTTCGCCTGCCTGGCGTTGTACGACCTGGTGATGGGCAGCGTGACGTCCTACGCCAAGGCCCGGGCCGAGAGCCTGGGGCTCAGGGCCGACGTCGGCATCGCCGAGCGGGCGGACCGGCTGGTCGCGGTCCTGGTGGCGACCGGGCTGTCCGGTCTGGGCGTCCCGCTGGTGCTGCCCCTGGTGCTGGGCGTCCTCGCGGTGGCGAGCACGGTGACCGTGATCCAGCGGGTCGTCGCCGTACGCCGGCAGGTTCGGGCGGACGAGGCTGCCGCCGGCCCGCCCCCCGAGTCGGGTGGACCGGCAGCGGCCGAACCCTCCTGCGGACCACCCCCTGGTCCGTCCGCGGGTCCGTCCATAGGGCCGTCGGAGCCGTCTGAGCGGGAGAGCCGGTGAGGGTGGCCGGGCGGGCAGCGGATCACACCAGGGGACGCGGCGGATTGGTCCGCCTCACCGACCACGTCGTCAGCTCCGCCTACTCCGTCGGTTGGGCCGTGTTGCGCCGCCTGCCCGGGCCGGCGGCCTTCGGGCTGCTGCGGCTCCTGGCCGACCTGGCCTGGCTGCGGCGTACCCGGGGCGTACGCCAGCTCCAGCGCAACCTCGCCCGCGTCCGGCCCGACGCGGGTGAGGCGGAGTTGCGGGCGCTGACCCGCGCCGGCATGCGGTCGTACTTCCGGTACTGGTGTGAGGCGTTCCGGCTGCCCGACATGCGTCCCGACGACATCCGCCAGTCGGTCGTCACGCACGGAGGCGAGGCATTCTGGACCGCCGTCCACAGCGGCCGGGGCGTCGTGGCCGCCCTGCCGCACATGGGCAACTGGGACTTCGCCGGGGCCTGGGCGAGTACGCATGGAACGCGGATGACGACAGTCGCCGAACGGGTACGCCCCGAGCGGTTGTTCGACCGGTTCGTCGCCTACCGGGCGGCGCTCGGCATCGAGGTGCTCCCCGCGACGGGCGGTCCCGACCCCATGCAGGGGCTCACCGAACGCCTGCGGGACGGCGGCCTCGTGGTCCTGGTCGCTGACCGGGACCTGTCCACGCGAGGTGTCGAGGTGAGCTTTTTCGGGGAGCAGACCAGGATGCCCGCCGGACCTGCCGCCCTCGCCGTGCGTACCGGTGCCGTCCTCATCCCGGTGACCCTGTGGTACGACGGACCTCGGATGCACATCCACTTCCACGACGCACTGGAGAAGCCGGCCGCGTCCCGGCAGGCGATCCGTACGCTCACCCAGCAGATCGCCGACACGTTCGCGGCCGGCATCGCCGAGCATCCGGAGGACTGGCACATGCTGCAGCGGCTCTGGATCGCCGACCTCACCCGCGACCACCAAGCCGCGCTCGCGGGGGACCGGGTAGCGAGGTGAGGGTCGGGATCGTCTGCCCCTACTCCCTCGACGTCCCCGGCGGGGTCCAGAACCATGTGCGCGACCTCGCCGAGGTGCTCATCGAGATGGGGCACCAGGTGTCGGTGCTCGCTCCGGCCGACGACGACACGCCTGTCCCGGCCTACGTCGTACCGGCCGGGCGGGCCGTGCCCGTGCCCTACAACGGCTCGGTGGCCCGGCTGGCGTTCGGGCCGCTCTCGGCGGCACGGGTCAGGCGCTGGATCCGCGACGGCGAGTTCGACGTTCTCCACATCCACGAGCCGGCCACGCCGTCACTGTCGCTGCTCGCCCTGTGGGCGGCGACCGGCCCGATCGTCGGGACGTTCCACACGGCGATGCCCCGGTCGCGGGTCATGAGTGCCGCCTCGTCGATCCTGCGTCCGGCCCTGGAGAAGATCAGCGCGCGGATCGCGGTGAGCGAGCCGGCAAGGGCCACCCTCGTCCAGCACCTCGGTGGAGAGCCTGTGGTGATCCCGAACGGGTTGTTCGTCGAGCGGTTCGCCGCTGCCCGGCCGCGCGCGTCCTGGCGGGCAGGCGGCGACGGCACGTTGTCGTTCCTGGGCCGGCTGGACGAACCCCGTAAGGGACTTGCCGTCCTGCTCCGGGCGTTCCCGGCAATCTGGCGCGAACGACCGGGCGTGCGGTTGCTCGTCGCCGGCCGCGGTGATGTCGATGAAGCTCGGGGGACGCTCCCGCCCGAGTGCCGCGACGCGGTGACGTTCCTCGGCATGGTCGACGACCCTGAGAAGGCGGAGATGTTCGCCAGCTCCGACGTCTACGTAGCGCCGCAGACCGGCGGCGAGTCGTTCGGCATCGTCCTGGTGGAGGCCATGGCCGCGGGCGCACCCGTGCTCGCCAGCGATCTCGACGCGTTCCGCCTGGTGGTCGAGGGCGGGGAACTGGGCCGGCTCTTCGACGTGGGTGATGCGCCTGCCCTCGCGAGGGAGGCCCTCACGCTGCTGGGCGACGCGGCCGAGCGGGACCGGCTGCGGGCCGCCGCCCGGCTCGCGGTCCGCCGCTATGACTGGAGCAGTGTCGCGAAGGAGATCCTCGCCGTGTACGAAATGGTCGCGGAGGGTCCTGCCGGCGTGAGCGAGGCGCGATGAACTGGCCGTACGTCGCCGTCATCGTCGTCGCGGTCATCGGGGTCTACCTCTCCTGGACCGCTGGCCGCGTCGACCGGCTGCACACCCGGCTCGACGCCGCCCGGGCGGCCCTGGAGGCGCAGCTGTTCCGCCGTTCGGCAGTCGCGCTTGAGGTCGCCACCTCGGGGATGCTCGATCCGGCGACCTCGCTGCTGGTGGCCGACGCCGCGCACCGCGCCCGCGCGAGCGGGGAGGAGGACCGTGAGGCGCGGGAGTCGGACCTTTCCAAAGCGCTCGTCGCGGCGTTCCCGGAGTCCGAGGGCACCCGCGAGCTCGCCGGACAGCCCGGCGCGGGGGAGTTGCTGGCGGAGCTGGGCGCGGCGTGCCGGCGGGTGGATATGGCCCGCCGATTCCACAACGACACCGTGGCGACCACTCGGGCGCTCCGCCGCCGCTGGCGGGTCCGATGGTTCCGGCTCGCCGGGCGGGCGGCCATGCCCGAAACCGTCGAGTTGGACACGACCGCCCCCGCCGGCCTCCCGGTCTGAGGAAGCCACTCGGCTCGAACTGGCTATGGAACATAGTGCCAGTCGGGGCTCTACGATGGGGGTGCCGTTCGTACCGCTTTCCAGCTTCGAGGTAGACCGTGACCGAATCCCAGTTCCCCCCGCCCACCCCGACGACCAGTGCCGCCACAGGTCCCGGCGCACCCGCCGGCAACGGCCACGGTCCGGTCACCGGGACGGCCCGGGTCAAGCGTGGCATGGCGGAGATGCTCAAAGGCGGCGTGATCATGGACGTCGTCACCCCCGAGCAGGCAAAGATCGCCGAGGACGCCGGTGCTGTGGCGGTGATGGCGTTGGAGCGCGTACCCGCCGACATCCGCGCACAGGGCGGCGTCGCGCGGATGAGTGACCCGGACATGATCGACGGAATCGTGAGTGCCGTCTCCATCCCGGTCATGGCCAAGGCACGGATCGGGCATTTCGTCGAGGCCCAGCTGCTGCAGGCGATCGGCGTCGACTACATCGACGAGTCCGAGGTGCTCACTCCGGCCGACGAGACGCACCACATCGACAAGTGGGCGTTCACCGTGCCGTTCGTGTGCGGCGCGACCAACCTGGGGGAGGCGTTGCGGCGGCTGTCCGAAGGCGCGGCGATGATCCGCTCCAAGGGGGAGGCCGGCACCGGCAACGTGGTCGAGGCCACCCGGCACATGCGCCAGATCCGCAGCGAGATCCGCCGGCTCACGACCCTCGGCGAGGAGGAGCTCTTCGCCGCGGCGAAGGATCTGCGGGCACCGTACGAACTGGTCAAGGAGGTAGCTGGCCTCGGCAAGCTGCCGGTCGTCCTCTTCACCGCGGGCGGGATCGCCACGCCGGCCGACGCGGCGATGATGCGCCAGCTCGGCGCCGAGGGTGTCTTCGTCGGCTCCGGAATCTTCAAGTCCGGTGACCCGGCCAAGCGGGCCGCGGCCATCGTGCAGGCGACGACCTTCTACGACGACCCCGACGTGATCGCCAAGGTGTCCCGGGGCCTCGGCGAGGCGATGGTGGGCATCAACGTCGCCGAGCTACCGGAGAGCGCCCGGCTCGCCACCCGGGGTTGGTGACCGCCGGCCCGTAGGGTTGACGAGTGGTCAGCACACCGGTCATCGGCGTCTTCGCCCTCCAGGGCGATGTCCGCGAGCACCATCGGATCCTCTCGGCGCACGGCGCGGAGACCGTTGACGTACGCCGTCCCCAGGAGCTCCTGGCCGTGGACGGGCTCGTCATCCCGGGCGGCGAGTCGACCACGATGATCAAGCTGGCGGCGACGTTCGAGCTGCTGGAGCCGCTGCGCAAACGGATCGCTGCGGGCATGCCGGTCTTCGGCACCTGCGCGGGCATGATCATGCTCGCCGACCGGATCCGCGACGGCGCGCCCGGCCAGGAGACCGTCGGCGGGATCGACATGACCGTCCGAAGGAACGCCTTCGGCCGGCAGGTCGACTCGTTCGAGGCGGACGTGGAGTTCGCAGATCTGGACGGTGCGTTCCATGCGGTGTTCATCCGCGCGCCCTGGGTCGAGAGCGTCGGCCCGGGCTGTCAGGTACTCGCCCGGGTCGCCTCCGGCCCCGCCCTGGGTAGGATCGTCGCGGTCCGCCAGGGTCACCTGCTCGCGACGGCCTTCCATCCGGAGCTGACCGGCGACGACCGCGTCCACCGATACTTTGTCGAGCTGACCACCGCGTCTTCGGCGTGAAGGAGGCCTACCCGCCATGTCCGGTCATTCCAAGTGGGCAACCACGAAGCACAAGAAGGCCGTGATCGACGCCAAGCGGGGCAAGCTCTTCGCGAAGCTGATCAAGAACGTCGAGGTCGCAGCGAGGGTCGGCGGCGGCGATCCGGCCGGCAACCCGACCCTCTTCGACGCCATCCAGAAGGCCAAGAAGTCCTCGGTCCCCAACGACAACATCGACCGTGCGGTCAAGCGTGGCTCGGGTCTGGAGGGCGGCGGTGCCGACTATCAGACGATCATGTACGAAGGGTACGGACCCGCCGGCGTGGCCATCCTGATCGAGTGCCTCACCGACAACCGCAACCGGGCGGCGGGCGAGGTCCGCACCGCCACCACGCGCAACGGCGGCTCGATGGCCGACGCGGGCAGTGTGTCGTACATGTTCAGCCGGCGCGGCGTCATCGTCCTCCCTCGTGAACAGGACGGCAAGGCGCTCACCGAGGACGACGTACTCCTCGCCGTGCTCGACGCCGGTGCCGAGGAGGTCAACGACCTCGGCGAGGCGTTCGAGGTGATCTCCGAGCCGTCGGACCTGGTGGCGGTCCGCACGGCCCTGCAGGACGCCGGCATCGACTACGAATCGGCCGAAGCGAGCTTTGTCCCGAGTGTGACCGTTCCGCTCGACGAGGACACCGCGCCCAAGGTGTTCCGGCTCGTCGAGGCGCTCGAGGACTGCGACGACGTGCAGAACGTCTACGCCAACTTCGACGTGTCCGACGACATCATGGAGAAGGTCGGCTAGCGACGGGTTCGCGTGGTTCGCCGGACTCGGGCATTGGCGACTCGCCATCAGCGTGGCGTGGCGTGCGCCGGACATAGCCGTCGCGGGCCGGTTACCGTGTTTGCGTGCAGCGGGACCTGACCGACGACGCGTCCACTGTCGAGTTCACGCGGCTCGACGGCTACCTGCTGCGTGAACGGATCGGCGAGGGCGGGATGGGCGTCGTCCATCGCGCCACCGACACCGACGGGCGGGTCGTCGCGATCAAGCTGCTCCGCCCGCACGTTGCCGGCGACAGCGAGTCGCGGGCGCGGTTCGCCCGCGAGGCGCAGGTGCTCGCACGCGTCCGGGGCCGCCACGTCGCCCAGGTCCTCGACGCCGACGTCGCGGCTGCCACGCCGTACCTCGTCACCGACTTCGTCGCCGGACCACCCCTGCACGAGGTGGTGGAGCGGGACGGACCGCTCGACGGAGCCGACCTCGCCGACCTTGCCGGTGACCTCGCCGACGCGCTCTGCTCGATCCACGGCGCCGATGTCGTCCACCGGGACCTCAAGCCCGGCAACGTCCTCCTCGATGACGGAATCGCTGTCGTCATCGACTTCGGCATCGCGCAGATCGCCGACGACACCCGCATGACCGTGCCTGGTCTGGTCTACGGAACCCCCGGCTATGTCGCGCCGGAGATCCTGCACGGTTCCGAGATCACGGCGGCCGCGGACATCCACTCCTGGGCCGCGACCGTTGCCTACGCCGCGACTGGACGCTCACCGTTCGGCAAGGGGCCACTGGAGGCTGTCGCCTATCGAGTCCTGCACGAAGGTCCGGACCTCGACGGCTGCCCGGACTGGCTGTTTCCGGTTCTCGAACTCTGTTTCGCCAAGGACCCTGCCGAGCGTCCCAGCGCACCGACACTCCTGCGCTGGCTCGAGACCGGCGAGCCGCCGCCGGACCGGACCGTCGCACTGTCGCAGGCACCGGCTTCAGGCATCCCCGACACGCACCTGGGCAACGGATCGACCACACCCATGGCCGGCGCCGCGTCCGAAGCCCCTCCGCTCGACACCTACACCGACGACAGGTACGCGCCCGCGGGCGATGACCACGCCGACGGATACGACGGGTACGACGACAGGTACGACTCCGGCGCCGACCCGGGAGAGCCGTACGCTGACGACGGCGAGGCCGCCGACACCGAGGAACGCACGCCCGAACCCTCCTGGCCGGTCTATCACGGGCCGGTCAGACCCCACCGGGTCGTGACCACGCTCGCGTTCGCCGTCCTCGCGGCCCTGGCCGCCGTCGTGCCGCTCATCGCGGCCGGAGCGTTGACCGGCTGGCTGGTGGTCAGCCGTACGGTCGACCGGTCGGCCCGCTTCCTCCGGCGGCGGCGCTCGACCAGGGGGCGTCGCGGACTCGACCCCGTGGCGGTCGGCGCGGCACTGCCGTGGCACTTCGTGCGTTCGGTTCTGGTCACTGCGCTGACCCTGCCGATCGCCGTCACCGGTGCGGGCATCCTCGTCGGCGTCGTTGTCCTGTTCTTCTACGCGGGTGCGATCACGCCCCGCTGGGACCTGGTGGCCGGTGGCATCGGGCTCGTCGTCGCGGCGCTGGCCTGGTGGGGTGTCGAGGGTGAGGGCGTCCAGCATGGGAGCCAGCGGATCCTCTCCGCCGTACTCCGTCGCCGCTGGGTCTCCGTCGTGGCCGGGGCGGTGCTCGCGGTCGTGGCTCTGGTCCTCGCCACGGTTGCCAGTACCGAACTCATCCAGTGGTGGCCGTTGGAACAGGGGCCGCTGCCCCGGCTCGACTGGCCTGGCTGAGTCCGCCGGCGCCACCCGCCGATCCTGAGCCCGCCGGCGTCACCCGCGGATCCGGGGCCGGCCGGCGCGTCGCCACGTCCTCGTGGGCGCGGGCCCGATAGCCTCCCGAACAGACGTTCGGCGGCAGGTGAGGCGGAGGGTCCAGGACCAGTGCGCGTGCTCGGAATCGATCCCGGCCTCACCCGCTGCGGCCTCGGACTGGTGGAGAGCGAGCACCCACGCCGGCTGGGCCTGCTGGCGGTCGATGTCGTGCGGACCCATCCCGACCTCGACCTGGGCGGCCGGCTGCTCGAGGTCGAGCGCGTGGTCGCCAGCTGGCTCGACGAGCACACACCCGATGCCGTGGCGCTCGAACGGGTCTTCAGCCAGCACAACGTCCGCACGGTGATGGGCACTGCCCAGGTGAGTGGCGTCATCCTGACCGCGGCGGCGCGACGTGGCATCCCGGTTGCCCTCCACACGCCCAGCGAGGTGAAGGCGGCGGTCACCGGCAACGGCCGCGCCGGCAAGGAACAGGTGACCCACATGGTGACCCGGATCCTGTCCCTTCCCGCCAAGCCCCGCCCGGCCGACGCGGCCGATGCCCTGGCGCTCGCGATCTGCCACTTGTGGCGTGGCCCTGCCGCCGCCCGGATCGAGGCCGCCCGGCAGGCCGCGGCGGGGCGGAGCCAGAACCGCCGCGGCCCGGTCGGTCGTGGCCGCCCGCCGGTCGTCGCCGCGCGGGAGGCTGTCGGCGCCCGCTGGCACACTGCCGCTGCCGTGTCCACGAAGACCGTTCAGCCCACACAGTCCGCCGAAGGTGCCGGCGAGCCGCACCGGAAGGGTCCTCGATGATCGCATTCGTACGAGGCAAGGTCGCATCTGTCGGACTCGACTCCGCCGTCGTCGATGTCGGCGGCATCGGGATAGAGATCCGTGCGACACCGGGCACGCTGGCCGACCTGCGGGTGGACGCGACCGCGAGCGTCCCGACCAGTCTGGTCGTCCGGGAGGAGTCGCTCACGCTCTACGGCTTCGCCGACGACGACGAACGCATGGTCTTCGAGCTCCTGCAGACCGCCAGCGGTGTGGGACCAAGGCTCGCGCAGGCGATGCTCGCCGTGCACCGGCCCGACGACCTGCGTCGCGCGGTCGCCCGCGAGGATCTGGTGGCGCTGACCAAGGTTCCCGGGATCGGCAAGAAGGGTGCCCAGCGCATCGTGTTGGAGCTCAAGGACCGTCTCGGCGCACCCACTGCCGGTACGGGTGCCGCGGCGAACGGAACTCCCGTGCCGGCCGCCGCTGGCGGCACCGTCGCGTGGCGGGTCCAGGTCCGCGGTGCACTGCTCGGCCTTGGCTGGTCGACGCGGGAGGCAGAGACCGCACTCGACGCGGTGGAACCCCTGGCGCAGGAACAGGCCGAGACAGGCGCGGCGCCGGAGGTGGCGAGTCTGCTCCGCGCCGCCCTTCGTACGCTCTCCCGGGCATGACATGCCGTGGGAAAACCCTCTGCCGGGGAGCTGATCGATGACCTCGTACGCCGACAACGGCGATCACGTGGGCGGCGAGCGTCCAGGTGGGCGCTCCCTCGTCGAAGCGGAGGCCCGCGTCGACGAGACGACGGTCGAAGCCGCGCTCCGGCCGCGCACGCTCGAGGAGCTGATCGGGCAGTCCCGGGTCAAGGACCAGTTGGGACTGGTGTTGGAAGCCGCGCGGAGTCGCGGCCGGCCACCGGATCACGTGCTGCTCTCGGGCCCACCAGGGCTGGGGAAGACGACCTTGGCGATGATCATCGCGGCCGAGCTCAGCGCGCCGCTCCGGATCACCAGCGGGCCCGCGATCCAGCACGCTGGCGACCTCGCCGCCATCCTGTCCTCCCTCGCCGAGGGCGAGGTGCTGTTCCTCGACGAGATCCACCGGATGAGCCGTCCCGCCGAGGAGATGCTCTACATGGCGATGGAGGACTTCCGGGTCGACGTGGTGGTCGGCAAGGGACCTGGCGCGACCGCGATCCCGCTGGAGATCCCGCCGTTCACGCTGGTGGGTGCCACCACCCGGTCGGGTCTGCTACCCGGTCCACTGCGCGACCGGTTCGGCTTCACCGGGCACCTGGACTACTACGAAGTGGCCGAGCTGGAGGAGATCGTCACCAGGTCCGCGCAGCTGCTCGACGTCCCCGTCGCCGGCGACGGCGCGCACGAGATCGCCAGCCGGTCCCGGGGCACGCCCCGGATCGCCAACCGGCTGCTCCGCCGGGTCCGTGACTACGCCCAGGTCCGTGCGGACGGTGTCGTCCGCCACGACGTCGCCCGGACCGCCCTCACGCTGTACGAAGTGGACGAGGACGGGCTTGACCGGCTCGACCGGGCCGTCCTCGACGCCCTGTGCCGACGGTTCGGCGGCGGGCCGGTGGGCCTGTCGACCCTTGCGGTCGCGGTCGGTGAGGAGCGTGAGACGGTCGAGGAGGTCGCCGAGCCGTTCCTCGTCCGCAACGGCTATCTTGCCCGCACCCAACGCGGCCGGGTGGCAACTCCCGCGGCGTGGCGCCAGATCGGCCTCGCGGTGCCGGCCGACTCGGCGTTCGGGCAGACGCCGAGCCTGTTCGATGACGACCCGGGCGACGACTCGACATAGAGCCGCGTTCGGTCGTCTAGACTCCGCCGATGGCCGTGGGGCCACGGCCGTGGTCACACCCACGAGAGGTGCCCTGCGTGAGGGCGCCAGGGAAGGATCGACCTCATGCTCCTCAGTTCAGCCGCCGGCGGCGCCAACGTCTGGGCACTGCTGCTTCCGGTGTTGTTGCTGGTGTTGTTCTGGGTCGTCGCGATCAGGCCACAACGCAAGCGCCAGCGCGAGACCGCCGAGATGCAGCAGAAGGTCCAGCCCGGACAGCAGGTGATGACCGGCGCTGGGCTGCTCGCGACCGTCCACTCGGTCGAAGCCGACGCCGTGGTCCTCGAGATCGCACCCGGTGTCTACGCCCGTCACGTCCGGCAGGCGATCGTCCGGATCATGGATTCGCCCACCGACGGCGACTCCACCGCCGATGCGGAGTCGACGTCGGAGGACTCCGCCAAGGGGAGTGGAAGCTCGCCGACGCCAGAGGGGCCGATCAAGGAGTCCTGAGGTCTCGGGGGACGGGGAGCCGAGGTGGCAACCAGGAGGCCGCACCCGTGGCGAGCGGTCGGTGTCGTGACACTCGCCCTGGTCGTGGGTGTCGCGACAATGGCGCTGCTCGGGGTGTGGACGCCCCGGCTCGGACTTGACCTGCGTGGCGGCACCTCGATCACGTTGACGGCGCAGCCGACCGCCGGCCAGGGCTCGGTGACGCCGGAGAAGCTGAACGAGGCCGTCGACATCATTCGCAACCGCGTCGGTGCCATTGCCGAGGCGGAGGTCACCACCCAGGGCAGTGACCACATCATCGTCGAGGTCCCGGGCGTAGGGCAGGACGAGATCGTCGCCTTGGTCGGATCGACAGCCGAGCTGCGCTTCCGCCAGGTCCTCGCCGTCCAGGCGGCGGGCGTGGAGGCACCGGAACCGACGGCGTCACCCAGCCCGTCCGCCTCGGCCAGCCCGTCCGCCTCACCCACGGCAGGTGCCACGCCGACCCCCAGCCCTTCGGGGGCCAACCGCAGCCGGGCAGCGCCGCGAATCGCCCCGATCCTGAAGCCGACACCCAGTCCGACGGTGACGCCGACCGATCCGGATGAGCCCACGACGCCAGCACCGGCGCCACCGGGCACGAACGAGACCCAGGTGTCCACGACCGGTCCCACTTCCGAGCAGCAGTCCGCCCTCCTGGCGTTCCACTGCGAGGACTACAAACCGGCCAAGGACAACCCCGGGACTCCGCTGCTCGCCTGCGACCGGGAGGATCGGGCGAAGTTCGTCCTCGGACCGGCCCTGGTGCTTGGCACGGAGATCGCTGACGCGACGGCCCAGCTCCCGCAGTCCCAGCCCGCCTGGGAGGTCGGGCTGAAGCTCAAGGGCGACGGTCCGAAGAAGTTCGCCCAGGCCAGCAGCCAGATGGTCAACCTCACCGAGCCGCTGAACCAGTTCGCGATCGTCCTCGACGGGAAAGTCGTGTCATACCCCCGGATCGTCCAGCCGATCACCGATGGCCAGGCCAGCATCACCGGTAGCTTCAGCCAGCAGGAGGCCACCGATCTCGCCAACGTCCTCAAGTACGGTGCCCTGCCACTGTCGTTCGAGACCAGCCAGGTCTCCGCGGTGTCGCCGACGCTTGGGAGCGACCAGCTCGTCGGTGGTCTGATCGCCGGGTCGATCGGGCTCGGCCTGGTGGTGTTGTACTCGTTCTTCTACTACCGCGGTCTCGGACTGGTTGTCGTCCTGTCCCTTGCCGTCGCGGGCGGGATGACCTACATCGCCGTCGTCCTGCTCGGGTCCGGCCAGGGCTTCACTCTCACCCTGGCCGGCATCGCTGGCCTGATCGTGGCGATCGGCATCACGGCGGACTCGTTCGTGGTGTTCTTCGAACGCCTCCGCGACGAGGTTCGCGACGGTAGGAGCCTGCGCACCGCGGTCGAGGCCGGATGGCTGCGCGCCCGCCGGACGATCCTGGCGGCGGACTCGGTGTCCCTGCTGGCGGCGATCGTCCTGTACACGCTGTCGATCGGCAACGTCCGGGGCTTCGCCTATGCCCTGGGCCTCACCACGTTGGTCGACCTGGTGGTGGTCTTCGCCTTCACCAAGCCGTTGCTCACACTCCTGGCCCGGACCCGGTTCTTCGGAGAAGGTCATCGGTGGTCCGGCCTCGATCCGGCCCACCTCGGAGTCTCGGCGGGAAGGTACCGCGCCGGTGCCTCCAGACGCGTCGTGCCGAAGGAGGCGTGACATGTCGCGCCTAGGAACGCTCGGCCACCGCCTCTACACCGGTGACGTCTCGATCGGCTTCATCGGGCGCCGGCGGTGGTGGTACCTCATATCGGTCGTACTCACCCTGCTCGCCATCGGCGCGGTCCTGCTCCGCGGGCTGAACTTCTCGATCGAGTTCCGGGGTGGCGTCGACTTCCAGGCGCCGGTCTCTTCCGGATCGGCAGCGGTCGCCATCGCTCCCGTGCGTGAGGCCGTCGCGGATGTGGGTGTCACCGGCGCCTCGGAACCGATCATCACCGCTGTCGGCGACAGGCAGATCCGCGTCGAGACCCCGCCGCTGACCAACGCCGACATCTCGACGGTACGCAAGGCGATCGGCGAGTCCCTCGACATTCCGGCCGCCGACGTGGCGTACTCCAGCATCGGTCCCACATGGGGCGGGCAGATCACCGACAAGGCGCTCATCAGCCTTGCGGTCTTCCTCTGCCTCGTGATGGTGGTGATCTGGGGCTACTTCCGCGAGTGGCGGATGTCGATCTCGGGGCTCGTCGCGCTGCTGCACGACGTGGTGATCACAGTCGGCATCTACGCGCTGGTCGGTTTCGACATGACACCAGCGACCGTGATCGGCCTCCTGACGATCCTCGGCTACTCCCTCTACGACACCGTGGTCGTGTTCGACAAGGTACGTGAGAACACCCGCGGCCTCGTCGCGTCAGCCCGGTCGACCTACAGCGAGGCGGCGAACCTCGCCGTCAACCAGACGTTGGTGCGTTCGATCAACACGTCGGTCATCGCGCTGCTCCCGGTCGCCGGCATCCTGTTCGTCGGCGCCGGACTGCTGGGGGCGGGCACGCTGAAGGACCTTGCCCTGGCCCTCTTCATCGGCATCGCGGCCGGCACGTACTCCTCGATCTTCATCGCGACGCCTTTGCTGTGTGACCTGAAGGAGCGGGAACCCGCGATGCGCGCACTCGCGAGGCGTGCTGAGCAGCGTCGCCGGCCGGGTGGGAAGCAGCTGGGCGCGCCGGTCGTGGTCACCACGGCAGGAGACCGTGACCCGACGGGGTCTTCGCCGCTCGTGGCCGCCCAACTGACCCAGCCGACGCAGGCGAGAGGTTCGGTGGCGGTCGCGGCCGGTCGAGCCCAGCCACAACGACGCAGCCGGTCGGCCAGACGATCGAAGGGACGAGGCCGATGAATGACCTCCACACCATCGGAGATCTCGTCCGCCACCACATTCGCGACATCCCCGACTATCCCCAGCCAGGCATCCTCTTCAAGGACATCACGCCACTCCTCGCCGACGCCACCGCCTTCGCCCAGGTCATCGAGGCGCTCTGCGCACCGTGGCGGAACCACCAGCCCAGGATCGACAAGGTGGTGGGCATCGAGGCACGCGGTTTCATCCTGGCCGCGCCGGTCGCGCTGGCCCTGGACGTCGGCTTCGTCCCCGTCCGCAAACTGGGCAAACTCCCCGCTGCCACCCATACGCAGGCGTACGACCTCGAATACGGTGAAGAGACGCTCGAGGTGCACCAGGACGCATTCACGCAGGGCGAGCGGGTTCTCCTCATCGACGACGTGCTCGCGACCGGTGGCACGGTGGAGGCGGCCGGCCAGCTGATCCGCGCTGCTGGTGGCGTCGTGGTGGGCGCCTCCGTCCTCCTCGAAATCACCGCCCTCGATGCCCGCGCGCGACTCGGCGAACTCAGTGTCCATTCGCTGTTGGCGGTGTAGGAGGACCCCGTAGTTACAGGTGCTCCCCGCGACGTGCCTGGCCCCTGGCCGCGACCAGCCGCATCCCAGGTGCGGTCTGTCCGATCTGCCCGCCCCGGAGGTGCCACCACTCAGGCCGACCGTGTGGCCGGCGGCACTTGCGAGACACGCCGGAGCGGTCATCTTGTGGACGGTGACGCTCGGATCCTGAGCCGGTGCCCGTAAACTGGTGTCTTGCCGCCCCGGAGGGAGCGCTGTGGCTGAGGAGACGATCCCGCCCGCGTCGGCGCGCGGTGACACTGACCGCCCGCCGCGACGCTCTGCAGGCGCGTCCAGCAACGGCGCCCCGGCTATCGCGACGGTCTCCCTCCCCGACTCCAGCGAGCCGGCCGGCACCACCGAGCAGGACCAGCAGCGTGGCGGCGGCGGTCGACGAGGGTCGGTCCAGGGCCTGGGCGGCCCGTTTTCCGGTTCGTCCCGTCGCATGCGAGAACGACTGGCCCGACTCGGGCGTTCCCCCCAGGGCAACCCGGTCCTGGAGCCGTTGTTTCGAATCGTTCGTACGACCCACCCCAAGGCCGACCTGGCGCTGATCGAGAAGGCGTTCCGCACCGCGGAGAAGTGGCACCGGGGGCAGTCCCGCAAGAGCGGTGACCCGTACATCACCCATCCGGTCGCCGTGGCGACAATCCTTGCCGAGCTCGGCATGACGCCACCCACCCTGTGTGCGGCGCTTCTGCACGACACGGTGGAGGACACGCCGTACAGCCTCGAGGACCTTCGAAAGGACTTCGGCGACGAGATCGCGATGCTCGTCGACGGTGTCACCAAGCTCGACAAGGTGAAGTACGGCGAATACGCGCAGGCCGAGACCATCCGGAAGATGGTCATCGCGATGGCAAAGGACATTCGCGTCCTCGTCATCAAGCTCGCCGACCGCCTGCACAACATGCGTACTCTCCGCTATCTCTCGCAGGCGAAGCAGGAACGGACCGCGCGGGAGACGCTGGAGATCTACGCATCCCTCGCGCACCGCCTCGGTATGAACACGCTCAAGTGGGAGATCGAGGACCTGTCGTTCGCCACCTTGCACCCGAAGCTCTACGACGAGATCGTCCGGTTGGTGGCCGAGCGGGCGCCGTCGCGCGACGAGTACCTCGCGAAAGTGATCGACCAGGTGCAGGGCGACCTTCGCGGCGCCAAGATCAAGGCCACCGTCACCGGGCGGCCGAAGCACTACTACTCGATCTACCAGAAGATGATCGTGCGCGGCCGCGAGTTCGGCGACATCTACGACCTCGTGGGCATCCGGGTCCTGACCGACTCGGTGCGCGACTGCTACGCGGCACTCGGCGTCATCCACGCCCGCTGGAACCCCGTGCCCGGGCGGTTCAAGGACTACATCGCGATGCCGAAGTTCAACATGTACCAGTCGTTGCACACCTCGGTGATGGGTCCTGACGGCAAGCCGGTCGAGATGCAGATCCGCACCTTCTCCATGCACCGTCGTGCTGAGTACGGTGTCGCGGCGCACTGGAAGTACAAGGAGGACACCAGCGCCGCCCGCGAGACCGACAAGCCCGCCGGCCCCAACGACATGGCGTGGCTGCGGCAGCTGCTCGACTGGCAGCGCGAGACCGAGGACCCGGGCGAGTTCCTCGAGTCGCTGCGCTTCGAGATGAAGTCGACCCAGGTCTACGTCTTCACCCCGCGCGGCGACGTGATTGCCCTACCCGCCGGCTCCACACCGGTCGACTTCGCCTACGCCATCCACACCGAGGTCGGACACCGGTGCATCGGCGCCCGGGTCAACGGACGTCTCGTGCCGCTCGAGAGCCAGCTCGAGAACGGCGACCTGGTGGAGGTCTTCACCTCCAAGGCGCAGGGCGCCGCTCCGAGCCACGACTGGCTGACGTTCGTCAAGAGTCCGCGGGCGCGCAACAAGATCCGGCACTGGTTCACCAAGGAACGTCGCGAGGAGGCGATCGACCAGGGCAAGGACCTCCTGGCCCGGATGGTCCGCAAGGAAGGCCTGCCTCTGCAGCGGATGCTGACGCACGAGGCCCTCGCCGCCGTCGCTCAGGATCTACTGCGCCACTCCGATGTCTCGTCGCTGTACGCGGCCGTCGGTGAGGGCAACGTCACCGCCCAGGCCGTCGTACGCCGGCTCGTCCAGATCATCGGGGGAGCGGAGGAGGAAGCCGAGGACGTCTCCGAAGGCGTCACGCTCGCGATCGAGACGGCCCGGCGCGAACGCATGCCACGCGGCGACTCCGGCGTCGTGGTGCGCGGCGTGACCGACGTCTGGATCAAGCTCGCCAAGTGCTGCACTCCGGTGCCGGGCGACGCGATCGTCGGTTTCGTCACCCGCGGCGCAGGCGTGTCGGTCCACCGCAAGGACTGCGTCAACATCGACCACCTCACGGCGCAGCCTGACCGGATGCTCGACGTCGACTGGGCGCCGACCGCGCAGAGCCTGTTCCTCGTGCAGATTCAGGTCGAGGCGCTCGACCGGGCGAGGTTGCTCAGTGACATCACCCGGGTGCTCTCCGACCAGCACGTCAACATCCTGTCGGCGTCGGTGACCACCACCCGGGACCGGGTAGCGAAGAGCCGCTTCACCTTCGAGATGGGCGACCCGAAGCACATGGGCCACGTCCTGCGCGCGGTCCGCGGCGTCGACGGCGTCTTCGACGCCTACCGCGTGACGAACTAGTCAGCTAGCTGAGCGGCATCTCGCGCCCGGCTGGCAAGGCGGACGACGAAGCCGATACTGGGTTCGTATCGGCGAGGAGGAGAACGCAGCCAGGCGGGATGCGAGACGCCGCTCAGGGGGAGAACTCGTCGAGGGTCTTCTCTACTTCGGCCAGCCAGGCGCGGCGGGCGTCGAGGGCTTCCTCGGCTTGACGCTGCCTATGGGAGTCGCCCTTGGCGCGGTGTTCTTCCACGGTGCGTTCGAGGTCGGCGATGGAGGAACGGAGCTGGCTCAGGGTGTCGTTGGCCCGGGCCCGGGTCTCGGGGTTGGTCCGCCGCCACTCCTTGACCTCGGCGGCCTGGATCGCCTCCTCGACCTTGCGCAACCGACCTTCGACCGTCCGCACGGAGGCGCGAGGCACGCGCCCGATCCGGTCCCAGCGGGCCAGGATGTCGCGGTAGGCCTCACGCGCGCTGCGCTGGTCCCGGACCGGAAGGAGCGCCTCGGCCTCGGTGAGGAGGGCTTCCTTCTGCGTCAGGTTGGTTTCGAACTCGGCTTCCTGCTCGGCGAAGGTGGTGTTGCGTGCGGTGAAGAACCGGTCCTGCGCGGCCCGGAACCGCTTCCACAGCTGGTCCTCGACGTCGCGGGGTGCTGGTCCGGCGGCCTTCCAGCGCCGCATGAGCTCCCGGTAGCGGGCGCTGACGCGCCCCCAGTCGGTCGAGTCGGCTAGCGACTCGGCTTCGGCGGCGAGTTCCTCCTTGACCTGGCGGGAGTCCTCGCGGCGGGCGTTGAGTTCGGTGAAGTGCTGCTTGCGGTGCCGGGTGTAGGCGGTGCGGGCGCTGGAGAACCGGCGCCACAGCTCGTCGTCGGTGGGCTTGTCGAGCCGCGGCAGGGCCTTCCACTGGTCGAGCAGCTCACGGAACCGGCCGACGCCGTGCCGCCAGTCAGAGCCCGCCGCGAGCTTCTCGGCCTCCTCGGCGATATCCGACTTGACCCGCTTGGCCTCCTCGACGTGCCGCTTGCGCTCGGCCTTGCGTTGGGTACGGCGTTCGGCGATGACCGCCTCGAGCGCATCGAGGCGGGTTGCGAGCGCGCCGAGGTCGCCGACGACCGCGGCATCGGCCAGGTTGCGGCGTTCACGCCGGAGCGCGCTCTGGGCTTCGTCAGGTGCCAGTATGCCGCTTTCGACCCGAGATGCGAGGAGTCCGACCTCAAGGGCGAGAGCGTCGTACTTGCGCCGGAAGAACGTGAGCGCACCCTCAGGGTCGCCCACGTGCCAGGACCCGACGGCGCGCTCGCCGGATTCGGTGCGGACGTAGACGGTGCCGTCGTCTGCCACCCTGCCCCAGGGGTCCTCTGCCGTTCCGCTCACTACTCGCTCCTGGTCGGAGATCACGTCGTCGTGACCTTGACATCTAAAATGATGACCGATGTTGCCGGCCTGCCGACCCCCTGTGTCCCCGAGTTGGGGGCCAGACCACCTCGCGCAGCCTTGCTCACGAGGTCGAGCCCGGTACTCACCTTCCCGAACACCGTCACCGGTTGCTCGAACCTCGAGGTGTCACCATAGGTGATCCCGAACCGACTGCCATTGCGGTTTTCGCCGCCGGTCATGACGAGCCAGCCGGGTTCGATGCTCCGCTTGTCGTCGTTCTCGTTGCCGAAGATGTAGCCCGGCCCGCCGGCACCAGATCCCGTGACGTCGCCGCACTCGAGGAAGCGCGCCGGTGCGGGTGCCACGGCGAGGCCGGTGCAGGTGGTGTCGTCGAATGCGTTCTTGGTGGCGAGATGGCGGAAGGAGTTGACCGCGCAGGCGGCGGCCTCGCCGAACAGGTCCGCCTCGATCGTCCCGAGATTGGTGGTGATGGTGGCGACGGCGTCCTTCACCGGGGCCTTCTCGGCGGGGAGTCCGACGGCCTGCTGGCCGGTGCCCTCCTGAGCGACGTAGCTGCACTCGCCCGGCTTCGTCGGACGTGGCGCCTCGGTCGGTGAGGGGGAGGGCGACGCGGAGACCGGCGGAGGTGTGGTGGTCGGAGTGGGTGCGGCGCTGGCGGGGCGGTCCTCTTTGACCAGGAGGGTGAGGCCGTAGCCGCCGGCGCCGACGATGAGGACTCCGACCACGGCGCCGGCGATGATGGCGCGCCGCCGGGCACGGCTGCGCCGCTGGGCACGGCGGGACTGCTGACGTTCCCACTTCTGCCGGGCGAGCTGGCGAGCCCGCTGCTTCTTCGTAACCACCGGGGGACGTCTCCCGACTCTCGGTATCCGACTGGTCTGGTATCCAACTGGTATCCGACGGCTCGTGGTGTCCGGCTTGGTACGGATGTCCGACAGCGCTCCGCCCTGCGGCCGGGCAGCCAGTCTAGATGGCACCGTCTAGATGGCACCGTCGCCGGACCGCTCCTGCGTCGATCGGCTCGCCGGTGGTCCTCAGGTGGTTCGCGGCCGCGGGGGCGCCGCCGGTACCCTTCGAAGCCGAAGGGATCGTAGGTCACAAGGTCAATCCCGACGTCGGACGTCGCAATTGAGCCCCTCACACAAAGGACTGAGCAGTGTTGGTCGCCGGTTTTCCGACCGGACTGTTCGCCGCGAACTGCTACATCGTGGCAACGGCGAGCGGCGCGGAGTGCGTCGTCGTGGACCCCGGTCAGGACGCTGCGCCCGCGGTAGCGGAGGTCGTCCGCGAACACCGCCTGAAGCCCGTCGCCGTCCTCCTCACCCACGGCCACCTCGATCACATGTGGGCGATCATCCCGGTGTGCGGGACCTACGAGGCCGTCTGCTGGGTGCATCCCGCCGACCGGCCGATGCTCGCCGACCCGCTTGCCGGGCTGCCGCAGGAGTGGGCCGGCGCGCTGCTCGGAGCCGGCGAAACCTTCGCAGAGCCGGACGACGTCCGCGAGCTCTCCGACGGGATGGCCGTCGACGTCGCGGGACTCGCGTTCACCGTTGACCACACGCCCGGCCATACCCCGGGGTCGGTGACGTTCCGTACGCCCTACAGCGGGGGGCGGACACCCGAGCGACATCCGGGCGTACGCACGGACGCCGGCGACGAGCCGCCCGAGCTGATGTTCGCGGGCGACCTGCTCTTCGCCGGGTCCATCGGACGTACCGACCTGCCGGGTGGTGACCATCCGACGATGCTGGCCAGCCTTGCCGACAAGGTGCTGCCGCTCGACGACCGGATCGTGGTCCTACCCGGCCACGGAGACCAGACGACCATTGGCCGGGAACGCCGCACCAACCCTTATCTGCAAGGGCTCCAGCCCGAGGTGTCCCGGCCGCCATCCTCGTTGGGCGCGAACCCCACCAGGTACGGAGCGGGTGAAGACCACTCATGAGTTTCCAGGCGCCGAAGGGCACCTACGACATCGTTCCCCCCGCATCGGCGACATGGCTCGCAGTGCGCGAGACGTTGGCGCTGCCGCCACGGCTGTCCGGCTATGCCTACGTCGAGACGCCGATGTTCGAAGACACCGCACTGTTCGTCCGCGGCGTCGGCGAGTCGACCGACGTCGTGTCGAAGGAGATGTACACGTTCGACGACCGCGGCGGCCGGTCGCTGACGTTGCGCCCCGAGGGCACGGCGGGCGTGCTGCGGGCCGTCGTGGAGCGCGGCCTGCACCGCGGGCAGCTGCCGGTCAAGGTGTGGTACGCCGGGCCGAACTTCCGCTACGAGCAGCCGCAGTCCGGGCGATACCGCCAACACACCCAGGTCGGCGTCGAGGCCGTCGGCAGCGATGATCCCGCGCTCGACGCCGAGGTGATCTGGCTGGCGGCGGAGGCACACCGCCGGCTGGGTCTGTCGAGGGCCCGGCTGCAGCTCAACAGTCTCGGCTGCCGCGAGTGCCGGCCGGTCTACCGCGAGCTGCTGCAGGAGTTCCTACGCGGCCTTGACCTCGACGACGACACCCGCCGGCGAGCTGAGATCAACCCCATGCGGGTGCTGGACGACAAGCGCTCCGCGGTCCAGGCGCAGCTCACGAACGCGCCGCTGATCATCGACCACCTGTGCGGTGCGTGCAAGGAGTTCCACGACGAGGTACGCGCGGCGCTGGCCGACCTCGGCGTGATTTGGGAGGACAACCCGCGCCTCGTCCGCGGGCTGGACTACTACGTGCGCACGACGTTCGAGTTCGTCCACGACGATCTCGGCGCCCAGTCCTCGATCGGCGGGGGTGGCCGCTACGACGGGCTGCTCGCCACCATCGGCGGACCCGACCTCGGCGGGGTCGGCTTCGGTCTCGGCGTCGACCGGACCGTTCTCGCGGTCCAGGCCGAAGGCCTCACCGTCGGCGACCAGGGCCGCTGCGACGTCTATGTCGTCGCCCTCGGCGCGGCTGCCCGCCGGCACACCGTCACCCTGCTCCGTGACCTCCGGCAGTCGGGCGTACGCAGCGACACGGCCTACGGCGGCCAGGGGCTCAAGGGCGCCATGAAGGCGGCCGGGCGCTCGGGAGCGTCTCACGCCGTCGTCCTCGGCGACCGGGATCTCGAACAGGGCACGGCCCAGCTGAAAGACCTTGGCACCGGTGACCAGACGTCCGTACCGCTCGGCGAACTCGTCCCGATTCTTGTCCAGCACGTGGTGTCCGACCAGAACGTGACCACACCGACAGTGAAGGAGACCCAGGAGTGATCCGTACGCACGAGGCCGGAACACTCCGCGCCGACCACGCCGGCCAGACGGTGACGCTCGCGGGTTGGGTGGCCAGGCGGCGCGACCACGGTGGGGTGGCGTTCATCGACCTCCGTGACGTGTCGGGGGTCGCCCAGGTCGTCATCCGCGACGAGGAGGCCGCGCACGGCCTGCGGCAGGAGTACTGCCTGCGCGTCGTCGGTGAGGTCCGCATGCGCCCTGCCGGCAACGAGAACCCGCAGTTGCCGACGGGACAGGTCGAGGTCGTCGCGAGCGAGGTCGAGGTCCTGAGCGAGGCGGCGGCGTTGCCCTTCCCGGTGGAGGACCACCACCAGAGCGCGGTCAACGAAGAGACCCGCCTGCGCCATCGCTATCTCGACCTGCGCCGGCCGGAGATGGCCGAGGTGCTGCGGATGAGGTCCCGGGTCGCCCACCTGATCCGCGACGTGATGGACAGCAACCGCTTCGTCGACGTGGAGACGCCGTACCTCACGCGGTCCACGCCAGAAGGTGCACGAGACTTCCTGGTGCCCGTACGCCTGCAGCCGGGCCACTGGTACGCGCTTCCGCAGTCGCCCCAGTTGTTCAAGCAGCTGCTCATGGTGGCCGGCCTCGAGCGCTATTACCAGATCGTGCGCTGTTTCCGTGACGAGGACTTCCGCGCTGACCGACAGCCGGAGTTCACCCAGCTCGATGTGGAGATGTCGTTCGGCTCGGCCGACGACGTGATCGCTCTGACCGAGCAGGTGATCAGCCAGGTATGGAAGGACATTCGCGGCCACGAGGTTGAGTTGCCGATCAGGCGGATGACCTACGCAGAGGCGATGCGCCGGTTCGGAACAGACCGGCCCGACCTACGCTTCGGACTCGAGCTCGTCGACTTCACCGACTACTTCGCCAAGACGCCCTTCCGGGTGTTCCAATCCAAGGGCGAAGACTTCCACGTCGGCGCTGTCGTCATGCCCGGAGGTGCCGGACAGGCGCGCAAGGAGCTGGACGCCTGGCAGGAGTGGGCCCGTTCCCGTGGTGCCAAGGGTCTTGCGTACGTCCTGGTCGGCGACGACGGTGAGCTCGGCGGTCCGGTTGCGAAGAACCTCTCCGACGACGAGCGCTCGCACCTGGCGGCGCATGCCGGGGCCAAGCCCGGCGACTGCGTGTTCTTCGCCGCCGGCTCTCGCGCCGAGGCGCTCGGCCTGTTGGCCGCCGCCCGCCTGGAGGTGGGGGAGCGCTGCGACCTGATCGACCACTCCCGTTGGGAGTTCTGCTGGGTTGTCGACGCACCGATGTTCGAGCGGGTCGAGAAGACCGGTAACGACGCCGGATGGACGGCGATCCACCATCCGTTCACCGCACCGACCGCGGACTGGGTGGACCGGTTCGAAGAGGCACCGGGAGAAGCGTTGTCGCAGGCGTACGACATCGTCCTCAACGGCATGGAGATCGGCGGCGGGTCGATCCGTATACACCGCGCGGATGTGCAGCAGCGCGTCTTCGACGTGATCGGGATGACTCAGGCAGAGGCCGAGAGCCAGTTCGGCTTCCTGCTCGAGGCCCTGCGCTACGGTCCACCGCCGCACGGCGGGATCGCTCTCGGGCTGGACCGGCTCTGTGCCCTCTTGGCCGGAGTCGAGTCGATCAGGGACGTGATCGCGTTCCCGAAGACGGCTTCGGGCTCCGACCCGCTGACGGGTGCGCCAGCACCGATCACACCGGCCCAACGCCGGGAAGCTGGCATCGACGCGAAACCGGGCAGGACTGACTGAGCCACCCGTCATCCCTCACGGCTCATACATCTCGCGTCATCTCCCGTGTACGCAATGTAGTCGCAAGAGTTTACAAATCGTGATCTCGCACCGTCTGCCGTGACTCCAGCGCGTCGTTTATCGTCAAGCGTCGCAGTCAATGGGTTTGCCCTGTTGCGACCGGTGATGAGCGAAGACACGTCAGGAAGGCAAGCAGGCACTCAATGGCGGACCCGACACTGCTCGAGGCGGGTGCACAAGGATCGGCGGCGACCCCGGCCAGTCCGGCACTCCACGGCAAGTCGCCGACGCGGATCGCCTTGGAACGGCTGCGTAAGGACAAGATCGCCATCGTCTGCGCGATCGTGGTGCTGTTCTTCGCCCTGGTGGCGATCTTCGCCGACGCC
This sequence comes from Actinopolymorpha sp. B9G3, assembly GCF_040120725.1. Classification (NCBI taxonomy): domain Bacteria; kingdom Bacillati; phylum Actinomycetota; class Actinomycetes; order Propionibacteriales; family Actinopolymorphaceae; genus Actinopolymorpha; species Actinopolymorpha sp. B9G3. The sequence continues at coordinate 6,101 of NZ_JBEEAB010000017.1, read as the reverse complement.
ATCACGGCAGTCACCCACACCGATCCGTTCACGCTGAACCAGGACCTGATCGACGAGTACGGGTTCCCGACGGTCAACCCGAGTGCGGAGCACCCGTTCGGGATCGAACCGCGACTGGGGCGTGATCTGTTCGCCCGCTGGGTTCACGGTGCGCGACCGTCGCTCCTCGTGGCCGTCAGTGCCTCGGTGATCGCCACGGCTGTCGGCACCGCTCTGGGCATGCTGGCAGGGTTCCTGGGAGGTCACGTCGACCGCGCGATCTCGTGGCTCATCAACCTCCTGCTCTCGATGCCGCTGCTGCTGGTCGTCATCGCCTTCGCCCCGGTGGTGCAGTCATGGTTCCCGGGCGACGGCGCCACGGTCTCGAAGGTGCGGCTGTGGACCCTGGTCGCCATCTTCGCCTTCTTCGGCTGGACCGGTCTGGGCCGGCTGGTCCGTGCCGAGGTCTTGTCGCTGCGGGAGCGTGAGTTCATCCAGGCCGCGCGGGCGATCGGGGTTCCCACCCGATGGATCCTGTTCCGCGAACTGTTGCCCAACCTCACCGGCCAGATCATCGTCTTCCTGTCCTTGGCGGTGCCCACGTTCATCGCCAACGAGGCCGGCCTGTCCTACCTGGGCATCGGACTCACCGAACCCACGCCGTCGTGGGGGCGGACAGTCAACGGCGCGATCAGCTACTACGAGACCTATCCGATCTTCTTCTGGCAACCCGCGTTGGCGATTCTCGTTCTCGTCCTGGCCCTCAACCTGCTGGGCGATGCGATCCGCGACGCGTTCGACCCCAAGACTCGTCGGTAGCACGGCCGACGCGACGAAAGAAAGGCAAGGGAGCGATTCCTATGCGATGGAGAAAGCTTGTGGCGGCGGCCGGCGTCCTTGCGCTGGGCGTTGCCGCATGTGGTGGCGGCGGTGAGACGCCGTCGGAGCGGGCCCAAGAGGAGAACAAGGAGTCCTCCGCCCCGGCCGGCAGTGGCTTCGAGGTCGTCCAGGACGCGGACGCGACGGGCCCCGCCCCTGAGATCGAGGGTGCGCAGAAGGGCGGCACACTCACGACGCTGACGGTGCAGGCTCCCGAGACGTTCGACCCCACGCGGGCGTACTACATCGACGCACTGGCGGTGCTCAGGCTGACCACCCGGACCCTGACGGCGCTGAGCCTTGGTGACGACGGTAAGTACCACCTCGTCCCCGACATGGCGACCGACCTGGGCACACCGAACGAGGACTTCACCGAGTGGAAGTTCACGCTGAAGGACGGGATCAAGCTCGAAGACGGCACCGATGTCACATCGGCCGACATCGCCTACGCGGTGAAGCGGTCCTTCGCCACCGAGGAACTGCCGAGCGGTCCCACCTACCAGCAGACCTACTTCCTCGACGGCGACACCTACAAGGGGCCGTACAAGAGCAAGGCTGACGGCGGCGGCCCGGACTACGCGGGCGTCGAGACGCCCGACGACAAGACGGTCATCCTGAAGATGGCGAAGCCGTTCGCCGACCTGCCGTTCTACCTCACGTTCCCTCTCTACACAGCTATTCCTGAGGCCAAGGACACCAAGGAGAACTACGGCAACCATCCTCTGGCGACCGGGCCCTACAAGTTCGAGAGCTACCAGAAGGGCAAGCGGCTCGTCCTCACCAAGAACGAGCACTGGGACCCGGCCACCGACCCGGCGCGGCACCAGTACGCCGACCGGTTCGACTTCAAGTTCAACCAGGACCCGATCAAGCTGCAGGAGCAGTTGATCGCGGACAACGGTCAGGACCAGACGGCGCTCACCTACGACGACGTCGACGCCTCGCTGCTGCCGAAGATCCAGAACAAGGAGCCCGAGGAGCGGCTGGTCAAGGGGCCCAGCACGTGCACGTTCTTCGCCTATCTCGACGGGCGGACGATGCCCCTGGAGGTTCGCCGGGCTCTCGCGACCGCGTGGCCGCACGACGCCCTGCACAAGGCGGCGGGTGAAAGTCCACTCACCTACGAGCCGGCAACGACGATTCTGCCGAAGGTGACGCCGGGCTGGGAGAACTTCGACGCCATCGGCAGCGGCGCCAAGGGTGACGGCGACCCGGTCAAGGCCAAGAAGATGCTCGAGGAGTCGGGCAACCTCGGCTTCGAGGTCATCTGGACGTTCTCCAACGACAACGAGATCGCGGCCCAGGTGTCAGCCGTCCGTGAGGAGAAGCTGAAGGCGGCCGGGTTCAAGGTGAAGGCGATCCCGATGCCGACCGATCAGCGGCGCGCCGACTCCGACAACCCCAAGTCGGAGGTAAACCTCCGTTACTCCGGTTGGTGCCTCGACTGGCCGTCCGGGTCGACGGTGTTCCCGGCGATCTTCGACGGTCGGCTGATCGAGCTCAACCCCGGTTCCGCGCCGAACAAGTCGTTCCTCAACGAAAAAGAGGTCAACGACGAGATCGACCGGATCGGTGCGCTGCCCCTCGACGAGCAGCCGTCTGAATGGGCCGCCCTCGACAAGCTCCTGATGGAGAAGTACGTCCCGGTGATCCCGGACTACTACGACAAGGACGCGATCCTGCACGGCTCCAAGGTCGGCGGCGTCGTCCACGACCCGTACGGCGGCGGAGCGGACTACACGAAGTTGTTCGTGAAGCAGTAAGTCATGGCCGCTGGTGGGGGGACGGGCACCTGCTCGTCCCCCCACCAGAACTGGTCTCACTCCTAGGCTGCGACGCGAGGTTGGTAGACCGATGTTCGGATACGTGGTACGGCGGATCTTCGAGGGCCTGTCGGTGGTCCTCGTCGTGATGGTGGCGGCGTTCATCCTGTTCTTCATCGGACCATCGAAGCCGGAGTACCAGATGTGCGGCGACCGGAACTGCACGCCGTCGCGGCTGGCGGACATCCGGGCGAGCCTGTCGCTGGACAAACCGATCCCGCAGCAGTTCGTCGAATACTTCGGGGGCATCTTCACCGGACGCGAGATCCAGTCCGGTGGGTTCGTCAAGGAGTGCGGGGTTCCCTGCCTCGGCTACTCGTTCAGTGCCGACCAGCCGGTCACGACCATGATCGTCGATCGCATCCCCGTGACACTTGCGGTGGCGCTCGGGGCCATGGTGATCTTCCTGATCGTCGGAGTGTCGTTGGGCGCGCTGGCGGCGATCAACCGAGGCACCATGTGGGACAAGACGCTCGTCGGCGGGTCGCTCGTGCTGACGTCATTTCCCTACTACCTCGTCGCCCTGCTCGCAGCGATCTACCTGTCCATCCAGTTCGAGATCTTTCCGCGGTCGGGCTACACGCCACTGACCGAGAATCCGCTGCAGTGGTTCAGCGGGCTGTTGTTACCGTGGGTTGTCCTCGGAGGCGTGTTCGCCACCGCCTATGCACGTTACACACGCGCGGCAATGGTGGAGGCGCTCGGCGAGGACTTCGTACGTACGGCCCGGGCCAAAGGGCTGAGCGTCACTCGCGTCAACTTCAAACACGCTCTCCGCGCGGGGCTCACGTCCGTGGTCACGATCCTCGGGCTCGACCTGGCCGCGCTGCTGTCCGGCACGATCTTCACCGAACGGATCTTCGACGTGCAGGGACTCGGCCTCATGGCGCTCGACGCCTTCGAGAGCGGAGACCTACCGGTCATCATGGGATCGGTGATGTACGCGGCGTTCCTGCTCGTCGCTCTCAACATCGTGATCGATGTCGTCTACAGCTTCCTTGACCCGCGAGTCCGACTCGGATGACTGGGACACAGATGAGCATGAACGCCACCGCAAGTTCCAGCGAGCCGTTCCTCGCTGTCGAAGATCTCACCGTCAGATTCCCGACGCCGGACGGTGTGGTCAACGCCGTCACGGACCTGAGCTACCGCGTGGAACTCGGCCGGACGCTCGGCATCGTCGGCGAGTCCGGCTCGGGCAAGAGCGTGTCGAGCATGGCGATCATGGGCCTGCACGACCGACGCCGTGCGAAGATCACCGGAAGCATCCGGCTGCAGGGCACCGACCTGGTGGGCGTCGACGACGACCGGATGCGGCGGATCCGCGGCAATGTCGCCGCGATGATCTTCCAGGACCCGTTGTCGAGCCTGCACCCGTTCTTCACGATCGGCGACCAGATCGCGGAGGCCTACCTCGCCCACCACAGGGCGTCGAAGGCGGTGGCGCGCAAGCGCGCGATCGAGATGCTCGACCGCGTGGGCATCCCGCAGGCGGGCCGCCGCGCCGACGACTATCCGCACCAGTTCTCCGGCGGCATGCGCCAGCGCGCCATGATCGCGATGGCGCTCGTCAACGACCCCCAGTTGTTGATCGCCGACGAGCCGACGACGGCGCTCGACGTCACCGTGCAGGCACAGATCCTCGACCTTTTGCAGGATCTGCAGCGGGAGTTCGGATCGGCGATCATCATCATCACCCACGACCTCGGTGTCGTGGCCGAGATGGCCGACGACGTGCTGGTGATGTACGCCGGACGGTGCGTGGAGTACGGCGCGGGCAAGGAGATCCTGACCCACCCGGAGCACCCCTACACCTGGGGCCTGCTGACCAGCGCGCCGCACCTCACGGGCGAACTCGACCAGCCACTCACGCCGATCAAGGGCACCCCACCGAGCCTGGTCAACCTTCCGACCGGCTGTCCCTTTCATCCGCGCTGCCCCTACCCGTCGCGGCTGCCGGACGACCGGTGCGTCGACACCTTGCCTGACCTCCGGCCGGGTGGACGCGGTACGGGGCACGTGGTGCGATGCCATCTGCCGAACCCGGAGGAGATCTTCGTCAATGAGATCCAGCCCCGGATCGGATGAGGGAGCCCACACCATGACTGAGACGGCGACGGGCGCGGCATCGAAACAGAGCATCAGCCACCCGGGCACGACACTGCTCGAGGTCAAGAATCTGGTCAAGCACTTCCCCGTCCGGTCGACGGGCGTCGTCCGCAGGGTGGTCGGTCAGGTCCAGGCAGTCGACGGGATCTCGTTCAGCCTCGGCCAGGGCGAGTCGCTCGGTCTCGTGGGCGAGTCCGGCTGCGGCAAGTCGACGACCGGGCGGCTGGTCACCCGGCTGCTCGACCCCACGAGCGGGGAGATCAGGTTCGAGGGCACCGACATCGGCGGCCTGTCGCAGAAGCGGGTGTTGCCGTTCCGCAGGGAGATCCAGATCATCTTCCAGGATCCGTTCTCGTCGCTGAATCCGCGGCACACCGTGGGGTCGATCATCGGTGTGCCGCTGCGGGTGCACAGCATCGTGCCCAAGGCTCAGGTGCTGTCCCGGGTGCAGGAACTTCTCGAGGTCGTCGGCCTCAACCCCGAGCATTACAACCGCTATCCGACAGAGTTCTCCGGCGGTCAGCGGCAGCGGATCGGGATCGCGCGGGCCCTCGCGGTCCGCCCCAAGCTGATCGTCGCGGACGAGCCGGTGAGCGCTCTCGACGTGTCGATCCAGGCGCAGGTGATGAACCTCCTCGGTAACCTGCAGAAGGAGTTCGGCATCTCCTTCCTGTTCATCGCCCACGACCTTGCGGTGGTCCGCCACTTCTGCCGTCAGGTGGCGGTGATGTATCTCGGCAAGATCGTCGAGCTCGCGGACCGGGAGCGTCTCTACGGTGAGCCGCATCATCCGTACACCCAGGCGCTCTTGTCGGCGGTGCCTGACGTACGCCAGGCGCAGATCGGTGGCCGCAGGGAACGGATCCGGCTCTTCGGTGACGTCCCCAGCCCGATCGACCCGCCGTCAGGCTGCCGATTCCGTACGCGGTGCTGGAAGGCACAGGACATCTGCGCCCGCGACGAGCCGCCGTTGCGCAGTGTCGGTGGTCGCCTCGTCGCCTGCCACTTCGCCGCGCCGCCAACGCTGCAGGACGCGAAAGCCAGCCAACAGGCGGCCGAAGCGGTGTCGGCCGGCAAGGACGTCGCTGTCTGATCCGGTGGGGACCGGTTCTGCGCCGGACCTGCGTGTGCCGGCTTCGTCCTCCCGGCGGAGTGCCACCCCGGCTGGATGGGGATGCGGTCATCTAGCCTCGATCTTTCACGTGCCTGGTGGTGGTGCGGGGTGGCGGTGTTGATCTCTGTGTTGGTGGCTGGTTTTTGATGTGGGTGTGCGTGGTTAACGGCGCTGTGTTCGCCGGTTCTCCGGGTCCT
>NZ_JBEEAB010000016.1:0-181670 GCF_040120725.1 Actinopolymorpha sp. B9G3 | reverse complement strand
CCAGTGCAGCATCGGCCAGTGCAGCATCGGCCAGTGCAGCATCGGCCAGTGCAGCATCGGCCAGTGCAGCATCGGCCAGTGCAGCATCGGCCAGTGCAGCATCGGCCAGTGCAGCATCGGCCAGTGCAGCATCGGCCAGTGCGGCCGGGCCAGGCCCTACGCGTCGGGGTTGATGTCGTGTCGGCGCAGCAGGTCCCGGAGGCGGGAGACCTCGGAGGCAAGGCGTTCTGTCTCGGCCCGGAGCCGGTCGTTGTCGTCGAGCATCGCCATTGTCTCGCGCAGGATCAGGTTTCGCCGTCCGCCGGGCTTGTCGGACCCGAGTACGGACTCGCGCACCATCTCGGCAACACTTTCCTCCCATGCCGTCTCCAGCGCCGTTTCCATACCACTGGGAGGAACGGTGCCGCGGTGGGCCTCGAGGCGCTCGAGGACCTTCGCGCGGGCGGCGTCGAGGCTGACGCCGAGCTTCACCAGCGCCTGCATGGCGACGCCCTCCCCTTCACGGATCAGGCCGAGCAGAACATGTTCGGTGCCGATGTAGTTGGTGCCGAGCTGGATCGACTCACGGAGGGCGAGCTCGAGCACCTTCTTCGCTCGTGGCGTGAACGGAATGTGCCCGCCCGGTGCGTGCTTGCCCCGCCCGACGATCTCCTCGACCTGGGCACGGACGGCTTCCGTCGTGATGCCGAGGCTCTCGAGCGCCTTGACGGCCACGCCCTCGCCCTCGTGGGTGAGGCCCAGAAGGATGTGCTCGGTGCCGATGTAGTTGTGGTTGAGCATCCGGGCCTCTTCCTGGGCCAGGACGGTTGCCCGCCTTGCGCGGTCGGTGAACCTCTCGAACATCCCGCCACGTCTCCCCTCGGTTGTCCGTACGGCATGAACCTGCGGATCGAACTCGCCCAGCTCGGCCGGACTCATCCTCGATTCCGTGCCCGTGCGAGGACGGCCGGTACGAAGTGGCCGCAGCAGCGCGCGAAGCTGGTTGTCCACGCGCGCGATGCGCCGTTTCGTGATGTCCTCGGACGACGCTCCGGCGGCGATCGAGTCGAGGAGTCGGTTGACGCCGGCGACGTCGTCGAGGTCGAGGTCCCATCCGTTCAGGGCGAGGAACTGCAGCGTCGTCGCGAGCGCGATGCGGCGGTTGCGCCGCGGGTACGGACGTCGCCGAACGAGGCCGACAAGCAGACTCGCCGCAGCGGGTACGGCGCCTGCTCCGGTGTGCGGTGCTCGCGCATCCACGAGCGTCTCTTCGACACCGTCGACATCTGCCAGCTCGACGATCGTCTCGGACGAGCACCCGAGTACGTGTGCGGCGATGGCCAGCGCGGCCGGCAGGTCGAGGTGGATCACTCGTCGTCCTCCCGCAGCAGATCGAGCGTGCGCTGGTGCCGCGCCAGGCTCTCCTCGAGCAGGGCGGCGAAGCGCTTGTCGGTGCGGCGTTGCTGGACGAGTTCGGCGATCGCTTCGCGGGCGAGGTCGGACACCGAGCGACCTTCGACCTCGGCGATCGCCTGGAGTCGCTCCGCCAGCTCGGGATCGAGCCGGAGCAGCATGTTCTTTGTCGCCTTGACCATAGATAGCAAGATATCACGCTATCGATCCGGCGAGGGAGACCAATTCTCCGGCGGGAGTGGGCGGGTGTCCTCCTGCGGCGGAGTCCGGGGCGCGGCCCTGCGTTCGAGGCGCATCTCGACGACGTTGTAGCCCGCCACCGCCAACAGAAGAGACAGGGCGAGCGAGAACCCGTACCGGGTGTCGACGAGCCCGTCCGCGACGTCGGCCGGTACGTCGGAGTCCCGCAGCTTGGCGATCAGGTGGTCCTGAGCGACGGCCTGGTTGGCGATGAGCAGGACGACCGCGACGCACGCGACGACGCCGCGGACGAGCGGTGAGACCCTCGGCCGGGCAACCAGGGCGACGCCGCCGGCGACGACGAGGACAGTGAGCAGGGCCAATGCCTGGATCGCGACGGGCTCGGCGTTCTCGTCCGGCGAAGGCTGGTCCGGCGGCAACCGGGGCGGATCAGATCCCGCCTCGCCCGGCTTCCCGGTCGTGATGTGCGGCTTGCCACCGATGACGAAGTCCCACCCGGTGTAGTCGGCGGTCATCACTCCGGTCTCCGCCTCACAGGAGACCGTGACAAAGGGGAACGAAAAGCAGACCAGGACGAGCGCGAATCCGACTGGACTGACCAACCGCTGCCTCCAACGCGAGCCGAATATCGCCATCTCCCACCGACTCTCCCTTCAGTTCCTTTCAGACCCCACCCAAGCGGTCCCCTTACGGCGGTTCCCACACCAAACGGCGACAGCGTACGCAATCGGGGCAGCTGAACGCGCACTCGAAGTGAACCGCGACGAATCCGCAGACACCTTCTACGATTGGACGATGGCCAACGGGGACGTCGGCACGACGCCCGGCCAGAAGGCGTCTCATCTGCGCGCGCAAGCTCGTCTTGACGGGCCCGCGGGGCATGAGGTCGTTCCTGTCCTCACCGGAATCCTCATGTCCGCGTGCCAGCTGACCGGCGCTGCGTTCGGTGTGGCGCTGGTGGGCGATTCGGACCATGGCGTCACCGATATCGCCTGCGCGGGGATCCCTGAGCAGAATCTCGGCGATGCGAATGGCGCACCCGGGTGGCACGCCTTTCTCGCAGCCCTCCTCGAGGCGCCGCAACCGCTGCTGCTGAAGGACGTCCGCGCACATCGCGCCAGCTACCACGTCCCGGACCGCCATCCCGCCATGACGAATCTGCTCGGTGCCCCCCTCCACCTGCGCGACGGCTCGTCCGGATACCTGTACGTCGCGAACAAGGCCGAGGGTGAGGAGTTCTCGCCCGAGGATGAGCGCACCGTCCTCACCCTCGCGGCCGCGGCCGGACTTGCCGTCCACGCACATCGCCTGGTCCGCAACAAGCCACGACGGCTCCGGTGGCTTGACGCCATCGCGGAACTCGTTCACCTGCTGCACGGGGACGTCGAACGGGAGACCGGACTCAGGTCGGTCGCCGACCTGCTGAGAGAAGCCGCGGGCGCGGACACCAGTGTGATCGCCTTGATCGACCCCGGGGACGAGGAGGGGCACGTGATCGTCGATGCCGCTTCGGGTCTTGGCGCGGAGCTGATGTCCGGCGCGCGTCTGCCGCGTACTCCCTTCCTCGACGAAGCGATCGACACGGACCGCCCGATCGTGAGTGACGACGTCACCCAAGACGTCCACCTTGCCCCGCCGATTCCGTGGGTACCAAGTCTGTCGGTGCTCGGCCCGGGCCTCTTCCTTCCCCTGAGGACGCCCACCACCTCGCTGGGAGCGATGTTCGTCGCCTGGCGACGGGACTCGCCACAGGTCCAGCATGTCGAGTCCATCGCGACGCTCGCCATCCCGTTCGCCCGGGCGGCCGCGCTCGTGCTCCAACGACACGATGACCAGCAGGTGCGGATCCGCCAGCAGCGGTGGATGGACGCGGGCGCGGAGATCACCCGGTTGCTGCTCGAGGAGGTCGCTCCGCACGAGGTGATGTCCACGGTGACCCGCCAGATCCGGAGCATCTCCGGTGCGGCGTACACCGCGATCGCACTGACCGACCACCTCGGCCCGCAGCGGACCGTGATCTTCGACGTCATCGACGGCCTTGGCCTGGAGCACGCCGCCGGCGTGCGGGTTCCGTGCCCGAACCCGCTCGCCATGGTGATCGAGTCGGGCCAGCCGATCATCGCCTCCGACATCTCCCGCGACGCGCGCTACGACCCGCCTCCGGCATGGCGGGACGCGCTCTCTGACCTCGGTCTGGTCATGTTCATGCCGCTCCAGACCCGGCGGGAGATCCAGGGCGCGCTCATCGTCGGCTGGCGCCGGGGATCGCCGGAGGAACGCATAGCCAGGAACGACGCACCGCTGGTGGAGTCGTTCGCGGACAAGATCGCCCTGTCTCTGCAGCGGGTGCGTACGAACGAGGACCGCGACCGCCGGCAGGGCTGGCTGGACGCGTGCGGGGAGCTGACCCGGCGGCTGGCGGGCGACGCGGACCAGGACGCGACCCTGCGTCGGGTGATCCGGCTGCTGCGGAAGGTGTCCGGGGCGGACTTCGGCGCCATCATCATGCTCGACCAGACGCCCCGCGACAGCGCTTCCCTCGTGATCCTCGAAGGGTACGGCGAGCGCCACTACACCCGGCACCAGATCTCGCACCGGGGCCTGGTGGCGGCCGCGATCGAGTCGGGTCGGATCTTCGTGAGCGAGGACTTCACCCAGGAGGAGGGCTACAATCCGCCACCGGAGATGGCGGACCAGCTCTCGTCCGTCGGCCTGGGCATGGTCATCCCGCTCGTCGCGTCAGGCGAGATCCTGGGTGCGTTGTTCGCCGGGTGGCGGCGCGGCTCTCCCCATGAACGTCCCGCCCGGCGCGAGGTCGCGCTGGTGGAGACCTTCGCCGACCAGACCGCGATCGCCTTGCAGCGAGGGCGCGTCCAGCTCGAACACGACCGCAGCGAACGGTGGCTGGAAGCGACCGCGGAGATGGCACGCCTGCTGATCGGCGAGGTCGACCGCGACGAGGCGATGGCCCTGGTGATCCGCCAGCTTCGCGGGATCTCCGGCGCCGACGTCGGCGGTGTCCTACTCGTCGACCCGATCGATCCGACCTCGATGCGGGTCGTGGACTTCCGGGGTCCCGGTATCCCGCCCGTCTCTCCCGACGCACGGAGCCCGCGGATCGGCCTGGTCGCCCGCGTCATCGAGACAGGTCAACCGTTCGTCAGCGAGGACTATCCCCACCAGCCTGGTCACAATCCGCCCGCGGAATGGCGTGACGCCCTGTCGAAGATGGGTCTCGGCATGATCATGCCGCTCACCGCGGGCGACGAGGTGCTGGGTGTGTTGTTCGCCGGCTGGCTGCGTGACTCACCCCACGCGGCCGCAGCGCGGGAGGAGTCCACGGAGGTGCAGACGGTCGCCGACCTGGCGGCTCTCGCTCTGCAGCGCGTCCGGGCGCAGGACGACAGGGAACGGGTGCACCTGCTCGAGGACCGCGAGCTGATCGCGTACAAGCTCCACGACGCCGTGCTGCAACGTCTCTTCGCCGTCGGACTGCGCCTGCACAGCGCCTCTGCGGTAAGCACCGAGCCGCCGGTGCAACACCGCCTGCGGCAGGCGGTCGACGACCTCGAGGCGACCACCGACCGGGTGCGGTCGACGATCGAACATCTCTCCGGCGACGGGTCCGACCCCGACGGCACGTCCGACACCGACGGTCGGTCCAACGGCGCCGCCGGCTGAACCGTCCTCACGGCAACCGGCCGTACCGGCGCAGGGTGAACGTGTTGAGCAGGGCGGAGAGTACGAGGACGACGCCCAAGGCGAGGAGCTGGTACTGGCTGCCTTCGGATCCCTCGAACGCGAGCAGCAGCCCGGCGTTGAGCCAGGTCACCAACAGCGCGGCGACGACCACACCGCCAACCGTCCCGACTCCACCCTGGATCGCCACACCGCCGAGGACCGCGATGGTGATGGCGGGCAGGGCCATGCCGTTGCCGACCGTGCCGGCGTCGGGCCGCGCGGAGGCGAACTGTGCCACTGTGACCACGGCCACGATCCCGGCGAGCAGGCCGGCGCCGGCGTAGGCCGTGAAGCGCACACGCGGCACCGACAGGGAGGCGAACGTCGCCGCCACGTCGTTCGTACCGACGGCGTAGAGCTTCCGGCCGTACGTCGCGCGGTTGACCGCCAACCACATCAGGACGACGCAGGGCAACAGGATCGTGAAGACCTGGCGGGGTACGAAAAGGCCGCCCAGCTCGACCGGCCGGGCCAGTCCGGTCAGGTCCTGCACCGGCCGGTTGGAGATCGGCGCGTTGTCGTTGCTGACCAGGGCGATCGAGGAGTACGCATAGTAGGTCGCGAGGGTCGCGATCAACGGCGGTACGCGAACGTACGCCGTCAAGAAGCCGTTGACAGCGCCCAGCAGCGTACCGACGGCCAGGCACACCGCCACCGCGGTCAGCACCGGCATGCCCCACACGCCGACACAGAAGCCGAACGCCATCCCCGCCAGGCTGACGATCGCGCCCACCGACAGGTCGATGCCGCCCCGTCCCGACACGATGACGAGCAGCTCGGCGAGCGCCAGCACGCACAGCGGTACGAAGGACTCCAGGGCCGAGGCGAGGTAGCCGGCGTCGTAGGGCGCGACGAGGTAGAGGTTCGCGTCCAGCACCATGAACCACCCGACGACCACCACCAGCAGGACCGTCAGCAGTACGACGCGTTCGGTGAGGACGTACTCCACCAGGCGGCCGGGCCAGGTGTGTCGGCGATGCGTCGCCGTCGCGGCGGGCGTCATCGTGGCTCCCTCCGCCGGGCGCGTACCAGGTCCACGCCGACCGCCACGAGGATGAAGATCCCGACGAAGAGCGTCGTCAGCTCGCTGCGCCAGCCGAGGAGGGTCACCGCACTGGTGACGGTCCCGACGAGGAGGGCACCGAGCATGGTGCCGAGCACGGTGCCGCGCCCTCCGACGATGCTGGTGCCGCCGATGACGACGGCCGCGATCACCTGCAGCTCGAGCCCTTCGCCCGCGTTCTGGCTGACCAGGCCGCCGCTGCCGATCAGTACGCAGCCGGCCAGACCGACCAGCGCACCGGTGAGGACGTAGGCGAAGAGCTGCCGGCGTCGCACCCGCACACCGGCGAGGCGGGCGGCCCACGCGTCACCGCCGATCGCGTAGAGGTGGCGACCGGTCGGCCACGACCGCATGTACCACCACATCGCGGCCGCGAGGACGGCTGCGGCGAGCCAGGCGTTCGGCAGGCCGGTGAGCCTTCCGGCGGCACCGCCGCCGGCGAACGCCAGCGTGTCCGGTACACCGGTGACCTGGCGGTTGTCGAAGATCCGCAGCGCGACGAAGCGGAAGATGTTCAGGGTCGCGAACGTCACGATGATCGGATGGATCCGGCCGAACGCGACCAGCCCGCCGTTGACCAGCCCGAGCACCGCACCCAGTGCGACGGCGACGCCCACCGCGGCCGGCGCCGGGATGCCCACGTCACGGATCAGCTTGGCGACCACCACCATGACGACCGCGACCGCGCTCCCCACCGAGACGTCGATGCCGGCCGTCACGATGACCGCCGTCATCCCGATGCCGATCAAGGCGATGGGCGCGACGTTGAACAGGATCGCCCGCAGGTTCGTGCCGGTGAAGAACGTGTCGGTGGCGAACCCGAGCGCCAACCACAACCCGGCGATCACGACCAGAAGAGCGATCTCCTGACCTTCGACCAGTCGGGCCGCGGCGCGCGGTCGGAGCCGAACCGCGATCGTCGTCACGGGTCCACCCCCTCGCGAGCCGCCGCTGCCAGGGGCTCCGTCATGGGCGCCGCCGTGGGCGCCGCCGTGGGCGCCGCCGTGGGCGCCGTCGTGGGCGCCGCCGTGGGCGCCGCCGTGGGCGCCGCCGTGGGCGCCGCCGTGGGCGCCGCCGTGGGCGCCGTCGTGGGCGCCGTCGTGGGCGCCGTCGTGGGCGCCGTCGTGGGCGCCGTCATGCGTCCACGCTCGGCAGATGACCACGCTGAGCATGGCTCTCGGCGATGGCGCCCGCCGCGGCGGCGAGCACGTCGGCCTGCCGCGCGCCCCGGGCGAACTCCGCCACGATCCGGCCCTGGCGTACGACGAGAATCCGGGCGGCGAGCCGCAGTACCTCGAGGAGATCGCTCGACACCACGACAGTCGCCATGCCCGCGGCCGCCAACTCCGCGACGATCGCGTAGATCTCCTCCTTCGCGCCCACGTCGACGCCCTGGGTCGGCTCCTCGAGGAGCAGCACCTGTGGGGACCGGACCAGCTGCCGAGCGATCAGCGTCTTCTGCTGGTTGCCACCGGACAGTGCGGCCACCGGCGTCTGCGGTCCGCGGGCGCGGATGCGGAGCCGGTCGACCAGCTCACGGGCGACGCGGTTCTCGCGCCCGCGGTCGAGCCAGCCGGGCAGCCGGGACAGGTGCCGCAGGTGCGCGCTGGAGAGGTTGAACGCGATCGACTTCGACGCGAACATCCCTTGCACGGAACGGTTTCCGGGCAGCAGGGCGATGCCCGCCCGGGCGGCGGAACGCGGCGACTTCAGGCGTACGACCCGACCGGCGACCGCGACCTCACCCTCGTGTGCGGGATCGACACCGAACAGCGACCGGGCGATGTCACCGGTCCCGGAACCGACGAGACCGTAGAGCGCGACCACCTCGCCGGGGGCCACGGAGATGTCGACGCCCGCGAAGCGCCCGGCGCGGCCCAGCGCACGGACCCGCAGTGCCGGCCCTGACGCTGCCGATTGCTCGCCTTCCTCCGTTCCTCCGTTCTGGCCGGCGTCTGGCTGCGCGGTTTCCTCGTCCTCACCGTCGGGGACGGTCGCCAGCTCGTGGCCGACCATCAGCTCGGCGACGACGCGCACCGCCAGGTCCTCGGTCGACCGGCTGGCGACCACCCGGCCGTCGCGCAGCACCGTCACCCGGTCACCGATCCGGCTCAGCTCGTCGAGCCGGTGGCTGATGTAGATGATTCCCATGCCCGCGTCCCGGAGGTTGCGTACGACGTCGAAGAGGACGTCGATCTCCCGGCCGGTGAGGATCGCGGACGGCTCGTCGAGGATGAGGATGCGGGCGTCGTGGGCGAACGCCTTCGCGATCGACACCAACTGCTGCTCGGCCACCGGTAGGTCAGCCACCCGGACGCCGGCGATGGCCGGGTCGACACCGAGCTGGCGCAGGAGTTCGGTGACCCGGTGCCGCTGCGTCGGCCAGTCCACCCGCCCGATCCGGCGACGTCGTCGACCCCAGTGGTCGGTGCCCGGTGTGCTCGCGTCGCCGCGGCGGATCTCCCTGCCCAGAAAGACGTTCTCGGCGACGGTGAGCTCCCCGAACAGGTGCGGCTCCTGGTAGACCGTCGCCACGCCGGCACTGATCGAGGCCTGGGTGCTGCCGCCGGCGAGGGGTACGCCGTCGACCACGACCGTGCCCGCGTCCGCGCTCTCGGCGCCAGAAATGATCTTGATCAGGGTGGACTTGCCGGCGCCGTTCTCACCGACGAGTGCGTGGACCTCGCCACCGCGAACGTCGAAGTCGACGCCGCGCAGTGCGTGCACGCCGCCGTAGCGTTTGACGATGCCGGACAACCGCAGCAGGGCCTCGTCCGGTTCGTGCTCGGGCGTGCTTTCCTGGTCTAAGGCAGGTTCGTCGCCGGATCCCCGCTCCAGGTCGGAGGCAGGTTCCTTGCCGGATGCCCGCTCCTGGTCGAGGGCGCGCTCCGGGTCCGGCTCGGTGGCGTCCATGGCGTGCCGGCCCGCTCAGTAGTCGTAGTCGCCGGCGTTGTCCTTGGTGATCAGCAGCGGATCACCGAGCAGGAGCATCTTCTCGTCGGGGAACCACTGCGCGTCCGGCACCGCGTCGGACAGCTCGCTGGTCGCGGACAGGTCCTCGCCCTTGCTCACCTTCAGCCCGGCCCAGGCGGTGAGGTAGCCGAGCCGCTCGACATCCCAGAGCACCGAGGTCGACGACGACCCGTCGGCCAGATAGCCCTCCATCCCCTGCGGGGTGCCGAGCCCGACGGTGAAGACCTTGCCGATCCTGCCGTTCTCGCGTACCGCCTTGGCCACTGCGGGAGCCGACGACGTGCACTGGCCGACCAGCCCGGTGAGGTCGGGGTGGGCGTTCATCAGGTCCTTCGCCATCGACACGGCGCGCGGTTCGTCCTCACCGGCGTACACCACGTCGACGAGTTCGAGCTCCGGGTACTTCTCCGCCGCAACCTTCTTCTCCACCTCGATCCAGGAGTTCAGGTTCGCGGCGGTCTGTCCGCAGGACACGATCGCGAACTTGCCCTTCTCGCCCATGGCCGCGGCGAGCGAGTCGATGATGGCGGTGCCGATGCCGTCGGCGGTGGCCTGGTTGACGAACACCTCGCGGACCGAGTTGGGCGCGTCGGTGTCCGACGTCATCACGTGGATGCCACGGTCCTTCGCCTGTTGGAGGACGGGCGCGAGCGAGTCCGGGTCGTTCGGCGCGACCACGAGGACGTCCACCCGCTGCTGGATCAGGGACTTCACGATGTCGGTCTGGGCGCCCGGATCGGCCGTCGTCCCGCCCTTGTAGATCCAGCGCAGGCCGAGCTCCTTCGCGGCCTTCTCGCCGCCGGCGTTCATCGCCTCGAAGTACGGGATGCCCTGCAGCTTCGGCACGAACGCGACGCTCACCTTGTCCGCTCCCCCGGAATCCCCGGAGGTCGTGGTGTCCGTCTTCTTCGTACACCCGGCCAGTGCCGCTGCCATCACAAGCGCCGCGACCATGGACAGCACCAGCGCCGTGCGAGATCTGCGTCCACGCATCGTCTGACATCTCCTCCACTGATCAGCCGTCAAGGGGCCAGCCGTCACCAGGGCACGCCGGGTCCAGGCAGCGCAGGGTCCAGGCAGCGCAAGGTCCACGATCGCAACCAAGCCGCTACCGTGCGAGGTTTTCGGACAAACCGGTCCGCTTGCGGTCCAATCGGGCGCTCGGCTCCGCGGGGTCCCCCAGGTCAGGTGCGCAGCTTCGCCACCGTGACGACGATGGCCACCGAGAAGTCGGCCGCGAAGGCGCGTGGGCTGTCATACCCGATCGCCGCGAGTCGGTCGCCGTACTTCTCGACGTATGCCGGAATGGTGTCGAGGCCCGGGTAGGACGGGTCGGCAACCGCCTCACCCTCGAGCCGGATCACGTCCCACCCGAGGCGGGTGTCGTCGAGGCCGAGCGCGACGTACGGATGGACTGCGAGGTTGCGCAGCTTCGGCGTGCGCGGCCTGCTGTAGATCAGAATCTCGTCGCCGGTCCAGAGGTACCAGATGGGCACGCAGTCGGGCCGTCCGCTCGGGCGCACGGTCGTGAACCAGGCGATGACGTCGTCCCGCAGTCGCGCCTCGACCTCCGCTCGCCGCTCGGGCGTGAGCCCTTCCAGGATGTCCATCGCGGTCTCCTTCACACCTTGGTTGTCCACCCACGACAGACTGGCGCGTCAAGTGCACTTCAGGTCAAGGTCGGTGGCGAGGACCAGGAGCGTGACCGCCTGAGCCTCGGAAGCTGCCCGCTATTGTCGGCCGGAGTCTGACGGCCCCGACCCGAGAGGAAGCGCCCGCGCCGTGCCCACACTCCCAAACGCCGACTCTTCCGCTGGCGATTCGCTCGTCGGCGATCCTTCCGCCGTCGGTTCCGCCGCCGTCGGTTCCGCCGTCGGTTCCGCCGTCGGTTCCGCCGTCGGTTCCGCCGCCGAAGTCTGGTTGGCGAAGGCGTACGTCGAACCGGCGGTCCACACGCTGCGTCCGGACTACCGCGCACTCCTCGTCCTCGCGGAGGGTCTCGTCCCCGGGCCCAGCGACGACGTGAGCGACCGGCTGCTGGCCGCCGCCACCGCGAAGGCGCGGCAACGGCTGGGCGATGGTGGTGTCGACGGGGACCTCCACGTCGCCGCGTGGCGGGAGGCGTTCCGCTCCTTCGGCGCCAAGCCGAAGCGGACCCGGTCCAGCGTCGAGGCGCTCCTGCGACGGCTCGACGACGGCCTGCCCCGCATCGACCGGCTGACCGACACCTACAACGCCGTCTCGATCGCGTATGCGGTGCCGGTCGGCGGCGAGGACATCGACCACTACGAAGGGCCCCTGCGGCTGGTCCGGGCGACGGGCGAGGAGTCGTTCGACACCGTTGACAAGGGCGAGCCCGCCGTGGACCACCCCAACCCCGGCGAAGTGGTCTGGCGCGACGACGCGGGCGTCACCTGTCGGCGCTGGAACTGGCGGCAGTGCGTCCGTACCCGGCTCACCGGGACTACGACGCGGGCCGTTTTCGTGCTCGACGCACTGGCGCCGATGGACGACGATGCCGTCCACGCCGCCGGTGCGGCGCTCGCCGAGGCCCTGCGGACCACCAGCCCGGACGTACGCCTGACATCGCGGCTGCTCGCCCACGTCGCGACCTGAACCCCCCACCCATCCGGACTACGGGGAGCTACGGGGTTCCGGTGAGCAGGTCGCGGATGGCCTGGACGTAGCGTTCCTGACCGGATTGCGAACGTACGAAGGCCCGCCCTTCCTCGCTCTGGCGCCGGTACAGCGTCGGGTTCTCGCAGAGCCGCCGGACCAGCGCCACGACGTCGCGGGCGAAGCAGTAGAGCGCGCCGTCGCCGAACGTCTCGGCGTACGCGTGCGGGAGGACGGCCACGGCACCACTCGCCATCGCCTCGAGGATCGCCCGGTAGGGCGCGCCGACGCGGGCCGGATGTGGGAAGTAGACGAAGAAGTCGATGCCGGCCAGGAACTGCCTGGCATCGAGGTCACCGTCCGGGCGTACGTCCCAGTTCGGCGGCGGCTCTGCCAGGCCGAGGATGCCGAGCGGCACGTCGGCGCCGCCGAGGATGCGGACGTCGACGCCTGAGTTCTCGCCGTCGACCGGATAGCAGCGCAGCAGCGACTCGCGGGACCGCGGCCACTCCAGAGCGTCACCGCCGACATGGCGCCCGATCACCGGGCGCGGGTTCTGCACAGAGTCCCTCGGCGACCACCACGCGTCGGCGTCCACGAACGGCGGAAGATCCCACCCGGCCAGGGAGTCGGCGGGAACGAGTGGAGCGAGCTGCCGCCGCACGTCCGCTGCCTGCGGAACCCAGATCGCATCCTTGCCGAACAGGTCCCGGACGTTCGCGTCACTGCGGGTCAGCTCGTAACGGTGGTGTGAGCCGTCCGAGGCGTACGGCGCCCCGTCGACCATGATCGCCACCCGTTCGGCGCGCAGGCGTACCGGTCCGCCCGGTGCGAACTGGAGGACTTCCGGGTCACCGATGACGAGCACTCCGACGTCCGCGTCCTCCTCGAGCGCGATCTGGTCCACCGTCGCTTCGTTGAGGAACGCCTGCACCGGTTCGCACGGGCCGAGCATGGCGGCGGTCATTCCCCGCATGGCCTCGAGCGGGACGACCGCCACCCGGAACCCCTGCGCCAACAGGGCTCGAGCCTCCTCGAGCAAGGCGCGTTGCCGCGGGCCGTGCTGCCGCCAGTCGCCGGCGAACGCGACGTCGTACCGGACCGCGCCCGTCTCCCGCCGCGACCTGAAGTCGCGCGGCACCGGAAAGGCACGTGCCAGACCGCCCGCGATGACGAACGGACTCGCCTCGCCGTTCGCGATGTCCTGGTGCCAGTGGGCGTAGGCATGCCGGTACGCCCGCCGTGCCGGGGCGTGCCAGCCCGGGCGGAAGTCGCTCCGCGAGAGGGACGCCGTACGCCGTCGTACGACCGCGAGGGGCGCGGGGTCGATGTCGGTGACCCGTTCACCGAACACGGTGAGCAGCCGCTGGAAATGCTCGGAGTCCGCCGCCTTGCGTACCGGGTCGAAGTAGCCGACGCGATCCATCACCTCGCGGCGCCGGAACATCAGCGAGGAGCTGTTGGGACGCGTCGGGAGATAGCCGAGCTGGTTGAACTCGAGCTGGTCCGAGACGCGGACACACGTACTCCTCGTCGCTACCAGGTGCTCCTGCGCGATGAGCGGCTCGACCTGGCGCTGGATCCGCCGCGGATGCGACCAGTCGTCGGAGTCCTGGAACGTCACGAACTCCCCGCGGGCGAGGTCGAGGCCGGTGTTGCGGGCGGGATAGGTGCCGCGGTTGGCGACCTCGCGAACGATCTTGATCCGTTCGTCCACGCCCTCCCAGCGGTCGAGTGCGGTCTGCCGGTCCTGCGGTGAGCCGTCGTCAACGATCACCAGCTCGAGGGACCGCCACGACTGTTCGAGGATCGACCGGACGGCGACGTCGAGCCCGTTGTCCGGACAGTACGTCGTCATCACCACGGAGACGAGCGGACCACTGAACACGCGTTCGCGCGCGCGGGCGTACAACCGGTCGAACGGAGCGACACGGCCCGCGGGTGCGAGCTCGATCGGCTCGAGACCTTCCCGGGCCAGGAGGCCATTGACGACGGCGAGCCAGGCCCTCTCGTCTCCCACCACCGAACCGGCGAACGGATTGAGCAGGTCGGCCTCGACATAAGGTCGGACGGCTGGACCGAGATTCGCCCGATCGATGAGCGTGTCCACCCGCGAATGGTGACCCATCTCGAACATCAGTTGCAGATAGACAAGACAGTGCACCGGCTTCCACATGCTCGACCCGTCCAGCCAGTCCGCGATTTCATACATCGTCGCCGCGTTGAGCTGGTCGAGCTTCGAGCCAGGTTGCAGTGCGGTCACCCGCGCCATGCTCAACAACCAGGCGACGTCGAGGCGCTCCAGAATCCGCAGGTGTGCCTTCCTGCGTACGGGTTCGCGACAAGCCTCGAGCAGGGACTCGAATTCGGCGTAGGTGTACTCACCGCCGGTCGCCGCGAATGCGAGGACGTCGCGCAACTGCGTCGAACCCGTGCGCAGGCAGGTCTCCTCCATCGCCCGGTGCCCAGGGGTCTCGGCGAGCACCGCCGTGGTCCAGACACTTCCACCGACAGCACCGTACGGTGTTTCCGCCGTGGCCGCCTTCGCGAAACTGGCCGGCGCCCGGGAACGCCCCGCGCGAATGAGATACCGCACGCCTCGAAAGGAAACGAAAGCCAACGCGAGAACGGCGACATGAAGGAACACGAGCCCGCCGACCAACAGCGTCCATTCATGGCGGAACAAACCTGTGAGAGCCACCGAGGTCGCTGATACCGCAAGGACGATGACAAGCCACTGGAAAACGGACAACCTGCGCCGGCCGTGCAGATAAGGCTGAAGGCGACGCCAAGCGGCGCGGGCGACCCTGACCATGCGTTCCCTCGAGTGTGCGCGGCCGGCACGACCCAGGTGGACGTCTCAATGAATTCCCCGTCATCGGCTCCCACAAACGACGCCAGCGGGCCGTCCCCGCGGTGAAAAGCCCTCCCGCTGTACGGAGATGTACGCACCGACGACGGCGGAACTCGCGCTGGCGGAAAAGCTGTTGAAATTCGTGGCGCCGCTGCCGATGATCGGTGGCTTGACGGTGGAACTGGGAGAATCCCTCCACGTTCCCGCGCGGCCGACACGAGGGGCGTTGTGTGCGCTGAGCATCCTGCTGGCCGTGATCCCGGTCGTCAGGTCAGCTACTGCTGGCGACTCCGCGAACTCATGAGCGCCCACGGCATGGTCGCCGCGACCGAACTCCAACCGCCGCTGGCCGCGCGCGGCATCCGGATCTCGGCCGTCGCCGCCTGGCGGCTCGTCACCCACCCGCCGACCCGGCTCTCGCTTCCGGTCCTCGCCGCGCTGTGCGACATTTTCGACTGCACCGCGGCGGACCTGATCCAGACCTCCGCGGTGGACTCCCGGCGTCCGCGTACGTAACGGAAGCCGGTCAGTCGACGCGCCAGGTCAACGCCGGAGCGCGGACGGACGCGAACACCGGCCCGCCGCGGCTACTGGTGAGGTCGAGGTCGGCGACGAGTGTGCGGCCACCTTCGAGCGCCGACTCGACCAGCGGTTCCTCGATCGTCAGGAGCTGCAGCTTGATCCGCCCTCCACCGGCGACGCTGGTCCAGCCGTCGTCGGTGTCCCGTCCCCAGTTGAGGTAGAGGAACCGCTCACCTTTGCGTCCGAAGACGTACGGACCGCGATAGTCCAGACCGTCGGTCCGGCGTACGGCATCGACCGTGAGCTCGAACGCGGCCTCCGGCTTCGTGGTGGGGGTCACCGACACGACCTCCTTGGCCTTGCTGAGCCCGAGGTGCGGCACGTCGTGCGCGAGGCACCAGTCGTTCGGCATGTTCCGTCCGAGAATTCTGATCGGCAGGTCGGTCATGGCTGCAGCCCTCGTTTCGCACTTCGGCCAAGAAGGCCGTCACTCCGGTCAGGTGGTGTAGGAATGGGGATAGCGGCCATGCCGCCCATAGCAGCAGCGCTCTTTGGATCCGGGACCAAGCAGGGATCGAGCCGCCAGCCCGGTAAGACCTTTTGGTCGCGAGGCCCGCAACGAGAGGCGCTCCTGGGGGCTCTCCCGTTGGCCGGAAGGTTGTTCACTGTGCAGCTCGGAGTTTGTTGGCTGCGAACTTCTTCAGCGCGGCGACGACTTCCTCGGTCGTGCCATCGGTGAGGGCCGGCTGGCAAATGACCCAGTTTCGATAGCGCCTGGACCAGAGAACGCGCCGCGGCCCTTCCTTCGGGTCGGTGACGTGGGCAGCGGGCGTTGCAAGCACCATCTCGCGTTTCGCCAATCGCGCGAAGAAATCCTCCGGCACACCTACCCACCAGGATTCGATGTCGGCCCAAGGAATGACAACCTCACGCCAACGGGTGCGTACCACTATGCCGCTAGCACCCAATGAGACTCGATAGCCACGGAGACTCGTGTGGAGGGCGTCGACGCAAACGAGGGTTATGACTGGGCCAAGGATGATAAACAAGACGGCGGACGGGAGTCTTGTGTTCGAAACAAAGAGCGAGACTGCGTAGTACGCACTACACACTCCGAGAAGTACACCAAGAGCCATCGCGACGACTCTTGCGCCATTCACCTTAATGCGGCCGAACTGCGTTCTGACCTCGCTCGCTGTCATCTTTGACCTCTTCCGTCGCCCTACTGCCGCAGCATACCTGGGACAAAGTTATCCACAGCCTTGCGATACGCCCCAATCATGGGATGGCATGATGAGGCCCAGCCACTCGATCTCCAGCCGGGGAGGGAACGGGCCGCGTATGGGAGCGCAGACATCGCACAACGCCAAGCAGCTACGGGCAGTCGCTCGACGCCTGGGGGAAGCAGAGCTGGAGACGCGCGTGGTCCGGCGGATCCGTGACCTGGAGATTCCCGCGTTGACCTGGCCATTGCTGGCCGCGTTGGGTAGTGCGTCCGAGTATGACCGAACCCGCCAAGCTGCAGAAGAGGCGGCAGCCGTTGTCGACACGGTGGTCGGTGCGCTCGGTCGCACGGTCGAGGCGGTAGCGGCGTACTACGAGCGGATGGAGGAGCAGTACGGCACGGACTTCGATTCGGCCATTCCGGAGACCGAGCGGTCAACGGATCGGGAGAAGTGAGGGCCGATGGCGGTCGTTGAGGGCGGTGTCGTCAGTACCGCCGACGTCGCCGTACACGGGGCGTTGTCACTCGCAGTGCTCACGGCGGGCCTCTCCCTGGCGGGTGTCGCCCAGGAGTCAGGCACGAGCGCAGTCATCGCTCTGGTGACGACCGGACTCGCCATTCCCAACCTCGCCGCGCCATGGCCGTTCGATCAGGCCGCGGAAGAATGGCAGGAGGTCTCCGCAGAGTTACACACCTTCCACTCCGAGTTGAGTGATCTGATCAACAAGCGAAGTGGCCTGAATGACTCGTGGGAAGGTCCGGGTGCCGATGCGTTCTGCGCCTATGTGAACAACAAACTCCTGCCAGCAATCGAGGAACTCGCCGACTGTGCCACGGATCTTCGCAACGCCTGCAGGGGCGTAAGTGAGACTCTCACGGGCGGAATCATCGAATATTTCCTTCTGACTGGGATTGCTATCGCCGCCTGCATTGCACTCACCGTAACCAAGAACCCAATCTTGTACCTTGCCTGTGCGCTCGCCAAGGCTGCGATCGTCGAGTCGTGGCTGATTGGACTTACCCTGCAATTCAGGGATATCTACAACACACTGACGGCTCTGGAGGCCGAACAGGCACGGTTGCGCGTTGCGTACGAGAACTTGATTAGCAGGTTCGGTTTCGAAGGCGATCGACTGGATGCTGCGGCCCTGGAGATCATGCGGCGGCGGGTCCTTCCGGCGATGCAGGATGTCGACGGTTGGAACAAGGCGTGAACCCGGTCCCACGGATGCCAGGGAGGAGTGGATGCATGGTCAATTCAGGTGAATCTGGAAAAGATGGAGGGCCCGTTGTCGAGTTACTGGACTTAGCGCGCGAAGCCGTTGCGGAAGGGGGCGATCCCGTTGAAACCTTTAGACCTTTGCAAGAGGGCCTTTCCGGCATTGTACACTCGTTTACAGAAAACCTCTCTCGCCAATATGATGGCTCGGCAGCGGATGGTGAGATTGTCGCTGTCGTGAATGGTCTGGGAAACCTGCTGAGCATCGAAATTGGCCTGGCCGCAA
Source organism: Actinopolymorpha sp. B9G3 (assembly GCF_040120725.1). NCBI lineage: Bacteria > Bacillati > Actinomycetota > Actinomycetes > Propionibacteriales > Actinopolymorphaceae > Actinopolymorpha > Actinopolymorpha sp. B9G3. Next base: position 163,578 of record NZ_JBEEAB010000016.1, on the reverse strand, counting down.
TGCGAGACATGGATGCGGCGGCGTTGTCATCTGCATGTACAGACGCGATCGCCGCGGCACAGTTGTCGGTCACCGAGGAAATGAAATCAGTGATGATTCAGCTCGCAGACCCTGACGATTTCGGTACAGCATTACCGGATCCGATGGCAATTTGGCGAAACTCCATGGAGGCGTCTGGATGGAAGAGGCGTACCTAACGGCGCTCATGAGTGAGCTCGAACACAAGATTTCCAATGCCGCAGCGAAGCTCGGCGATCTCGGAGAAGCGCAGGAGTACGTAGGCACGTCCTCAGACGGGTTAGTGACCGCGACAGTCGCGGGGGCGAGCGTCATAGTTGACATTCATATCCTAGCCAAGCGACGACTGGACCGTCATGACCTTGGTGAGGCGATCGTCGAGGCGGTAAACGACGCCGAGCGCCGGTCAACGGAAACTCTGAGCGGCGTGGTCCGTGACCGAGACGGCAATAGGAAGGCCGGAGAGGTGTTCAACCACCACCTTCAGGATGTACTTCGGCAGCTACGTCGAAGAAGAACTCCTTAGCTTTCGTGGGTTTCATGTCCTGGCTCAGCCGGCATCGTAGAGGGATTTCAAGCGAGTCGACCGTCGAGCGGGCACGTTGGTCAACGCGCGCTTCACGGCATGCTGAGTGCCGAACTCGGTGGACGGCTATGCGACGCCCCAGCTCATCACGCTATGGAGGGTGGCGTCCTTATATCCGTCGTGGGCCAGGCTCGTCGGCGCGAAGCTGGCCCCCCTCGGCGCGCGGACCCCAAGGCGCCCTGTGGGCGGTCAGCCGACGACTGTCGCGCCGTCGGTCGATGCGGCCGGTGCCCCGGGCACGGTCTCCTCGGGGAGTACGGCCGACCCGTTCGGCGAGCTGGGCTGGTCGAACTGGGTGCGGTACAGCTCTTCGTACCGCCCTCCCGCCGCGAGCAGCTCGGTGTGGGTACCGCGCTCCACGATCCGGCCCTCCTCGACCACCAGGATGAGGTCGGCCGCACGGACCGTGGACAGCCGGTGCGCGATCACCACGGCGGTACGGCCGGCGAGCGCCTCCCCCAGCGCCGCCTGGACAGCGGCCTCCGATGTCGAGTCGAGGTGGGCGGTCGCCTCGTCGAGGATCACCACCCGTGGCCGGGCAAGCAGGAGTCGGGCGATGGTCAGTCGCTGGCGTTCGCCGCCGGAGAGCCGGTAGCCGCGTTCACCCACCACCGTGTCGAGCCCCTCGGGCATGGCGGTGATGAGCTCGTCGAGGCGGGCCCGCCGCAGGACGTCCCAGACCTCGTCCTCGGTGGCCTCGGGCCGGGCCAGGAGCAGGTTCGCGCGTACGGACTCATGGAACAGGTGACCGTCCTGGGTCACCATCCCCAGCGTGTCGCGGATCGAGTCGGCGGTCAGATCACGGACGTCCACCCCCGACAGGCGTACGGCCCCCTCCTCGACGTCGTAGAGCCGCGGGACGAGCTGCGCGATCGTCGACTTGCCGGCACCGGAGGAGCCGACCAGCGCCACCATCTGTCCCACCTCGGCACGGAACGACACGTCGTGCAGCACCTCGACACCGCCGCGCTGGTCCAGCTTCGCGACCTCCTCGAGGGAGGCGAGCGACACCTTGTCCGCCGACGGGTAACCGAAGTGGACCCCATCGAACTCCACCGACACGGGACCGTCGGGCACCTTCCGCGCGCCGGCCTTCTCCGCGATCAGTGGCTTCAGGTCGAGGACCTCGAAGACCCGCTCGAAGCTCACCAGGGCGCTCATCACCTCGACACGGGCGCTGGCGAGTGCGGTGAGCGGTGCGTACAGCCGGGTGAGCAGCAGGGCGAGTGCGACCACGGCGCCGGGATCGAGCTGTCCGCGCAGTGCGTAGAACCCGCCGACGCCGTAGACCACGGCGAGCGCGAGGGCGGAGACGAGGGTCAGCGCGGTGATGAAGATCGTCTGCACCATGGCCGTGCGTACGCCGATGTCGCGCACCCGCCTGGCCCGCTGGGCGAACTCGGCGGACTCCCGCGACGGCCGGCCGAACAGCTTGACCAGCGTGGCGCCGGGTGCTGAGAACCGCTCCGTCATCTGCGTACCCATCGCGGCGTTGTGGTTGGCCGCTTCGCGTTCGAGCCGGGCCAGGCGGGTGCCCATCCGTCGGGCGGGAAGGACGAACACCGGCAGGAGTACGAGAGAGATCAGGGTGATCTGCCACGACAGCCCGAGCATCACCACAAGGGTGAGGACGAGTGTCACGAGGTTGCTCACCACGCCGGACAGCGTGTCGCTGAACGCCCGTTGGGCGCCGATGACGTCGTTGTTGAGCCGGCTGACGAGGGCGCCGGTGCGGGTGCGGGTGAAGAACGCGATCGGCATCCGCTGGACGTGGTCGAACACTGCCGTGCGCAGGTCGAGGATGAGACCCTCACCGATGCGGGCCGAGAGCCACCGCGTCGCCAGCCCGAGTCCGGCCTCGGCGACGGCGATGGCGGCGATGAGGCCGGCCAGTCCGAGCACCAGGGTGATCGACCGGCCCTGGAAGATCGCGTTGACGACCCGGCCGGCGAGCACGGGCGTCGCCACCGCCAGCGTCGCGGTCACGATGCTGAGCACCAGGAACCGCACCAGCTGGGCACGGTGCGGGCGGGCGAATCCACCGATCCGGCGCAGCGTCGCACGGGAGAACGGGCGTCGGTCGTCCTGTGCGTTCATCGCGTGGTAAAGCGATATCCACGCGGTGACTTCCATGTCCATGCGTACTCCACCTGTCGGGTTCTGCGTTGATCTTCGAACTGCTGGTCTCGGACTACCGCTACCTGGGCTGTTGTCGGACCGCTGCTGTCGGACCGCTGGGCGGTCTGCTCGCTACTCGTACCTGCTCTGACCGCCTGGACTAGCGAAAGTCATCGGCGTGGTCGATCGCCCACTGACGGTAGGTGAGAGCCGGCGCTCCTGTGAGGTCTTCGACCGCTGAGGTGACCTGTTCGGGTGCCGTCACCATCTCGGCGTGGGCGTGCAGCATGCCATCGACCACCGACACCGGCCATCCGTCCGCGAGGTACTGGGCCCGGGCGTCCTCGGAGGAGATCTCCTCGAAGCGCAGCGACCGGCCGATGGCGCCACCGACGATGCGGACCCGTTCGCGGGTGGTGAGCGTCTCGGGGCCCGTCAGGACGTAAGTCTTCCCGCGGTGGTCCGGGTGGGTCAGCGTGTGGGCGGCGACGGCGGCGATGTCCCGCTCGTGGATGACCGACCTGCCGGCGTCGCCGAACGGAGCCCGTACGACGCCTTCCTCATGGATCTGCGCCGCCCACCCGAGATCGTTGCTCGCAAACCCTCCAGCCCGCAGGAAGGTCCACTCCAGTCCGTCCGGTCCGTCCGGTCCGTCCAGTCCGGCGTCCTCGATCAGCCGCTCGAGGTCGGCGTGAAACTGCGTGATGGGGTCGGACTGGCGCGCACGTTCCCTTCGTACGCCCGAAGCGGACAGATAGACGACCCTGCGGACTCGATTCTTGACGAGCGCCTCGAGCACGCCTGGCGCGGCGTCGGCGGTGAGGAACGGCCAGACCAGGAACGCCGCCGATACGCCCTCCAGGCTGCCGGCGAAAGTCTCCGGCGCGGACAGGTCACCCTCCACGACACTCGCGCCGGCCGGCAACCCGGCAGCGTCCGGGTGGCGGGTCAGTGCGCGGACGCTGACACCGGCGTCGAGCAGCTGCGTGACGACGTTTCGTCCCACCTTGCCGGTCGCGCCCGTCACCAGGATCGTGGAGTCTGCCGTCATCGTTCCTGCCCTTCCCCGCTGGCGGGATCTGGTACCCGCGCTCGGAACCGTCCGTGCGTGCAGCCTCGACAGTAGAACCTCAACCATTCTTGAGGTCAAGGTCGCGGATTCAGGGCCCAGGCATCCGATGCGGAGAAGTGGTTGGCCCAGGGACGCCTCAGTTGACCACTACTCCGCAGTGGATGATGTCCGGCCGCCGATCGCCTGCGCCATCGCCCGGTCGAGCCGCGGGGCGAGCGAACGTGCGTAGGTCGCCGTGATGTGGTGAGCGTCCCGCCAGACGATCATGGTCCCGATCACGGGGGCGCATCGCGGCGCCGGGCAGACGTCGTCGGTCAGGTCGACGAGGTCCACGCCGGCGAGCCCCTCGGCGGCACGGATCTGGTCGTCGGTGGACATCGCCATCGCATGCTCCCTGGGTACCGCACACGCGGCAAGGTCCCGAGGATGCGCGGAGAGGCAGTCGGGTACGTCGATGTTCACCCTCGGCGTGTTCCGGATGACGACGAGCGGCACACCCGCCGCGCGGACCGCCTGCCAACTCCGCCGCAGCCCGGAGACGTACGCCGGCCGGCTGGCCCGTGGGTCGAGGATCGACCCGCCGCGTACGACCTGATAGTTGGTGTCGCTGCTCGTCACCACCAGGTCCGGCCGGTCGGGGCCGGTGAGCCGGTGGCGGAGCTTGGCGTTCCAGGCGGTGCAGGCGCGGTACGGAACGGCCGGCTCGCCGACTCCGACCTCGACGTCGAAGAATCCGCAGGCCGACTTCGTGTAGGTCTCCAGCCGCCACCCGTGGCGTGTCGCGACGGCTGCGAGGGCCGGCTGCCACTGAGCCGCGTGGGAGTCGCCGGCGAGAACCATCACCTTGTCCGACCCCAGATCGCCGTACGCACAGAACTGCAGCTCCGCGCTCGGCTGGTCCTGATGGCACTGCGGGCGGTAGATCGGGCCCTTGTCCTCGCGTGCCTTCAGGGGGTCGAGGGTGATCGAGGTCGGCTCGTCCTGCGGCGGATGCTTCGCGGTCGGACGTTTGCTGGACTCGGCGAGCGCCTGCGTCGCCGGTCTACTTCCGGCACTCGCGGTGACCTGCGGCGGAGGCGGGACAGCCGCGTGGACAACCACAGCGCCGGCCACTCCAGCCGCCGTGCACGCCGCCCCCATCAGCAACGCGCGCCGGGGCACGGCGACCAGGCGGCCCGAACGCCGCACCGGCGCCTCGACCAGCCGGTAGGTCAGCCACGCCGGCGCGAACGAGAAGCTGGCGACAAGGATCCCTTCGACGACCGACAGCGCGCCCCAGGCCGCCTCGGCGGCGACGAGCAGCGGCCAGTGCCAGAGATAGAGGGAGTACGACAGAGCCCCGACCGCGCGCATCGGGGCGACGGACAGGAACCGCCCGACGCCTCTCCCGTATCCCTCCGCCCCACCAGTCCCCGCCGCCCCATCAGTCCCCGCCGCGTCGCCGCCACGCCCCGCCGCTCCATCAGTCCCCGCCGCGTCGCTGCCACGCCCCGCCAGACCGGCCATGACCACCAGGGCGGCGCCGACCGTGGGCAGTAGCGCGGCGTACCCCGGAAACAGCGTCGAGGAGCCGTAGGCCAACGCCGCGCCCACGATCGCGGATACCCCCAGCCATCCCGCCCAGACCATGGCCGCCCGAGGCAACCGGCTCAGCCGGACGGCCCCGATCGCGAGGGCCGCGCCGATGGCGAGCTCCCATGCGCGCGTGGTCGACACGAAGTACGCCCGCCCCGGCTCCACCTGCGTGAGGCTGACCGACCACACCAGCGACGGCAGGGCGACGATCGCGAGGCCCGCGAGCAGGGTGCGGTCGAGCGACCATCCCGTACGCCGGTGCCACCAGACCAGCGCCACCAACACCAGCGGCCACACCAGATAGAACTGCTCCTCGACCGCGAGGGACCAGAAGTGTTGGACCGGGCTCGACGCCTGCTCCGACGCCATGTAGTCGACGGCCTGGTCGGCGAGGCGCCAGTTGACCGCATACAGCGCGCTGGCCGCCAGGTCGCCCGCGACCCCGCTCCACCGGATCGGAGGGAGCACTGCCACGGTGAGCCCAGCGACGGCTGCGAGCACGACCGCGGCAGCCGGGAGCAGCCGCCTCGCCCGCCGCGCATAGAACCTCGCCAGGCTGAGCCGACCGGTCGTACGCACCTCCCTGACGATCAGGCCGGTGATCAGGAACCCGGAGATCACGAAGAAGACGTCGACGCCGACGAATCCGCCAGGGACCGCTGGGACCCCGGCGTGGAACACCAGAACGAGGAGGACGGCGAGACCCCGTAGCCCTTCGATGTCGCCCCGGAAACCGGACACCGCCCGCTGCGTCTCCCGGTGGTGCGCGTCGTTCATCGGACGGTGAGGATGTGCTCGCCCCGCGGCACGAGCTCGCCGATCACGGGAGCGCCGGGGATCTCGCCGGCGACGAGCAGTCCGCCCGAGGTCTGGGCATCGGCGAGCAGGAACGCCTCGTCGGCATCGACGCCGCGCAGGTCGGCATGGGGTGCCACCCAGTCGAGGTTGCGCTTCGTACCGCCGCTGACGTAACCGTCGCGGACCGCCTCCCGCGCACCCGCCAGATAGGGCACGGCGGCCGCGTCCACGACCGCGCTCACGCCACTGGCCCGCGCGAGCTTGTAGAGGTGGCCCAGGAGACCGAAGCCGGTGACGTCGGTACCGGCGCGGACGCCGCCGTCGACCGCCGCCTGCGCGGCGGCCGCGTTGAGCGTGGTCATGGTCGCCACCGCTTCGTCGAACCGTTCGCCGGTCGCCTTGTGCCGGGAGTTGAGTACGCCGATGCCGAGGGGCTTGGTGAGGGTCAGCGGCTGGCCGGGCTGAGCGGCGTCGTTGCGGATGAGAGCCGCCGGATCGACGAGCCCGGTGACCGCCATCCCGTACTTCGGCTCCGGGTCGTCGACACTGTGCCCACCGGCCACGTGGCAGCCCGCCTGCGCCGCTACTGCGAGACCGCCACGGAGTACCTCGGTCGCCAGCTCGAACGGAAGAACGTCACGGGGCCAGCCCAGCAGGTTGAGCGCGACGACCGGCCAGCCGCCCATCGCGTAGACGTCGGAGAGCGCGTTGGCGGCGGCGATCCGGCCCCAGTCGTACGCGTCGTCGACGACGGGCGTGAAGAAGTCGGTCGTCGCGACGATCGCGAGGCCGTCCTGGATGCGGACGACCGCGGCGTCGTCGCCGGAGTCGAGACCCACCAGCAGCTCCCCCGGCGGTTCAGCGCCGGCGCTGGCCCCGACACCACCAACAGCGAGCCCACCACCCGCGAGCCCACCGCCCGTAAGGCCGCCACCCGCAGGGCCGCCGTCCGCGAGCCCACCGCCCGCAAGGCCGGCAACGATCTCCTCCAGCTCGCCGGGAGGGATCTTGCAGGCACACCCGCCGCCGTGGGCGTACTGCGTCAGCCGGATCGCCTGAGTCGCCGTCATGTCCCACCTGTCCGTTCGATGTCCCCACCTGTCCGTTCGATGTCCGCTGACAAACATCCCCCGGCCGGGGCGCGTATGCGACGAGCCGCCCACCTCCGCCTGCCAGGATGACGTACATGCTCCGAGGAGGCGTCTCCGGCCTGGTGGCCGGCACGGTCTTCAACACCGATGAGCGGCAGGATCTGTCGCTGGCGGGTTCGATTCCCGTCCGCCTCCGCCACGTCACCCAGCGTCATACCCCGAGTGGCACTGCGCCCACCCAACCGCGACACGCGACCCACCCCGACCGCGATGACTGACCCGCGCCGACGCATCCCCGCCACCGGTCTGGTGCTCGACGACCCCCGGGTCGCCGGGGCCGTCGAAGCCCTGGGCCGGCCGGCGGTGAAGGCGACGGTCACCGAGGTACAGCGCCGGGCCCGGGCGGGCCAGGTGGCGCCGGAGGACGTCGTCGACGTCGTCCTCGCCGCGCTCCCACGACACACCACCTCCCTGCGTACGGTCATCAACGCCACCGGCGTGATCGTCCACACGAACCTCGGTCGGGCCGCGCTCTCGGCCGCCGCCCGCGAGGCGCTCCAGGTCGCGGCGGGACCGACGAACGTGGAGTTCGACCTGGCGACCGGCGCGCGCGCCCGGCGGGGCAGGGGCGCTCTCGACGCGCTCGCCGATGCCGTACCCGAAGCCGGCGGCGTCCACATCGTCAACAACAATGCCGCCGCGCTGCTGCTGGCCGCGATGACCTTGGCCGGTACGAACGGTGAGATCCTGCTCAGCCGCGGCGAGTTCGTCGAGATCGGTGACGGGTTCCGGATCCCGGAACTGCTCGCGGCGAGCGGAGTCCACATCCGCGAGGTCGGTACGACGAACCGCACGACGCTCGACGACTATCGCCGGGCGATCGGGCCACGGACGGGTTTCGTCCTCCGGATCCATCCGTCGAACTTCGTCATCACCGGGTTCACCGCCGCGCCGACCGTGGACGAGCTGGCGACTCTCGACGTCCCGGTGGTCGTCGACATCGGCTCCGGGCTGCTGCGGCCGCACCCGCGGCTGCCCGACGAGCCCGACGCGTCGAGCACGCTACGAGCTGGGGCGACCCTGGTGACCGCGAGCGGCGACAAGCTGCTCGGCGGTCCGCAGGCGGGCCTGCTCCTGGGCGCGGCCGAGGTCGTCGAGAAGCTGCGGCGGCATCCGGCGGCGCGGGCGTTCCGGGTCGACAAGCTCACCCTCGCCGCGCTCGAGGCGACCCTGCGTGGTCCCGCTCCTCCGGTGGTGGCGGCGCTGGACGCCGATCCCGACGACCTGCGGGCCCGCGCCGTGTGGCTCGCGCGCAGCCTCACCGACAGCGGGATCGCGGTCGACGTGGTGTCGTGCGTGTCGGTCGTCGGTGGTGGCGGCGCGCCCGAGGTCGAGCTGGCGAGCTGGGGCCTCGGCGTCCCCGCGGACTGGGCGGCGCCGTTGCGGCTCGGCGACCCGCCGGTGGTCGGCCGGGTGTGGCGGGACCGCTGCGTCCTCGATCTGCGTACCGTCCCCGACGACGCCGACAACCACCTCCTCGGCGCCGTGAAGGCGGCCCACGCACGGTGTACGTCGTAGCGACCGCCGGTCACGTCGACCACGGCAAGTCGACGCTGGTCCGGCGGCTGACCGGGATGGAGCCCGACCGGTGGGCCGAGGAACGCCGCCGCGGGCTCACGATCGACCTCGGCTTCGCGTGGATGACGCTGCCGGACGGCGGGGAGTTGGCGTTCGTCGACGTACCAGGGCACGAGCGGTTCGTGTCCAACATGCTGGCCGGCGTGGGACCGGCGCCGGCGTGCGTGTTCGTCGTCGCGGCCGACGAGGGGTGGCAACCGCAGTCCGCCGAACACCTTGCCGCGCTCGACGCGCTCGGCGTACGGCACGGCCTGCTGGTGGTCACCAGGTCCGACCTCGCCGACCCCGAGCCGGCACGGGTGGAGGCCTTGGCGCGGCTGGCGGAGACGACCCTCGGCAGGGTGCCGTCAGTCACGGTGAGCGGTGAGACCGGCGCCGGCATGGACGGGTTGGAGCGCGCCCTCGTCGAGCTGACCGAGAGGCTGCCGTGCGCGGATCCCGACGCGGACGTACGCCTGTGGGTCGATCGGGTGTTCAGCGTGCGCGGTGCGGGGACCGTCGTGACCGGCACGCTGGGCGCCGGGACGTTGCGAGTGGGCGACGAGTTGGAGCTGGCCTCGGCGGATCCCGACCGCGGTCGGGATCGGGCGCGGGTTCGGGCGCGCGTTCGGCTGCGGGGGTTGCAGGCGCTGGGGCGGGACTCCACCAGGGTGGCAGCAGCGGCACGGGTCGCGGTCAACCTGCGGGGCGTGGAGCGGTCCGAGGTGGGCCGGGGCGCCGCGCTCCTCACGCCCGAGTCGTGGCTCGCCACCGAGGTCGTCGACGTCACCCTGCGGTACGCCGACGGTGGAGAGCGTTCCGACCCCAGCGGACCTGGCGCCATCGCCGAACGCCTCGTCCTCCACGTCGGCTCGGCCGCCGTGCCTGTGCGGGTACGGGCGTTCGACGCGACGACGGCACGGCTCTCCCTGGCGCGCCCGCTCCCCCTGCGTACCGGCGACCGTGCACTCCTGCGCGATCCCGGCCGGAAGCGGGTGGTTGCCGGGGTGGTCGTCCTGGAGGTACGCCCGCCGGAACTCCGTCGGCGCGGCGCCGCCCGGACCCGTGCCGCCGACCTCGCGGGTGCGATCGGACCTGCCAGTGCGGCCAGTGCGGCCGGTGCGGCCAGTGGGCCCGGCGCCGCCAGCGCCGCCAGTGCGGCCGGTGCGGCCGGCGCCGCCAGTGCGGCAGCGCGGGCTGCCGGCGTACCAGCACTCCGCTTCGACCAGCTGGCAGCGCTCGTCCTGCGCGACGGCGGCATCGTGCGAGGACAGGAGTTCCTCGTGCGCGGGCTGCCGGCACCTACCGGAGCGACGACACCGGCCCAGGACTGGTACGCCGACGAATCCCACTGGGCGCGCCTTGTCCGCCAGGCGACCGACGTCCTGGTCACCTGGACCGCCGCGAACCCGCTCGCCGCCGGTATGCCGGCCGACGCGCTGCGCCAACGACTCGACCTGTCGCCCACCCTCCCGTCGGACCTGTTTCAAGCGCTGGTCGCGGCCGCCGGGCTCGACCTTCGTGACGGCGTCGTCCGCCGTCCAGGCGACGACGACGGCCCGGTCCTGCCGCCGCACCTGGAGAAGGCCGTCCGCGCGATCGAGGAGGACCTGGGCGCTGCGCCCTTTGCGTCGCCGGACGCGCATCGGCTCAGCGCCCTGGGAATGGGCACGCGCGAGATCGCCGCCGCCGTACGCGCCGGCCGGCTGCTGAGGATCGCCGACGGCGTCGTGCTGCTGCCGGACGCGGACGACCAGGCGCGCGCCATCCTTGCCGAGCTGCCCCAACCGTTCACTCTCAGCCAGGCGAGGATCGCGCTCGGCACGACCCGCCGTGTGGCGGTCCCCCTCCTCGAGCTCCTCGATGCGAACGGCATCACCGAACGCCTCGCCGACGGGACCCACCGCCTCCGTTGACGCTGCCGGGACACGATCGGCGGTCGGGACACGGTCGGCGACGCGATCCGCAGCCGGGACACGATCGAGTGTGCGCAAACTGTAGGTTTCGCTGCCCAAAACCGACAGTTTGCGCACACTCACGGCCGGCGAAGCCGCGCTCACGCCCGAAACCGTGCCGCGCGCCAACGATCCCCAGCCTGTGCATGCCTCCGGCACGTCCGGTCGGCTTGACGGCATGATTTCCGACCATGCCGAGAAGGGAGCTGCCCGCCGCGCTCCTGGCTGGGCCGTTCCGTCTCAGCGACCTTCGTCGGTGGGGATTGCCTGACCAGCTGGTTCGGACCCGACGGTTCCGGCGCCTCTTCCACGGCGTCTACGCCGCGTCCTGCCTGCCGGACACGCTGCGGCTGCGCGTCGAGGCCGCTGCCCTGATCCTGCCGGCATCGGCGGTGTTCAGCCATCACACGGCTGCCGGACTCCGCGATCTGCCCGTACCGTCCTCGTCGCACCTGCACGTCACCGTTCCGCCAGGCACCGCCGCGCCACGTGGCAACGGGATTCTCGCCCCCCGGGCATCCGTCGAGGGCGGCGCGGTCACGACATCTCGCGGCGTACGAACGACGACACCAGTCCGGACCTTCCTGGATCTGGGTAGGTCGATCGGCCTGATCGACGTCGTAGTGCTGGGCGACGCCATGGTCCGGCGAAGCCTCGCGAGCGTTGGCGAGCTTCAGGACGCCGCGAGCCGCGCCTCGGGGCGAGGTTCGTCAGCGATCCGGACAGCGGCTCCGCTCGTCCGCGGGAGAGTCGACTCACCGATGGAGACCCGGGTGCGACTTCTGCTCGCCCTCGCCGGACTGCCCGATCCGGAGCCGGGCGTCGAGGTGCTCGACGACCATCGGTGGTCGCCACGGTCGACCTCGCCTACGCCGTGCAACGGATCGCGATCGAATACGACGGTGACCTGCACCGGGTCAGCAAACGCAAGTGGCGTCACGATGTGACCGGCCGCGAGCTGCTGCGCGACCTGGGTTGGAACGTCATCCTGGTCACAGCCGACGACATCTACGTACGACCGCACTACACGCTCGAGCGGGTACACGCGGCCCTGGTCAGGCGCGACCACCCGGACGTCCCGCCCGCACTCGACGAACGGTGGCGGGACTACTTCCGGCCTCGCGGACACCTCACCGATCACTGGTAGGCACACCGATCATCGGCCGGCAGGGTTTGCGCCACCGGCCACCGGGAACGTGCGCTCCGGAGGAGGCGATCATGGGCGTACGACAGTGGCTGCGTCAGCTGACGATCAAGGACTGGCCCGTCTATCGACAGCTCACCGGTGCCGACCCGCTCGGCCGGGGGGTCGCGGCGATGTCGGCGAGGACCCGCAGCCTCCGCCCCCGCACCGCCGACGCCGACAAGGTGGTGAGGTCCATATGCCCGTACTGCGCCGTCGGCTGCGGGCAGAAGGTCTATGTCAAGGACGGTGCGGTCACCCAGATCGAGGGCGATCCCGACTCGCCGATCTCGCGCGGCAGGCTGTGCCCGAAAGGTTCGGCCAGCAAGCAGCTCGTCACCAACCCGAGCCGCGTCACGAGCGTTCTCTATCGCCGTCCGTACGCAAGGGACTGGGAGCCACTGCCGCTCGAGCGCGCGATGGACATGATCGCCGAAAGGGTGCTCAAGACCCGCCGGGACTTCTGGCAGGACGAGGTTGACGGGCGCAAGGTCCGGCGGACGATGGGCATCGCCAGTCTCGGTGGCGCCACGCTGGACAACGAAGAGAACTACCTGATGAAGAAGCTCTACACCGCACTTGGAGCGATCCAGATCGAGAACCAGGCCCGTATTTGACACTCCTCCACGGTTCCCGGTCTGGGAACTTCCTTCGGTCGCGGCGGCGCCACGACGTTTCAGCAGGACCTGCAGAACTCCGACTGCATCCTCATCCAGGGTTCGAACATGGCTGAGTGCCATCCGGTCGGGTTTCAGTGGGTGATGGAGGCCAAGGCGCGGGGTGCGAAGGTCATCCACGTCGATCCGCGGTTCACCCGTACGAGTGCGGTCGCCGACCTGCACGTGCCGCTGCGCGCCGGGTCGGACATCGCGTTCCTCGGCGGTCTCGTCAACTACGTCCTGCAGAACGGCCTCGAGTTCCGCGACTACCTTCTCGCCTACACGAACGCGCCCGCGATCCTGCGCGAGGACTTCCGCGACACCGAGGACCTCGACGGACTCTTCTCCGGATACGACCCGGACAGCCGGCACTACGACATCCACACCTGGATGTACGAAGGAGCCGAGGAGGTCACGGCGGCGGCCGGGGAGCGCGACGACACCTCCGTGGGCACGACTCACGGCGGGCGAAGGCACCGCGAGGCGGCCCGCGCCGAGACGTACGGAAGCGGCGGCGCGGCTATCACGGCCAAACCGAGCCTCGACCTCACGCTGGAACACGAACGCTGCGTCTACCAGGTGCTGAAGCGACACTTCGCGCGTTACACACCGGAGGTGGTCGAGGAGACCTGCGGCATTCCGGTCGAGCAGTTTCGCCAAGTGGCGCAGGCGATCACCGAGAACTCCGGCCGTGAACGCACCACCGCCTTCTGCTACTCGGTCGGCTGGACGCAGCACACGGTCGGCGTACAGTACATCCGTACGGCGGCGATCCTGCAGACCCTGCTCGGCAACATCGGCCGGCCGGGCGGCGGCATCCTCGCCCTACGTGGCCACGCGAGCATCCAGGGCTCGACCGACATTCCGACGCTCTTCAACATCCTGCCGGGTTACATCCCGATGCCGCATGCGCACGAGCGGCTGGATCTCGACACGTTCGTGGCAACCGATTCCGCGCAGGCAGGGTTCTGGGGCAACATGCGCTCCTACGTCGTGAGCCTGCTCAAGGCATGGTGGGGCGACGCTGCGACCGCGGACAACGACTTCCTTTTCGACTATCTGCCGAGACTCACCGGCGACCACGGCACCTACCAGACGGTGATGAACCAGCTCGCCGGTGAGTGCAGGGGCTACTTCCTGGTCGGCGAGAATCCGGCGGTCGGTTCGGCCAACGCGAAACTGCAGCGGCTCGGGATGGCGAACCTCGACTGGCTCGTCGTACGCGACCTGCAGATGATCGAGAGCGCGACGTTCTGGAAGGACGGGCCGGAGATCGAGACCGGCGAGCTGCGTACGGAGGAGATTCCCACGGAGGTGTTCTTCCTGCCCGCGGCCGCCCACACGGAGAAGGACGGCAGTTTCACCAACACCCAGAGGCTGCTGCAGTGGCACCACCAGGCGGTCGAGCCACCGGGCGACGCCCGCAGCGACCTGTGGTTCTACTACCACCTGGGCCGGATCATCCGGGAGAAGCTCGCCGGGTCCACCGATCCGCGTGACACTCCGCTGCTCGATCTCACGTGGACGTACCCCACGCAAGGTCCACTTGACGAGCCTGATGCCGAGGCGGTGTTGCGTGAGATCAACGGCGTGGGGCCGGACGGCGCGTTGTCGGCGTACACCGAACTCAAGGACGACGGGTCGACCGCCTGCGGGTGCTGGATCTACTGCGGGGTCTACGCCGGCGAACACAACCATGCGGCCAATCGCCAGCCAGGTCACGAGCAGTCGTGGGTCGCGCCCGGATGGGCCTGGGCGTGGCCGGCGAACCGGCGGATCCTCTACAACCGCGCGTCGGCCGATCCGCAGGGCAGGCCGTGGAGTGAACGCAAACGCTACGTCTGGTGGGACGCCCAGAAGGCGCACTGGACCGGAGCGGATGTCCCCGACTTCGAGGCGACAAAGCCACCCGACTACGTGCCGCCGGAGGGCGCGAAGGCGCAGGACGCCTTGTCGGGAACGGATCCGTTCGTCATGCAGGCGGACGGGAAGGCGTGGCTCTTCGCGCCGGCCGGACTCACCGACGGCCCGCTGCCGACCCACTACGAGCCAGCGGAGTCGCCGGTCGCGAATCCGTTGTACGCCCAGCAGGCCAACCCGGCTCGCCAGGTGTACGTCGACGGGCGCAATCGTTACCACCCCAGTGGCGGGGAGCCTGGCAGCGAGGTCTTTCCGTACGTCTTCACCACCTATCGGCTCACCGAGCATCACACGGCGGGCGGGATGAGCCGGAGCCTGCCCTACCTCGCCGAGCTGCAGCCCGAGTTCTTCTGCGAGGTGTCACCGGAACTCGCGGCCGAACGCCGACTCACGCACCTGGGTTGGGCGACGATCGTCTCCGCGCGATCCGCGATCGAGGCGCGGGTTCTCGTCACCGAACGCATAAAGCCGCTCCGGCTACGGCGAAGCGATGGCGGCACCCGCACCATCCACCAGGTCGGCCTGCCCTACCACTGGGGACCGAACGGCCTGTCGACCGGTGACGCGGCCAACGAACTGCTGGCGGTCGTCCTCGATCCCAACGTGCACATCCAGGAGTCGAAGGCTGCGACCTGTGACATCCGCCCGGGGCGGCGCCCGCACGGCCAGGCGCTGCTGGACTTCGTGGCGCACTACCGCAGCCGCGTGCCGGAGGCGGGAGAGGAAAGGGAGGAGCCTTCATGAACGACGGCCACCGACTGTCCGGGCCGCTCGCCGATCCCGCGGCCGACGCGGGCCATCCCGAAGGCCACCCGCCGCGGGTCGGGTTCTTCACCGACACCTCGGTCTGCATCGGCTGCAAGGCCTGCGAGGTGGCGTGCAAGGAGTGGAACGCCCTACCAGAGGACGGTCTCGACCTGCTCGGCCAGTCGTACGACAACACCGGAGCGCTCGGTGCGAGCACCTGGCGACACGTGGCGTTCGTGGAACAGGGCGACAAGGAGGCCGGCGACGCCGGGGCCTTGCGCTGGTTGATGTCGAGCGACGTGTGCAAGCACTGTACGCATGCGGCGTGCCTCGACGTCTGCCCGACGGGAGCGCTGTTCCGTACGGAGTTCGGCACGGTCGTCGTCCAGGACGACATCTGCAACGGCTGCGGCTACTGCGTACCTGCCTGTCCGTACGGCGTCATCGACATCCGGCCCGACAACGGCGGCGCATTCAAGTGCACGATGTGCTACGACCGGTTGGGTGCCGGGCTCGAGCCGGCGTGTGCGAAGGCGTGTCCGACCGACTCGATCCAGTTCGGGCCGCTGGAGGAGCTGCGCGAACGCGCGGACCGCCGGGTCTCCGAGCTGCGGGACCTGGGCGTCGACACGGCTCGCCTCTACGGCGAGAAGCCGGACGACGGCGTGGGCGGAGACGGTGCCTTCTTCCTGCTGCTGGACGAACCGGAGGTCTATGGCCTGCCACCCGACCCGGTGGTGACGACCCGCGACCTGCCGTCGATGTGGCGGCATGCGGCGGTGGCCGCTCTGAGCGTGGCGGCTGGCATCGCGGCGTCCTTCGTGGTGACCGCGCGGAGGCGGCGATGAGGCACGGCGAGACTCCGAACGTGCCGGAGGCGGCCACCTCGGCGACGAGTGGCCGGTCGTACTACGGGCGTCCGATTCTCAAGCAACCCGCCTGGAAGACGCCTGACGCCCCGCTCTACCTGTTCCTCGGCGGGTTGGCTGGTGCGTCGGCGACGACGGCGGCCGTCGCCGACCTCACCGGACGACCGGGCCTCGCGCGCGCCGGTCGCTACGTCGCCGCGGCTGGCGCGACGGCGAGTGTGGGCACGCTCGTCCACGACCTCGGGCGGCCCGCCCGCTTCCTGCACATGCTGCGGGTCTTCAAGCCGACGTCGCCCCTGTCGGTGGGATCGTGGATCCTGGCACCGTTCTCGGCGGCGGCAACGGCGGCGGCGGTCTCGGCGGCGACCGGTGTCCTTCCCCGCTGGGGCCGTACGGCGGGCATTGCCGCAGGCATCCTCGGGCCCGCCATGTGCACCTACACCGCCGTCCTGCTGGCCGACACCGCGATCCCGGTGTGGCACGAGTCCTATCGCGAGCTGCCGTTCGCCTTCGCGGGGAGTGCGCTGGCGAGCGCGGGAGGGGCTGCGCTGCTGGCCGCGCCGCCGGCCGACCACCCACCCGTGCGCCGCCTCGTCGTGGTGGGTGCCGCCTTGGAGCTCGCGGCCGTGACCAGGATCGAACGCAGGAAGGACATCACCGCCGAGCCCTACCGCAAAGGACGCGTACGCACACTGCTGACCGCCGGCCGCGTACTCACCGGTGTCGGCGCCGGGCTGGCTTTGATGGGGCGGCGGAACCGGGCGATGTCGGCGCTTGCGGGCGTGAGCCTGCTCGCAGGGGGACTGTGTACCCGGTTCGGCATCTTCGAAGCGGGGCACGAGTCGGCGCGTGACCCGAAATACGTCGTACGACCGCAACGCGATCGGCTGGCCCGACAGGGTGGCAGATGAGTGAGGACCCGGACCGCCCGCAAAGCGCGTACACACTGCGCCGGGTCCTCGCGGCACTGGCTCTCGTGGGTGGCCTCGCGGGAACGATCGCCTTCGGAAGGGCCGCGGCACGACCGGACGGCACGACCACCGGTGAATGGGTCGCGGCGGTGATCTGCGCCGGAGTCGCCTTGACCGCGCTAATCGATCTCCTTGTCCTTCGGAGGAAACCGTAAGTTCTGGGGAAAGTGCGCAGATCTCCTTCCGTACAACCCATCCGACGGCCGCGAATGCATGTTTCCGGTAGCGCCGGGTAGAGCGTTCTGATAGGCAGAAAAGAGCAAGCTACGCCGTGTCGGCTCGCGGCGAGGCAGCGAAACCCCGCACGGCGAACCGCTCGTGAAGGTGGAAATGCCATGCCACAGCAACAATGGAGCAAGAAGCGCGAACGCCAGTACGAACACGTCAAGGCCAGCCAGAAGGACCAGGGCCGGTCGGAGGGCCGCGCGAAGGAGATCGCGGCGCGCACGGTGAGCAAGGAACGCGCACGCTCCGGTGAGGCGAAGCAGCGCAGCCGCACCTCGACGAAGGACATCTCCTCTGGTCGCCGCGGTGGGCTGCGTTCCGGACGCGGCCCGGCCGGACGGACCAAGGCCCAGCTCTACGCCGACGCGAAGCGAAAGGGCGTGCGCGGTCGCTCCACCATGACCAAGGCCCAGCTCGAACGAGCCGTCAGCCGGTGAGAAAGTCGCCGCCAGCACGTCGCGGTTGCGACTGACACTGCTCGGGGTCGGCGCGATGAACTCGCCGCGCTTCGCGCCCGCCGGCCTCGTGCTGCGGTACGCCGGGCACCGGATCGTCTTCGACGGCGGAACGAGAACCCCAACGCTACCGCGACGCATCGACGCGTGGCTCGTCACCGACGAACACGCCGAGCTTCGCTCCGTCCTTCGTCACATGGCCGCCGAACTCGGCACCGAGCCCAGGGCGGCGAGCCTCGCGTACGACGACCTCGAGGTGCTCAGCCACCCGGTCGTGCACACGTCCCATCCGGCGTACGGATATCGGATCGTCACCCCCGGACTGGTGGTGGTGTGGGCGCCGGAATTCTGGGAGTTTCCGTCGTGGGCCGCAGATGCGGACCTGATGTTCGCCGAGGCAGCTTCCTGGGACCGGCCGATCAGGTTCCGCGGCGGCGTCGGGGGTCACGCCAGCGTGCGTGACGTCGGCGCTGCCGCTGCAGGCCATGGTGTACGCCGGCTCGTCTACGCCCACATCGGCCGGCCCAGCATCCGGGCAATCGATCGGGGACTGCGCCCGGAGATCGGGGAGTGGGGCCACGAGGGCCGGACCTACGTCCCCCGCCCCGCCACCTGAGCAGGAGGTCAGGACGCCTTGGCGACGGCGCGTTCGAGTTGGGCCCGACTCATCTTCGACCGGCCGGCGATGTCGAGCTTGGCCGCCCGGTCATAGAGTTCCTGCTTGCTGAGGCTTGTGACGTCGGCGCTCTTGCGGCCGCGCGACTTGGCGGCGGTCTTTGTCGTACCCGAAGCCCTTCGGGCCTTCTCCTGCGGCCGGCGCGAACCCTTGCCCTTGGCTTCGTCGATGCTGCGTTGCAGGGCGTCCATGAGGTCGACGACCTTCTCCCTGCGGGGCCCGGGCGCCTCGACGGAGACCTCTCGACCCTTTGCCTTGTCGCGCACGATTCCCAACAGGCGTTCGCGATAGGTGTCGTGATAGCGCTCGGGATCCCACTGCGTGGTGAGCTGTTCGATGAGGTTGACCGCCGCCTTCATCTCCCGCGAGTCCTTCTTGTGCGCACGCGGCAACTCGTCGATCACGTCCTCGGGGTCGCGTACCTCGTCGGCGAAGAGCATCGTCTCCAGGACGAGCACGCGCTTCCAGGTGCGGATGACGGCGAGATATTCCTTGCCCCGCATGATGAACGACGCAACTCCCGCGAGTCCTTTCTGTGCCATCGCGTCACGCAGCAGGCCGTACGCACCGTGCGCGCTCTTGTCCTTCGGGGCGAGGTAGTACGTCTTCTCGAAGTAGATCGGGTCGACCTCGGCGATGTCGACGAAGTCGGTGATCTCGATGTTCCTGGACCTGCCGAGATCGGCGGCACCCACCTCGTCCTTGGTGAGCGTGACGAATGTGTCGCCGGAAAGCTCATAACCCTTCACGATGTCGTCGTAGTCGACCTCGCGGTTGGTGTCCTCGGCGACCCGCTTGTAGCGGATGCGGGCATTCGTCCCCTTCTCCCGTTGGTGAAAGGCGACGTCCTTCTGCTCGGTGGCGCTCAGCAGGCCCACCGGTACGTTCACCAGTCCGAAGCTCAGGGACCCAGTCCAGATCGAGCGCGCCATACCTCTTCTCCTACCACGAGGACGGCGGCGCCATACCCACAGCGTGATCAGCGATGGTCGGACAGTTCGAGACCCCTGGTCACCGTCGCATCGAGGTTCTCCGCGCTGAACAGCTGGTCGAGCGCCATGGCCGCAGCGCCGACGACGCCGGCCCGCGAGCCGAGCCGGGCCGTGACGATCCGCAGGTCACGGGTGGCCAGGGGGACGGCCTGGCCGTGGACCGCCTCCCGGATGGCAGCGGTGAAGAAGTCACCGCTCGCACTCATTCCGCCGCCGATCACCAGGACGGACGGGTTGAGCAGGCTCACGACGGTCGCGAGCATCGTCCCGACGATCGCACCCACCTCGCGCAACAGGCCCAGACAGGCCGTGTCACCGTGGGCGGCTGCCTGCGCCACGGTCTGCGCGGTGACGGTTTCGCCCTGCGCGACGACCTTGGCCAGCCATGGGCTGGTGCCGTCCGCGGCGTACTCCTTGGCTTTCTGGACGACCGCGGCGGCTGTCCACTGGCCGGCCGTGTCGCCGGGCGGCGGGAGATCTGACTGGCGCAGGCTCATCGCGAGGTGGAGGAGGTTGCCCAGCCGCCCGGCGCATCCCTGGGCGCCGCGGTGCAGGCGCCCCTCGGAGACGAGGGCAATCCCGATTCCCGTGCCCAGCTTGATGAAAACGGCGTTGTCGTTGTCCTTCGCCGCGCCTTCACGATGCTCGCCGAGCATCATGATGTTCACGTCGTTGTCGACCCAGGTGGGGGCGTCGTACCGCTCGGCCAGGCGTTCGCGGACCGGATAGTCGTCCCAGGTGGGCATGCCGGCGGGCGCGACCGCGCGTCCGGTGCCGAACTCCACCGGCGCGGGGATGCCGATCCCGACGCCCCAGAGCGGGCCGATGTCCTGGTGGTCGGCCAGCAGTTGGCCGAAGAGCTTCTCGACCTGGCTGAGGGTGACGTCCGGTCCGTCCGTCACGTCGGTCGACTCGGCGACGTGCGCGAGGAGCCGTCCCGCGAGGTCGGTGATCGCGACGTCGACGCTCGTCCAGCCGACGTCGGCCACCAGCAGATGTCCTGCGGGCAGGAACGTCAGCTGCTTGGGGCGCCGCCCGCCGCTGCTCGGACCGAAGCCCTCCTCCCGGAGCAGGCCGACGTCGAGTAGGTGCTGTACCCGCTGCGCGGTGACCATCCGGGTGAGGCCAGTGCGCCGCATGATCTCGACGCGGGACCTGCAGCCGTGGAGGCGGACCGCGGACAGGACCTGTGCCGCCCCGTCGGGGAGGCCGGCCGTGGGCGTGCTCTGGGTGGAAGGCGACGTCATGTTCCGCAGCATACAGCTTGACTTACGCATAATCGCTGCGTAAGTTCGCGCCATCGACGCAGAACGCGTCTCAGCCTCGGGCGACAGGACCCGCGCAGGGCCGCCCGAATGCACACAAAGTGCCGGCGAGAGGAGCCGTAGATGAGTCCAGTCATCAGCCGGCGGGGGATCATGCGAGGTGCGCTCGGCATCGGAGCGCTGCTCACCACCGCGTCGACCGGAGGTTGTTCGTCGGGGTCCCGCACCACCGGCACTCCCGGGACCGCGACCTACTGGTCAGCGCTGGAAGGCGGCGAGGTCCGCGGCTACTTCGCCGACACCATCGCTGCCGGATTCACCGAGCAGTATCCCGGCGAACGGGTGGAGCTCGTCTACAAGACCTCGGAGAACCTCGAACGCGACGTCCGCCTGGCCCTCGCGGCAGGCACCGCACCCGACGTGATCGAGACCAACGGGCCGGCGTTCGTTCCCGAACTCGCCGACCAGGACTATCTCGCCGACCTCACCAAGCGGGCGAGCGACCTGGGATGGAACGACGTCCTCCTGCCGTGGGTGCCCAGCGTCGGCACGATCGACGGCAAGCTCTTCTCCATCCCCACCCAGTTCGAGACGCTCGGCATCTTCTACAACGCCACGCTCTTCGAACGCCGCGGCTACACCCCGCCCCGGAGCCGGACCGACCTGGAAGCGCTGTGCGAGGAACTCACGAACGAAGGGATCGTGCCGTTCGCCGCGGGCAACCGGGAGTTCGCGCAGACGATCGAGTGGTTCACGAGCGTCTTCTTCTCCCACTTCGCCGGCCCGCAGGTGATGTACGACGTCCTGACCGGGGCGAAGCCGTGGACCACACCGCCGATGGTGGAGGCGGCCGCGCTGATGCAGGACTACTTCCGGCGTGGCTGGTTCGGCGGGAGCCCGCAACGGTACTTCACCACCTCGTTCAACGCGATGCATGCCGATCTCGCGGCCGGGAAGGCCGCGATGGACATGGAAGGCACGTGGTTCTTCGCCGAGATCGACAGCTTCTTCGGCAAGCAGGGTGGCAACGCCAACGACTGGGGCTTCGCGGCGTTCCCCGCACTCCGCGACGCGGTCCCCTATCCGCTGTACGCAGTCGGAACCGGCGCGACCCTGTCGATCAACGCCGACAGTGTGAGCGCGGACGAGGCGGCACACTTCATCGACTTCCTCATCGGCGACCGCAAGGCAGCGGCACAGCGGATCGCGGACCACCCGTCGGAGTTCGCCCTGCCGCTGCGGTTCACCGAGAGCGACTTCCCGCAGAGCATGGACCCGCGGATTCGCACGGCGTACGTCGACCTCATGGCGGCCACCGGCAAGGGCAACATCGGCTATACCAACTGGACGTTCTCCGCACCGCGCACGGCGATCGAGATCTACGAAAAGGCGCAGGAACTCGTCGCGGACGACCTCTCCCCCGAGGACTATCTCGCCGGCATCGAGGACACGTTCCAGTCCGACCTCGAGCGCGGGTTCACCCCGGTGGCCATCGACCCGAGGGCCGGCGATGAGTGAGACCACCTTCGCCAACCGGCTCTCCGCCGCCGACCAACGCTCGCGACGGCCCACCAGCACGCTTCACCGCTCCCGTACCCGCTTCGGGCTCGTCCTGCTGGTGCCGTTCGCCGTCCTCAACGCCGCCGTGATCGTGGTCCCGTCGCTCGCGACGGTCTTCTACTCCTTCACCGACTGGACGGGTGTCGGTCCGGCAAGCTGGGTCGGCCTGGACAACTACGTGCGCCTGGCGGGCGAGGGCGACTTCTATTCCGCACTGTCGCACAACCTGATCTGGACCGGGATCCACCTCACCGTGCCGATCGGCCTGGCGTTGCTGGGCGCGGCGATCCTCGCCAGGATCCGCCGGGCGCAGGTGCTCCTCCGGTTGCTCTACTTCCTGCCGTACACGGTGGCGAGCGTCGTCACCGCGTCGGTCTGGCAGGACCTGCTCGACCCGGAGCGTGGCGTCTCCGGCCTCTCGTCCTTCCTGGGCATCGACTTGCCGGATGATCTGGTCCTGCTCGGCAACCAGGCGACCGCGCTTCCCACGATCGCCATGATCAACGTGTGGGCGCTGTGGGGATTCCTGCTGGTGATCTTCCTGTCCGCCATGCAGGGTGTGGACGACCGGCTCTACGAAGCGGCGCGGATCGACGGCGCCAACGTCCTGCAGGAGTTCTGGCACGTCACCGTGCCGGGAATCCTTCCCACGCTGGTCTTCGTCGTCCTGATCAGCATCATGTGGTCGCTGCTGGCCTTCGACTACGTCTGGATCATCACCCAGGGCGGACCCGCCGGCGCGACCGAGCTGGTCAGCACCCTGCTCTACCGCGAGGCGTTCCAGCGTTTCGATGTCGGGTACGCGGCGTCGCTCGGCCTGAGCCTCACGTTCATCAGTGGGCTCATCATCGCCGGATTCCTCCTCCTGCAGAAGAAAGGGTGGACGGTGTGAGCGCACCGACGACAGGACGGATCTCACCGCGTCGCCGCCTCGGCGGCCTCGCCACCCGAGGCGCCACGTCCGTCGCGCTGGTCGTCCTCGCGCTCTATGCGGTCGGGCCGCTCGTCGTGCTGGTCTTCAATGCGTTCAAGACGAACGTCGACATCGCCGGCAACCCACTCGGACCACCGTTGCCGCCGACCTTCGACAACATCGCCGAGGCATGGGAGCTGGGCAACTTCGCGACGACGCTGCGCAACAGTGCCATCCTCGCGATCGGTACGGCGGTGGGGGTCTGCGTGGTTTCCTACCTGACCGCCTACGCGCTCGCGCGGGTCCTGCCGCGGCCGGCGCCCCTGGTGCTCTACCTGTTCGTGGGGACAGCCGTTCCAGCCCAGCTGTTCATCATTCCGGTGTTCTTCCTCTGGACTCGGCTACACCTCAACAACAGCCTCTTCGGCCTGATGCTGATCTACTGGGCGTTGTTCGCGCCGTTCGGAACGCTGCTGTTGCGGGCGTTCCTGGTGACGCTCCCGCAGGAGATCGACGACGCCGCCCGGATCGACGGCGCCACCGAGTGGGCGGTGATGAGCAGGGTGGTCCTGCCGCTGGCGCAACCGGGCATGCTCGTCGTGGCGCTGACCACGGGCCTCTTCGCCTGGAACGAGTTCTTCTTCGCCACCACCCTGATCGATGACGAGGCACTGAAGCCGATCTCGACAAGCCTGCTCGCCTTCCAGGGCCAGTTCTCCCGCGACTGGGGACTGACGAGTGCGGGCTGTCTCTTCATGATCGGCCCGGTGCTCGTGCTTTTCCTGGTCCTGCAACGTCGATTCATCGCCGGCCTCACCGCCGGTAGCCTCAAGGCCTGACCACCGAAGGGATCATCCGTGGCCACCTGTCTCGTCCTGACCGCGCCGCGCACGCTCGAATTCGTCGTCACCGAACACCGACCGCTTCGCGACGGTGAAGTCCGGCTGCGCACCCTCGTGAGCGGCATCAGCCACGGCACGGAGATGAACCTCTACCGCGGCACCGCACCGTTCGCCACGCGGAGCTTCGACCCCCAGCTGCGGGTCTTCGTACCCTCCGAGGAGTCCAGCCGGACGGCCAAGCTGGGCTACGACCTGGTGGGTGAGGTCGTCGAGGTCGGTCCGGGCGTCGACAGCGTGGCGGTGGGCGACATCCTCCACACCGGGCAGGCGCACCAGGAGGAGCCGATCGTCGCGCTCGACGAGCACACGGACTTCTATCCGCCCTGCAAGCTTCCCCGCGCGCACGTGGAGAGAGGCCTGTTCGTCAGTCTGGCGAGCGTCGCGTTGCAGGCTGTCCACGACGCGCGGATCAAGGTGGGTGACGCGGTCGTCGTGTCGGGCGCGGGCGTGATCGGCCAGCTCGTCGCCCAGCTCGCCCGCATGAACGGCGCCGATCCCGTGGTGGTCGTCGAACCCCATGCCGAACGCCGCAACCTGGCCGTGCGGCTCGGCGCGGCGGAGGCGCTGGACCCGACGGCCGGCGACCAGCCGATCGGCTACCAGGTGAAGAAGGCGCTGGGTAACCGCGGCGCCGACATCGCCATCGAGACCTCCGGCACGTATCCCGGCCTGCACGGCGCGATCGCCTCTGTCGGTGTCGGCGGCACCGTCGTCGCGGCCGGCTACTACCAGGGCGGCGCCGCCGACCTCAGGCTCGGCGAGGAATGGCACCACAACCGGCCGAACCTCGTGTCGAGCATGGGCGTCTGGGGCTGTCCGCACCGCGACCACCCGCTCTGGAACCGGGTCCGGATCGCGCGCACGGTGGTCGACCTGATCTATTCCGACCGGCTCGTGGTCGAGCCACTGCTCACCGACCGGGTGCCGTTCCGGCAGGCACCCAAGGCCTACGAACGGCTGGACAACGATCCCGCCAGCGCACTGAAGATCGCCCTCACCTACTGAGCGCGACCGGTCTGGCCAGGCGTCACGTACTTCTCGTGGAGGGCGTCCAGACCGATCCGGCCGTCGAGGTCGTCGGCGAGGGCGACGTTGGCCCGGACGACGTCGGCGTCGCGCATGCCGACGAGCGCCACGTCGACGTACGGATTGGACAGGACGAACTGCACCAGCGCGCTCGAGTAGTCGAACGTGTTGGCCGGGTTGACCAGCTGGACCCAGCGCTGGAACGTCCCTGACGTCGTCGTGCGCATCGTCGCGATTCCCAGCCCGTGCCGGTCAGCCTCCAACATGGCGCCGAACGGACGGCTCGGTTCGTACGGATGCTGGAACAGCAGGTTGTAGCAGACCTGGATGGTGTCAAAGACTCCGCTCGCGATCATCCGGTAGGCGGAGTCGTTGTTGTCCTCGGTGGTGAAGCCGATGTGCTTCACGAGTCCCTCGTCCTTGAGCGACAGCAGCTGCTCGGCCATCCCTCGCGGGCTGAGGATGTCGTCGGTCTGTTGCGTCGTCCAGGACTCGCCGTGCAGTTGCAGCAGGTCGACGGAGTCCCGCCGCAGCCGGGTGAGGCTGGCTTCGAGGGATGCCCGGACGTCGCCGCGCGCGCCGTACCCCACCTTGGTGGCGACGAAGAGGGGCTGCCCGCCGCTCGTCGGCACGCCCTGCAGCGCTTCGCCGAGCACCTGCTCGCTGGCACCGTTGCCGTAGCCGGGCGCGGTGTCGTAGTAGTTGATCCCGCCGTCGAGGGCGCTCTCGATGGCCTCGAACATCCGCGCCCGGTCGCCCGCGTCCTCCGGGTCGAACGCCTCCACGTAGTTGGTCAGGCCGAGCGTGGCGCCGCCGAAGCCGATCCTGCTGACGGTCGCGCCGGTCCCACCGAAGGTGGCGTACTCCATCTGTCGCCTCCGCTCGAACAAACCGGGTGCGCGAGTCTGCCGTCGAGGTTACGGTCTTGCCCATCGGCGTCGAAACCTGACGTCCGGTCGGCCCGCCGCGCGAAAGCTCTGTCCTCGCCGCCCGCTCAGTTCCCGAGTGGTTGCGGCGCTACCCGCGTGTGTCCGCCGCAGGAGCACACTCTCCCCTCACAGAGGACAACCGTGTCCCACGAAACGACCGCTTCCTTCGCCACGGCATTCCGGCTGCTCGTCGGCTTCGTCGCCCGCACGTCGCCGCCACGCTTCGCCGGGCTACTCGCCCTCGCGACCGTCGAGGGCCTGCTCGGCCCGCTCGTGATGGCCGCCACCGGCCTCGCCGTCGCCCGCGCGCCAGCCGCGTTCGACGCTGGCGTCGGGTCGGCGCAGGCGTACGACCTCGCTCTGGCGATCCTCCTCGTCGGGCTAGCGTTCGGCGCCGGGCAACTGCTCGCACCGATCCGCGTCGCCGTCTCGACCGGCCTGGGCTCGATGGTGGCCCAGCGAATCCGCCAGTGCCTGCTCGACGCGACGCTCTCGCCGCCCGGCATCGCGCACCTGGAGGATGCGGAGACCGCGAACGAGATCCAGCGCGCCGGGGAGTACGAATGGGCCGACCTGGCACCGCTGACCCGAATCGTGACCGAGTTCGGCTCCATGGTCTCGAAGGTGGTCACCGCGGCCGGAGCGGCAGTCCTGCTGGCCGGTTTCGCCTGGTGGGCGCCGGTCCTGCTGGTGGCCGGGGCGTTGGCGTCGCACGTGTGGATGGCCGGCAACGAGCACGCCGCCATCGAGAAGCATGAGGAGTACGCCCCGCTGGTCAGGCGGGCCAACTACTTCGCGAACCTCTCGCACGACCCGCCGGCGGCCAAGGAGGTGCGGCTCTTCGGCCTGGTGGGTCTCCTGGCGTCGCAGACCCGCCACTACCGCACGGAGTTCGGCCGGCACGTCTGGCGGGCTCGCCGGGCGAAGCTTCGGCCCGTCCTCGCCACGATCACCTCGATCGCCGTCGCCACCGGGATCGTGCTCGGCGCGTTGGCGTCCGCCGCCGTCGAGGGGCGGATCGACGCGGCCGGGCTGACGGTTGCCGTCCAGGCGATCTACGCGATCGAGCTGTTGGGCAGCGGACTGTTCGCGACCTGGTGGGTACGCCAGGGTGCCGCCGCGCTCCCCCACCTGCGCGCGCTGCCAGCACGGACGTCGGCGCTGAGCTTCGCCGCGTACGGCACGGGCTCGGCCGACGGCATGCCGCGCAGGCACATCCGCTTCGCCGACGTGCGCTTCGGCTACCCGGGCCATGACCGGCCGGTGCTGGACGGGCTCTCGCTGGAGATCCGCGCCGGCGAGTCCCTGGCGATCGTCGGCGAGAACGGCGAGGGCAAGACGACGTTGCTCAAGCTGCTCACGCGCCTCTACGACCCGGACGAGGGCGCGATCCTCGTCGACGGCCACGACCTGCGCGACCTCGACCTCGCGTCGTGGCGGTCCCAGGTGGCGGTGATCTTCCAGGACTTCGTCCGGTACGAACTGAGCGCCCGGGCCAACATCGGCTTCGGACGCGTGACCGACCTCGACAACGCCGAGGCCGCCGCCCGTGCCGCGGACCGGGTGGGTGCACACGACCTCATCACCGGACTGCCGGCCGGATGGGACACCGTGCTCGCCCGGCAGTACCGCGGCGGCCTCGACCTCTCCGGTGGACAGTGGCAGCGGATCGCGTTGGCCCGTGCCCTGCGGGCGGCGGAGGGTGGAGCCCGACTGCTCGTGCTCGACGAGCCGACCGCCGCGCTCGACGTCCGCGCCGAGGCCGAGCTCTTCGACTTCGCTCTTCGGGGGTTCCAGGGGGTCGGCCCCCTGGGAGAGCAGAGCCTCGACCTCACGGCCGGGGTGACGACCCTGCTGATCACCCACCGGCTGTCGAGTGTCCGGCGGGCGGACCGGATCGCGGTGGTGGGGGGTGGGCGGGTGGTCGAGGTCGGTACGCATGACGAACTGCTGGCCGCCGGCGGTGTCTATGCCCGGATGTTCCGCCTGCAGGCACAGCGATTCGAGACGGGAGCAAGCCATGGTTGACAGCACGCGTACGCCTACGGACGAGACCGATGTCTCTTCGTTGAACGGCGCCGACGGTGCCAAGGACCGGGACCTGCCGGGCCTGCTGCGTACCCTCTGGTTCACGGTACGGATCTCGGTCCGCTCCCACCCGGCACTCGCGGCCGGTGGGATGCTGATCATCCCCGTCGGTTGGGTGACGGGAAGCCTCGGCGCCCTGTGGCTGAAGTACTTCATCGACGGGGCCATCGGCGGACAGGCCGGCACGGTCGGCCTCGCGGCGAGCCTGCTGGTGCTCACCCAGGTGCTCGGCTGGGCCGCCGGCGGGCTCGGCATGCGACTCCAGCAGACGTTCCACGAGAAGGCCGGGATCATCTTCGAGGAACGCCTGATCCGGGCGTCGGCCGGTATGAACGGCATCGAGCACCTGGAACGCCCTGACTACCTCGACAAGCTCGACCCGCTCCGCAAGGAGGCCTGGATCGTCCACTGGACGCTGGAGGCGCTGGCCGAGACGATCGGCGCCGTCGCCCAGACCGCGTTGACCGTCGTGCTGCTGCTCTCGGTTGATCCGCTGCTGCTGGTGCTGCCGCTCTTCGGCGTTCCGGCTGTATGGGCCGCCCACACCGGTGCGGTGCGGGAGCGCGACGCGCAGGAGGCCACGGCTGAGTACCGCCGCCGGCAACGTCACCTCGTCACCCTGGGATCGGAAGCGTCGCCGGGCAAGGAGATCCGCGTCTTCGGGCTCGCCGGCGAACTCCTCCGGCTGAGCCGGGAGACGTGGCGGCGCGAACACACGGTCCGGGTCCGGATGGCGTGGGTCGGCGCCGGACGCATCGCCGCCGCGACCCTGCTGATGGCGATCGGGTTCGCCGGCGCGCTGTTGCTGGTGGGCTACCGAGTGGTCACCGGCGCGGCGAGCGTGGGCGACCTCGCCCTGACGTTCGTTCTCGCCCAGTCGTTGAGCGGCAACCTCGGGCTGGTCGTGGGGATGGTCAGCTGGCTCGTCGACTGCCTCGGGATCGGCGCGCGGTTCGTCTGGCTGCTCGACCGCGCCGACGCCGAACGACGCGGCCTCATCGCGAACCCTGTCGACGTGCCGGCCAGGTTGGTCGACGGGATCGCCCTGCAGGACGTGACGTTCGGCTATCCCGGCACCGGCATCATGACGTTCGACAAGCTGTCCTTGACACTGCCCGCGGGCAGCGTCGTGGGCATCGTCGGCGACAACGGTGCCGGCAAGACCACACTGGTCAAGCTGCTCTGCGGCATGTACGACCCGTCGAGTGGTGCCGTGCTGGTCGACGGGATCGACCTGCGCAAGCTGGACCTGACGGCCTGGCGGCAGCGCTGTGCGGGTGCCTTCCAGGACCATGCCCGGTTCGAGTTGCCACTGCGGCAGGCGGTCACGATCGGAGACGTCGCACGGTTCGACGACAGCCCCGCAGCCGCCAGGGCGCTGGCCGCCGCGAGTGCCGACGACCTCATCCGTACGCTGCCGGCCGGGCTCGACACCCAGCTCGGTACCACCTGGCCGGGCGGCACCGACCTGTCAGGTGGCCAGTGGCAGAAGGTCGCGCTGGCGCGCGGACTGATGCGGGCGGATCCCCTGCTCACCGTCCTCGACGAACCCACCGCCGCGCTCGACGCGCAGACCGAGGACGCCCTCTTCACGCGGTACGCCGAGGAAGCCCGCGACCGCCGGTCTCGCGGTGGGATCACGCTGCTGATCTCGCACCGGTTCTCGACCATGCGGACGGCAGACCACATCATCGTGCTCGACGCCGGCCGCGTGGTGGAGCAGGGCAGCCACGAGGAGCTCATGCACAACGCCGGCCGGTACGCCGAGCTCTACGACATCCAGGCCCGCGGCTATCGCTGACCGCCGCGACGTGTTCGCGAGGCTCGGGCGATGACCGGCGATTGGTCGGTGGATTCCTTGAAAACAAGGAACTCCCGCTCTGGCGATGATCACAGATCTGGTAGACTCGCTGGTATGTTCGAACGCGGGGGTGTGGACTTCTCGGCGCTGGCTTCGGCTGCGCCGGGTCCCGAGCTTGCTTCGGTGTTGGCGGGTATCGATCTGGCTGCGATCAATGGCCATGTGCGGGTGTTGGTTCTGCGGGCGTGGGAGCGGCAGTCGTCATGGGTGTCGGCGGCGATGTATGAGGCGATGGCGTTCGTGGCGCGTTCGCCTGCGTGCACACCGGATTCACCGCCTGAGGTGAACGCGTCGTTCTCGGAGTTCGCCTCAGCTGAGGTGGGTGCGGCGCTGGGTTTGTCGCCGTGGTCGGCTGATCGGGATTTGTCGTTCGCGTTCGAGTTGACCGAGCGGTTGCCGGGCACCCGTGCCGCACTCGCGGAGGGGACCATCAATCTGGGCAAGGCGCGGGCGATCGCCGAGGAGACCTGCTGTCTGTCACCGGAACTGGCGCGGGTGGCGGAGGAGTTCATCCTTGCTGCTGACGCTGCGGTCGGGATGGGTTTGACTCGGGCGCAGTTGGTGCGGCGGCTCCGGCGGAAAGTGCTCGAGCTCGACCCGGACGGCGCCGAGCAGCGACGGCGGGAGGCGCAGCAGGGCAGACGGATCCGGTTCGGTGCGGGAGTGGACGGCACCGGCAGCATCACGGGACAGGGCCTGCCGATGGCTGGCACCGCGGCGGCCAGGGTGTTCGTCAAGACCCTCGCCAGACGCATCAAGGGCGATGGTGATGGCAGGACGCTCGCGCAGATCGAGGCCGACGTCTTCCTCGACCTCCTCCGCGGCCGCCACCCCCGCACGGCGGTTGCCGATGCCGATGAGTCGCCTCCCGCCACCAACGCCGACACTGCCGATGACTCGGCGGCTCCCGCAGGCGGCGACACCGCCGGAGCCGACGATGGCGGCGACGGCGAGGACGCCGGGGATGGCGAAGATGCCTGGGATGCTCCGGGTGATGGTGGTGCGTGTGTCGAGACCGGTGACGAGCACCTGGTGGCCAAGGTCGAACTCGTCGCCGACCTCGAAACCTGGCTCCGCCTCGGCACACGAGCCGGTGAACTCGCCGGCCTCGGCGCCATCAGCCCCGCGGTGATCGACGACATCAAGACCGCCGCGGCCGGTGGATTCGAGCACTGCCGCACCGTCACCATCGACGGCAAAGTCGTCTACCACCAGGCCAGCAGCCGACGATACAAACCCACCACCACCCAACGCCGCCTCATCCAGGCGATGCACCGGACCTGTAGCCAGCCCGGCTGCAGCCGTCCCGCCATCGCCTGCGACCTCGACCACACCATCGAACACCGATTAGGCGGACCCACCTGCGCCTGCAACCTCGCACCCCTGTGCCGACGGCACCACCGGGCCAAACACGAAGCCGGCTGGTGGTGGACCCAGAACCAGCCAGGCGAGCTCACCGCCCAGAGTCCACTCGGCCACACCTACGCCATCCGACCCGCACCACCACCCGGCACAGGACCACCCAGCGCAGACGTCGAACCCGCCAAGGCTCCGTTCTGACGCAAACTGGGCGTCACGGCGTGCGTTCGCAGACGTTGGGGGCGTTCGCCGCCAAGCGTTGGAGGTCCGTCGCCTTCTATCCCGACAAACCTCCAACAGGTCGGGTTACGCGTCGGCGTACGCGCTCGCCTGGAGCCGGTACATGCGGGCGTAGTGCCCGTCGAGTGCCATCAGCTCGTCGTGCGGGCCCTGCTCGACCAGGCGGCCCTGGTCGAGGACGAGGATGCGGTCGGCCGTGCGTACCGTCGAGAAGCGGTGTGAGATCAGGACGATCGTACGACCAGCGCGAAGGTCCTGGATGGTCTGGAAGAGTGCCGCCTCGGCTTCGGCGTCGAGGGAGGCGGTCGGTTCGTCGAGCACAATGAACGCCGCCTGCCGGAAGAGCACCCGCGCGATCGCCACGCGCTGCCACTGGCCAACGGACAGGTCGGCACCGCCGTCCACCTCGACACCAAGCGGAGTGTCCAGGCCGTTCGGCAGGTCGGCGAGGAACTCCGCAGCCCCCGCCTGCCTGGCAGCCCGCTCAATCGCCGCGCGATCACCCACCCGGTCGACGTCGCCGAGGCCGATGTTGTCGGCGCCGGAGAACCAGTACCGGCCGAAGTCCTGGAACACCACACCGACGGGCGACAACCCGCCGTCGCGGGTCAGTTCGGCCAGCGGTCGGCCGTCCCAGCGCACCACGCCGCGCGTCGGTTCGTACAGGCCGCACAGTAGTTTGGCGAGCGTGGTCTTGCCGGACCCGTTGTGGCCGACGATCGCGATGACCTCGCCGGACGAGACCGAGAAAGCCACGTCCACAAGGGCTTGCGTTGTCGCGGCTGGATAGGTGAAGGTCACGTCCTCGACCTGGAGGCGCGCGAAGGGCGGCACCTCCACGGGCGCGAGCGGCCGCACCTCGTCGGCCCGCGCCGACACCCGCGCGAAATCCTCCAGATAGCGACCGTGCTCCAGTGTCTGGGCGAGACTGCTCGCCGCCTGCTGTGACCGGTTGGCCAGCAAAAGGACGGCCACGCAGGCGGTCGCGGCCGAGCCGAGTCCGAGGTCACCACGGCGGACGAACCACAGCACAGCAAGGAGTACGCCGCCCAGCACGAGTGCGCCGATCACACTGCCGAACGCCGACCGGCGGACGAACCGCCTGACCAGCTGCTGGATCCCGTCGATCCGCTCGTCGTACAACACCGACCAGCGCCCCAACAGGAACGGTGCCAGCCGAAACGCCCGCACCTCCGGCGCCGACGGGCGGCCGTGCACGATGCGTTCGATGTGGAACCGCGCCCGGTCGTTGGGGGTGTTGCCGAAGCTGAACGAGTACATCTCGTCGCTGTTGACCCGCCCCACCCACCACAACGGAACGCTGGCCAGCAAGGTGATCGGCACGAGCCACGGACTGATCGTCGCGAGTCCCGCCGCGATGCCAACCGTGCCGACCACCGCACCGGCGAACTGCGGCACCGCCATCGCGATGGGCAGCGTGCTGCTCCCGGCCCGCTCCGCGCGTTGCAGCGTGTCGTGGAACGCCGGAGAGTCGAACTCCCGCAGGGGTACGTGTCCCGCCAACCGCAGAACCACCTCGCTGCAGTGGCGTATCGTGCGTTCGGCCAGCAGTCGGTGCATGCCAGCACCCGCCGCTCCCGCGAACGACACCACGCCCGCGATGCCGATCGCGGCCGCGACCAGCCACCACACGTCCGGCGACAGGTCCGCCGCTGTCTCGTGGCCGATCACCTCGTGCAGCAGGGCGTTCCCGATCAGGAGCAGGACCGCGACACCGAGGCCGGAGAGCGCGAAGAGCCCCACGACGGCGAGGAACGCACCCCGCCCGGCCGCCCACACCAGAGCGACCGCGTGCATGAACGACGCCCAGCGTCGTCCCCGGCTGGTCGTCGCGTCGACACCGCCCGCGCCGCTCATGACGACTCCCGGTCCGAGCGCGTCCGACGGCGAGCGCCAGCGTCCGGCGCGTCGGTCCGGAAACCCCACGCGGCGATCGTCACGGGCTTGGCACTCTCCGGAACGTCGCCTGCTGGGCGCTTGAACGGCTCGAGGATCTCGCCGATCTGCCGGCTCACCTTCTTCAGCTCCTCGACCGTCATCCGGGTCTGGAACTCCATCTCGAAGCCGACCTTCTGCCAGGGCTTGGAATAACTGGACCGCTCCGCCACCCAGCGTTCGATTCGGCGGAGCAGGTTCGCTCGCCTGGCTCTGGCCATCGCCACCGCTGCGCGTCGCGCCTCGCCGTCCAGCTCCTCCTCACGAACCAGCAACCCCCCTTTGACCTCGCGCCATGGACGGTTGCGCCCTTTGCCCCGCTCGGCCTCCTCGACGAAGCCGTACTTCGCCAACGTACGCAGGTGAAACGAGGTATTCGCGGGACTCTCGCCGATCCGCTCGCCGAGCTCCGTTGCCGTCAACGGCCCCTCCTCGCCCAGGATCTCCAACACCTGGAGCCGGACCGGATGGGCCATCGCGCGCATCGCCTTCGGGTCCCGCAGCTCGCGGACACCCGGATCGATATCGTCGGAAGACATGTTTCGAAATTACTGTTTCGAAACATGTCTTGTCAACGAGATGGCGAGTGTTACCTGCTTCAGTTGCCGGCGGGAGGGGTGGGACGGTCCCGCAGGACCTGGTAGTCCACTCCGGCAAGCGGTCTCGTCGTGAGTGAGCCGTCTACCAGCGGGACCTCGACCGGCTTGTGGTCGCGGGTGAGCTGGACCCGCTCGACGCCGGGAAGCGAGGTCAGCGACAGCACGACCTGTCCGATGGTGAGCGGGCTCTCGGCGGCAGTCAGCCCAGCAGGGTCGCCGGCGAGGTCGATGGTGACCTGCCCACCCTCGAACGACGCGACGGCGAGCCGCAGGCCGGGTGGGATGGCCGAGCTGAGGCCACGGGCCTGTTCCGGCGCGGCGGGTCCGGAGGTCAGCGCCTCGACCACCACGTCCACCCGGTCCGGCAAGGGCCCCGGTCGGACCTTACGTTTCACTCCGACGAGGGTCTTGCCTTCGACGAAGTAGACCGCCACGCTCGTGTGGAAGAACGGGTCGGCACTCGTGTCCGAACCCGGCAGCGGAGTGACACCCGCCTCGGCCGCCGCCGACCGGTTGCTCAGCAGGCCGAACGGCACCGTGGTCGGTTCGATGAGTGTCGGCCGGTCCTGACTCGGCACCCCACACCCACCGAGCAGCGCCGACGCGGCAGAAAGGACGGCACCCACCAGGAGCAGGCCCACCGTTCGCCGGCTCATGGCTGCACCCGCGGCAGCGAGACGGCGAAGCGTGCGCCGCCCTCCGGACGATCCGTGCACCAGACCGCTCCCCCGTGGGCGGCCACCGTCTCACGCGCCAACGCGAGACCGAGCCCCGTGCCCGACGAGGACCGCCGTGCCGTCCGCCCGGTCGCGAAGCGTTCGAAGATGCGTTCCCGGTCTTCTCGTCGTACGCCCGGACCGTCGTCGTCGACCAATACCAGAACGCGGTCGTCGGCCTCGGTGTCGGCGAGGAGCCGGACCCGCACGAGCCGGTGCCCGTGGATCTCGGCGTTGTCGAAGAGGTTGCCGAACATCCGCTCCAGCATCAGCTTGTCACCGTTCACCTTCGCATCCGACTCGACGACGAGCAGGTCAGGCGAGCGGCCCGACCGGCGGAGCGTATGGCCCAGCAGGTCCGCGAGCGGCAACGGCTCGATCGCCCGCGGGTCGAGACCGGCGTCCATCCGCGCGAGCTCCAGCAGGTTGTCGAGCAGGTTGCGGAACCGCTCCAGCTCTCCGGTCACGAGATCCAACGCCTGCCGGGACCGCTGCGGCAGTTCGTCCCGCCTGGTGTTGAGGACCTCCACGCTCGCCACCAGCGTGGTGAGCGGCGACCGCAGCTCGTGGCTGACGTCGGCGGCCAGCCGGGCGTCGCGCTGGATCCGCTGCTGCAACGTGTCGACCATGCTGTTGAACGAACCGACGATGGTCGCGAGGTCGGGGTCCCTCGTCGCCGCCAGACGGGTGTCGAGTTGCCCGCCCGCGATCTGCGCCGCCGTACTGGCCACCTCGTTGAGCGGTCGCAGGACCGACCGGCTCGCCCACACGCCGAGCCCGCCACCGGCCGCGGCGGCCACCAACGCGCCGCCCAGCAGGACCGTGCCGAGGATGCGGAGCGTCTCCTGCAGTTCGGTAAGCGGCACGACCTCGTAGAAGTACGCACCGACCGCCCGTAGCGGCACCCCGACGACGAGGACGGGTTCGCCACCCAGCCGGGTCCGCATCGACGCGGGCCGCCCCGACTCCACCTCGGCGCGCAGCGCGAACGGCAGTGACTCGCGTCCGGCCTCCAGCGAGGAGGAGTACCACCGCCCACCGCGGCTCACGACGATGGTGGCGTCGGCCGAGGGCGTACTCGCGGTGAGGACCGTGGGCATGTCGGCTCCGGCGGTTTCCAGCCGGCCGCGAAGGAAGTTGGCATCGATGTACACCTGCCGCACCACGGCCTGCTCACGCTGGGTGAGCAGATAGCTCTGCGTCAGACCGTAGGTCAGGACGGCGAAGATGGCGGACACGAGCAGCGCGCCCACGCCGAAGGCGAGAACCACCCGACCACGCAGCCCGCGCGCCCGCACCACCCGGCTCATGCCGGTCGCGCTCATGCTGGGTCCAGCCGATAGCCCAGCCCCCGGACGGTGACGACGAGCCGCGGGGTCGCCGGGTCGCGTTCGATCTTCG
Organism: Actinopolymorpha sp. B9G3; assembly: GCF_040120725.1. Taxonomy (NCBI): domain Bacteria; kingdom Bacillati; phylum Actinomycetota; class Actinomycetes; order Propionibacteriales; family Actinopolymorphaceae; genus Actinopolymorpha; species Actinopolymorpha sp. B9G3. Next base: position 127,236 of record NZ_JBEEAB010000016.1, on the reverse strand, counting down.
TCCGCAGCCGGCGGATGTGGACGTCGACGATGCGTTGGTCGCCGAAGAAGCCGTGCTGCCAGACCGACTCCAGCAGCACCTGCCGGCTGAGTACCCGCCCGGGCGGAGTGGCGAGCTCGCTCAGCAGCCGGAACTCGGTGAGCGTCAGGTGCAGGTCCTGCCCAGCCCGCCGCAGTGTCCCCCGAGCCGGTGAGAGCACCAGCCTGGCGTCAGGATCGGAGTCGAGCACGATGTCGGCCGGCGCCTCCGCATCACTCGGCCCCCTGAGCCGCCTGCGCAGGGCCCGGAGCCGGGCCGTGATCTCCTTGATCTGGAAGGGTTTGGTGACGTAGTCATCGGCTCCCGCTTCCAGACCGGCGACGATGTCGTGGGTGTCGACCCGGGCGCTGACGATGATGATGGGCACGTCGCTTGACCGCCGGATCTCCCTGATGCAGGTGAAACCGTCCATTTCGCCGAGCATCAGATCGACGATGATCAGATCGGGAGACGTGGCCGAGAGGGAGGGCAGGGCCTCCTCCGCCGCCACCGCTTCGGTGACCGCGTAGCCCTCGTCTTCCAGGGCCAGCCGGAGGACGGACCTGATCCGGTCGTCGTCCTCCACCACAAGCACCCGCGTCGGCATGGGCCCATGCTGCCAAAGGTTGTGCGGCGACGCGTTCCAGGTCACGCCCGGAGGACTTCGTCACGTAATCGCAAAGTAACCGGCCGAGCGACCTCAAAGCCATGGTGACAACGTGGAGCCATACATCGGGGATTCTCGAAACCAACTCGGGAGTTGGCCATGGGGGCAACCGGAAAGTCTCTCGTCCACAGCGAGGCCGAAGTCATCCTGACCGAGGCGCTGGTCGCCAACGGCATGGCCGAGTTGCGGTGGGAGCTCCGCGATCTCGTTCTCGCCGGCGTACGCAACCTCATCGTCGACGTGTCCCGGATCGACCGCCTGTCGTCGACCACGCTGGCCGCACTGCTCGGCACCCACCGAGCCTGCAGGGCCCGGGGCGGCGGCGTCATCATCCGCAACCCCAACGCGAAGGCGCTCGACCTGCTCCGGCGTACCGGCCTGCACCGGGTCTTCCTCGTGGATCCGCCCCTTCGCTGACCGCGCAGAGTGCGGGCGCAGGCGACGAGCAGGCAGGGCAAGCGGCCAGCGCTATGCGGCGCGCGCGGTGGCCTTGGCGCCGAGCGATCGGCGGATGGCCCGCACGATCTTGCCCGCCTTCTGGGTCAGCCGGTAGGTGCGCGAGGAGCGGATCGCCATCAGCTCCTCGCGGGCACGCTTGAGTTCCTCCGTACGACTGGCGAGGAGCGCCGCCTGGGTGTGTCGCCTGGCGTCGCGGCGCCGCGCCTTGTCCTCCGCGGTCTGGGTCGCCGCCAGGGTCGTGACCTGCTCGGCGAAGTTGGTGAGGTTGTCGTGGGCGAGCTGGGAGAGCTCCCGCGACCGGGCGAGGACCTCGGGACGGTCGACGGCCTCCAGCGCCATTCCGACGGCCGCGTCCAGCCCGCCCAGGGACACGTCGAAGGGCATGTCTGGGTCCCAGGCTCGCGCGTACCGGGTCGGCTTGGTCCGCGACAGCGTCACCCGCGGGATGCCGTAGGCACAGGCGATGATCCGCACGTGCAGGGACGTGCCGATCACGACCCGCGCCTCGCGCATGCGGTCGCACAGGTCGAACGGGCGCCGGTCGGCGACGATCTCCATGTCGACACCGGGATCGATCCGCTTGGCGTGCGTGATGACCTTCTCGAAGTCGGCCACCGAGTCGTGGCCGTTGGCGGTGCCGGCCATCAGGAGCCGGATCCGCAGGCCCTTGAGGTGTTCGCTGGCGACGAGCGCCGCCGCGACGTTGGCGTGGCCCAGCTTGGTGAGGATGGACGTCGACGCCTGGAAGATCGCTACATCCGAGTCAGGGTTGCGTTCAGCGGGTCGCAGGACACTGATCGCGTGCACGGCGTCGGGAACCTGGCGGTGCTCGATCCCCAACTCGGTGAGATAGACGCTCGACTCCTTGTCCCTCACGGAGACCAGGGTTGCCGCGCGCAGCAGGGCGATGAGCTCTTCCCGGCGGTAGCGTTCGGCGCCCCGGATCCCGGACACCCCGACCGAGTTGAGCACCGAGATGGCCCCCGCGTTGAGCGGGTAGGAGGCCAGCGATGGGATGTACGGCGATGCGATGTGGACCTTGCCCGCCGCCTCGCGCACCATCTCGTCGCGCCTGGCCGGCGAACTGCGCCGGTACTCACGGTAGAGCTCAGGGCCGGCCGACATCCGGAACGCGCTCCTGAGGTCGGTGCCGCCCACCTGTCCTCCGACGGTCCAGACCGCGTCGAACTCCTCGTCCAACAGCAGCGGGCTGTAGGCCTCGACCTTGCGGTCCAGCAACGCGGTCATGTCGGCGCTGAACGGGGCGGACGAGACCACCTGCGCGTTCGGCAGATACTTCTCGGTCACCAGGAGAAACAGCAGGTCACCGAAGTTGTCTCGTTCGTACGCACCCACCATCAGCACCCGGGGACCGTGCGTCGTGCCAGTGCTCACTGCGCTCCTTTGGGTCGAACTGAACGGTATGGGCGATATATCAGACTAGTTAGGTAGGATTTGGAGAGTAGCAGTCAGGCCTGCTGGCAGATTGAGCGCCTGTACCCACACCACTCATCCCCGTGATCACGACCTGCATTCTCATGACGGATGAACTGGCACCAAAGTTGCCGGGGCTGGGCGACAACTTCGAAGCGTGCGCAGACGATCTCTCTGCGTACACAAGTTCGCCAACCGTCGGGATCGCACCGGCCTACAGGCGCGCCACAGTGGAAATACAGCGGCCGGGCTCACGATGGCGGCCATGTTGGGCAGAGCTGCGTACCGTCACCTTCTCCAGGTTGCCACCGCCCTCGCCGCGGCGTCCCTTGCGGCGGGACCGCTCGTGGCGCCCGCGCTCGCAACTCCACCCACCACGCTCCCCACGCTCGCGGCACCGCCCTCCGCGCTCGACAAACTCGACAAAGGCGAGGCCAGCGAGGGCTCGCTGCTGTTGGTACTCGACTCGTCGGGGTCGATGAAGGAGGCCGACCAGTCCGGTACCAGCAAGATCAGCGCGGCCAAGCAGGCGTTGAACACGGTGGTGGACAAGCTCCCGGGGGACGCCGTGGTGGGGCTGCGGGTCTACGGCGCCACCGTCTTCGAGAAGTCGGACCCAGGTGCGTGCACGGACTCCCAGCTGGTCGTGCCGATCGGACCGGCGGACAAGCGGGCGCTGAAGACTGCCATCGCGAAGTACAAGCCGTACGGAGAGACACCGATCGCGCACAGCCTCAAGCAGGCGGCCAAGGACCTCGGCACCGAGGGCAAGCGCACGATCCTGCTCGTCTCCGACGGTGAGGAGACCTGCACCCCCGACCCTTGCCTGGTCGCGCGAGACATCCACGCCAAGGGAATCGACCTCAAGATCGACGTGGTCGGCCTGCATGTCGGCGCCGCCGCGAAGCGCCAGCTGTCCTGCATCGCCGACGCCGGCGGCGGGACCTACTACGACGCGGACGACGCCGGCGACCTCGCCGCAAGCCTTGACCAGTCAGCACTTCGTGCGTTCACCGACTTCGCGGTCTCCGGTACGCCGGTCAAGGGCGGACTCCAACCCGGCGAGGCACCGGAGATCGGCGCCGGCCAGTACACCGACACGCTCGCCTCGCCGACCCAGCAGGACGGCCGGGTCAAGTACTACATGCTGACACGCACTCCCGGCTCCACCCTGCACGCCGCCGCCACCAGTCGGCCGGAGAAGCGCAGTGGCTCGGCGGCCTCCTCGGACGAGCTGAAGCTCGAGCTGCTCACCCCGGCCGGGGACGAGGAATGCACCTGGGGGAACGGCGCCGCGTTCGAGTGGAGCTCGACCAGGGACTTCCTCAACGCCTCGGTGTTCCAGGGGCCGAACGGCAACAGTTCCGCCTCGACGTACGTCCCCGACGAGTGCAAGACGTCCGACCGGCTGCTCCTGAAGGTCGAACGCAGCGAGGAGGACGGGGCGGCCAGCGGGCCCGAAGATCCGATGGAACTCGTCGTGATCGAGGAACCACCGCTCGACGGTGGCGTCGAGCAGTTGCCGGAGCAGGTCGAGGAGGCGGACATCGACTTCGGAGCGCTTCCCGCCGGCCAGAGCCAGGGCAAGGCAGACGGCGGCGGTGGCTTCGCCGACGCGACGACCCTCACGCCAGGGCACTGGACGGGCACGCTGCAGCCTGGCGAGCAGCTCTTCTACCGGGTCCGCGCCGACTGGGGGCAGTCCGTCGCGGTGACCTTCCGGCTCCCTGCGAACCCGGCACTGGACAGCCAACTCGGCCAACTCGGCGAGAAGGTGGAGATCCGTGCGTACGGACCTGACCGCGCCGAGATCTTCCTGCCCGGAGGCACCGAGAAGAACTTCACCGGTACGACGAGGACCTACTCGCGGAACCAGGTCTTCCATGCGACGTTGCCGGAGGTCCGGTACCGCAACCGGGAGGACGGTGGCGGCGACACCATCCAGGCAGCCTCGCTCGCGGGCCACTACTACGTCGCGATCCAACAGAACGCCGACGACGAAGGACGGAAGTACCAGGAGCCCATCGACATCGCGGTGGCGGTCAAGGGCGAGGTCTCTGGAGAGCCGACCTACCTGGAGCCCGACCCGGAACCGGAGCCGGCGAAGACTGAGGAGAAGCATGGTGAGGCTCCGGCTGGATCGTCGGGGGCGTCGGGATCGTCGGGATCGTCGGGAGAAGGAGACGCATCTGAGCCTTCGGCCGCCGACGGCTCGGGCTCGTTGATGCCCGTCGCCGTGGCGGGGGGCAGTGGTGCGGTGGTCCTCCTCGGCGTCATCCTGGCGGTGTTCCTGCTCCGCCGTCCCCGCAGCACGCCAGCAGGGGCACCGGGGCAGAACCTCCCATGGCCACCGCCGCAGCCGCCGCGACAGCCACCGCAACAGCCGAATCAGGGTCCGCCGCAGAACCCGCCGCCGGCCCCGCCTCGATAACACGCAACGCTCGTCGTCCACGATCCCTTACAGGGCTACCCTCGAGCGTTTGCCTCTGACGTGGGAGATTGACCACGGTGCTCGCAGGACGTTACGAACTCGTCGACATTCTCGGCGAGGGCGGCATGGGCGCGGTCTGGCGCACCTGGGACCATCGCGAACACCGCTATGTCGCGGCGAAGGTCCTGCAGCAGTTCAACGCGGGATCGCTGTTGCGGTTCGTCCGGGAGCAGAGTTTCCGGATCAGCCATCCGCATGTGATCACGCCACTCGGCTGGGCCGGCGAGGACGAGCGGGTCCTCTTCACGATGCAGATGGTCCACGGCGGTTCGGTCGCCTCGCTTCAGCGCAACGCGGGACGGCTGCCGCCGCAGTGGGCCGCCCTGCTGCTCGACCAACTGCTCGACGGGTTGGGTGCCGTCCATGCGGCCGGTCTCGTCCACCGCGACGTCAAGCCGGCCAACCTGCTCCTCGAGGCGACCGGCCGCGCGCGTCCGCACGTGTTCCTCAGCGACTTCGGGGTGGCTGTCCCGCTCGACGAGCCGCGCATGACGCGTACCTCGCAGGTCTTCGGAACACCTGGATATCTGGCTCCCGAACAGGTCCGGGGCGCCGAGCCCGAACCCCGCCACGACCTCTACTCCGCTGGCGTCGTCGCCGTCGAGATGCTGACCGGCGTACGACCCGATCCCGACGTCGGCGTGGGTACGCATCGCCCTGACCATGTGCCGCCTCCGCTCTGGGACTACTTGCGCAGGCTCGCCGCCTGGAGTGCTGGCGGCCGTCCCGACTCCGCTGCGCACGCCCGCTCGGAGCTGGCGGCGACAGGCCTGTTGCCGGATCCCGGCGCGGTCCCGAGTGACCCGGCCGGCGTGGTCGACATCGCCGACGTGATCCCGCCGCTGCCGCCAGGATGGGTGCCGAATGGACCATCGGCCGCCGACTTCGTACGCCGGTCGGCACCGCACCCTCCCTCCGTCAAGCCAGCCTTGACAGAACCGACGACGCCTCGCGACCCACGCCCAGCCAGGCCTCCTGCCCCGAGCGGGCGGCATTGGCGGCAGACTCTGGTGGGCCTCACCGTCGTCGCCGCGCTGGGCATGTCGGCCTACGTCGCGCAGGCGGCACTGCGCGGAGAGCAGCCGCCCGACCCGGGAACGCACACGCCTGGTACGCAGGCGCCCGAAACCTCGTCCTCGTCTCCGTCCCCCTCCCCATCTCCGTCCGCGTCTGGGGAGCGGTCGCCAGGAACATCGCCTCCCACCGGCGGCTCGGGGAGTGACGCCCGACCAGGCGAGCCTTGTACGTACATCGAGGTGGGTTTGATCGAGACGACCAGGAACGGAGAGAGGGTCACCTGCGTACGCCGGGAGAACGCGTACTCCTGGGAACGCACTTCCTGACCCCCCCTAAAGCACTGGTTCTCGACCCCGGCCTGCCGTTAGCTTTCGCGCATGGGAGTTCCAGGCTCGTCTCCGGTGGCCGGGTCGTTTCGTCGGATGGCTCTCTACGGCCGGGTGCTGTGGGCATCAGCACCGGCCCACTCGTTGACGGCCTTGGGGCTGGCCGCCGGCTCGGCTGCTGTCGTGACCGGCGGCATCCTGGCGACCGGTCAGCTGATCGGGTCGTTACATCAAGCCGCCGCGGCCGGGGCATCACCGGCCGCTGCCGAACGAGTGTGGCTCTGGCTGCTCCTCGTCGCGGCCACGTTCGTCTCCTCGCCGATCCTGACGTCAGCGACGGCCGCGTTGTCACAGGCGATCTCGGCACGTTACGTCCGCACGTTCTACGACATGGCGATGGACGCGGGGACGGCGCCGCACGGCGTTGCCCACCTGGAGGATCCCGACGTCGCCGGACGCCTCGATGCGGTGATCAACGCCAGCCGCGAGTGGGACTTCACCGCGGGTATCGAGCTCACGTGGTCGATCGTCCGCACCCGGCTCACCGGTGTGGGTTCGTTCCTCGTGCTGATGGCGTGGCATTGGTGGGCACCTTTCGTCGTGGCCGCGTCGTACGTCGTGCTGTCCCGGGTGTTCACCTGGTGGGTGAACAGGCAGCACGACAACGTCCTCGAGGTCGCTGGTGACGAACGTCGCCGCGCGGCCTATCTGCGGGGGCTGCTGACCGGCGCCGGACCAGCGAAGGAGGTCCGGCTGTTCGGCCTGGCGGGCTGGCTGCTGGAGCGTTACTCGACCACGTGGAAAGCCGCGATGGTTCTGGTCTGGCGCAATCGCCACCGTGGGCTGGGCATGGTGATGGTGGCCGCGGTCGCCATGCTCGCCGCCAACGGACTGGTGCTGGCTCTGCTCGCGCGCGACGCCTCGGCCGGTGTGGTCTCGCTCGCGGCGATCGTCACGCTGGTGCAGGCGATCCTCGCGTTGGAGGCGTTCGGCCCGCTGGGCGACGAGCAGATGGCGCTCGGCCGCTCCACCGCCGCGACGTGGGAGCTGGTCCGGCTCCGCACCCAGCTCGGGCTGAGGGAGCTGCCGGATCCTCCCGACCAGACGCCGGCGCAGGCGGCCTCGCGCGCGACGGCGATCCGGTCGGGTGCCGCGGGCATCGAGCTTCGCGACGTGACGTTCACCTACCCGACGCGCGAGGAGCCGACGTTCACGCGGCTGTCGTTGACGGTGCCGGCCGGCCAGGCTTTGGCCGTCGTAGGTGAGAACGGCGCGGGGAAGTCGACGCTGATCAAACTCCTCTGCGGGCTCTACGCGCCAGACTCGGGAACCGTCCGGATCGACGGCGGCGACCCCGCCGCCGACGACTCGGTACGCCAACGAGTCGGGGTGATCTTCCAGGACTTCGTCCGCTACAAGCTGTCGCTGCGCCGGAATGTCGGACCGCACAGCCGAACTGGCCCCACCGGACGCACCAACGCCAACCCACACTCGCCCGCGCACCAGGTCGACGACTCGGTCCTGGCCAGAGCGCTCGAGGACGCAGGCGGCACGGAGCTCCTGGAACGGCTCGAGCACGGCTGGGACACCATCCTGTCGCCTGAGTACGCCGGCGGCACCGACCTGTCCGGGGGCCAGTGGCAGCGGGTCGCCCTTGCCCGTGCGCTCGCCACCGTCGCAAGCGGGGCCGGGATCCTCGTGCTCGACGAACCCACGGCCGCGCTCGACGTGCGCGCCGAAGCGGCCTTGTTCGACCGCTTCCTCGAGGTGACGGCCGGGATGACGACGTTGCTCGTGAGCCACCGGCTCTCCAGCGTCCGGCACGCCGACCGCATCGTCGTGATCGGCCAGGATGCCATCGGCCGGGGACGCGTCATCGAGGACGGCACGCACGACCAACTCCTGGCCGCTGGGGGCACCTACGCCCAGATGTTCAGCCTGCAGGCGCGGCGTTTCGCCGCCGCAGGGGCCGGCCGGTCTGAGTACGCCGGGCACACAGCGGACGACACCGGGCAGGTGCCGGCGCCATGAGGGCACTTCGAGGCATCGGCATCGTCGTGGCCATGTCCGTGCGGGTCAGCCCCTGGCAGACGCTGGTCTGTCTCCTCGAGGCCGTCGGCAAGGTCATCGGCCTGCTTCAACCCCTCTACCTCGCGTGGTTCGTCGAAGGTGCCGTACGAAACGACACGAGGCAGATGGTGCTCGCCGTGAGCGCCTTCACCGCATCGATCGGCCTCAACTGGATCCTTCAGATCGCCGGCACGACCGCACGGGTCAACCAGATGGAACGCGTGGGCTTCGCGTTCGACACCGAGATCGCCCGCATCACCGCGAGCATCCAGACACTGGACCACCTGGAGTCGCCGCGTTATCTCGACCGGCTGCAGATCCTGCGCGATCAGCGCGACGCCCTCGGCGGCGCCTTCAACATGCTTCTCGGCACGTTCAATGATCTCGTCTTCGTGACCGGCACGATCCTGCTCGCGCTGACCGCCGACGCGAGACTGCTGCTGCTCGTGCTCGCCGGCCTCCCGATCCTCGCCGCGACCCGCTGGTTGGCGCCCTGGCAGGCCGCCGCCGAGCAGTCCTCAGCCGAACCGGGCCGCCTGACCACCCACCTGCTGGCTCTCGGCACCTCACCCACAGCCGGTGCGGAGCTACGCGTGTTCGGGATCCGCCGGACCATGCGGGCCGAACTCGCGGAGGCGGTGACCGGCTGGCGACAACCCGGTGTGCGCCTGGCCATCCGTACGAACGCAGTCGAAGGCGCGTGCGCCACGTTCTTCTTCCTCACCGCTGCCGCCGTCGTGGCGTGGATGGTCAGCGACGCACTCGCCCGGTCCGTCCCCGTCAGTGCGCTGGTCCTGGCCGTCCTGCTGGTCGGCCGTCTGCAGTACGCCGGACGGTCCGTGCAGTGGGCCATCATCAGCTTCACCCGCATCGCTCGCATCACCGGCCAGTTCCTCTGGCTGCGCGACTACGACCAGGAAGTCCGCGTCGGACGGTCTCGGACCAGCGCCCCGCCGGCTCGGCTCGACGACGGGATCCGACTGGAGCACCTGACCTTCAGCTATCCAGGCACCGGCTATCCAGGCACCGACACACCAGCCGTCCGCGATGTCGACCTCCACCTACCAGCAGGTGCCGTCGTCGCCGTCGTCGGCGAGAACGGCGCCGGCAAGACGACCCTGGTCAAACTCCTCACCGGCATGTACCGACCCACGTCCGGCCGGATCCTGCTGGACGAGACCGACCTCGCCGAGGTCGACATCGACGCATGGCGAACCAGCACCGCCGGAGCTTTCCAGGACCACGCCAGGCTCGAGCTTCTCGCACAGGAGACGGTGGGTGTCGGCGACCTCTCGCGTCTCCACGACCCGCCGGCCGTTCACGCCGCGCTCCGCAGCGCCGCGAGTGAGGACGTACTCCAGGCACTTCCCCAGGGCCTGGACGCCCAGCTCGGCAGCTCCTGGCCCGGTGGCGTCGACCTGTCCGGCGGCCAGTGGCAGCGTCTGGCGATCGCGCGCGGAATGATGCGTACCGAACCGCTCCTGCTCGTCCTCGACGAACCCACGGCCGCTCTCGACGCCACCACCGAGCATCGCCTCTTCGAGCGGTACATCGCTGCCGCCGGCAAGGCACGGTCCCGCGGCGCGGTCACCCTGCTGGTCACCCACCGCTTCTCCACGGTGGCCGCCGCCGACCTCGTAGTCGTCCTCGACCAGGGAAGCGTCGCCGAAGTCGGCACCCACCAGGAGCTGATGGCCGCCCAGGGCCACTACTCCGAGCTCTACGCACTTCAGGCCCGCGGCTACCACTGACCAGCCGACCCGGACCGTGGCCACAGTAGGCTCCCCAGATGGACGTCGGCTCCGAATCGACCCGGCTCATCGTGCTGCGCGGCAATTCAGGCTCGGGCAAGAGCACCGCGGCCCAAGCCATCCGCGAGGCGTACGGACGTGGACTTGCGTGGGTCTGCCAGGACATCATCCGCCGCACCATCCTGCGCGAACACGACTATCCCGGGATGGCGAACATCGGCCTCATCGAGCAGACGGCGCGCTATGCACTCGACCATGGCTACCACGTCGTCCTGGAAGGAATCCTGTACGCCGACAGGTACGAGTCGATGCTCGCCCGCCTGCACCGGGACCACCGCGGCCCTACGTACTTCTACTACTTCGACGTTTCCTTAGCCGAGACGGTACGCCGCCATGCCACGCGACCACAGGCGACCGCGTTCACGCCGGCCGACATGGAGAGCTGGTACCGACAGCAGGACTGCCTGACGTTCGTGACCGAACGCCTCATCGACGAGTCCAGCTCACTCGACGATACGGTCGACAGAATCCTTTCCGACACCGGCCTGCTGGACTCTCCCCACATCACCGAGATCCAGATGGAGAAGGTCGAGCGGGCTCCCACCCGCCACGAACGCCTCACCAGGGTTCCCTGGGACCACTCGTACCAGGACGCTTCCCCGCCGTGGGACTCCGGCCGCCCGCAGTCGGCGTTCCTCCAGCTCGCCGAACACGCGGGAGCCGTTCATGGTCGCGTTCTCGACGCGGGTTGCGGCACTGGCGAGAACGCGCTGGCGTTCGCCGCGGCGGGTTTCGAGGCCTGGGGCGTCGATGTCGCTCCCACCGCCATCGAAATCGCTTGCCGCAAGGCCAGCGAACGAAACCTGACGGTGACCTTCAAAGTCGAGGACGCCCTGCAACTGCAGCGACTGCAGCAGCGTTTCGACACAGTGCTCGACTCTGGGCTCTTCCATACCTTCGATGACGAGGAACGGGCCAGGTACGTCGACAGCCTCGGCACTGTGATTGAGCCGAACGGGACTGTTCACCTGCTGTGCTTCAGTGATGCGGTGGCCGGAGACGGCGGACCGCGCCGGATCAGCCGAGCCGAGATCTGTTCGGCGTTCGCCGACGGCTGGCATGTCGTCGACATCCGTGCGACCCGCTACGAGACCCGCTTTGGCGGTGACGGCTCACCGGCCTGGCTCGCCACGATCCGACGTGCGGACACGCTGTCGCCGCCAAGGGCCTAGAACGGCAGCCAGCCGGTGCGCTCATACCAGTGACCGCCGGAACGAAGGTGGGCGACGTAGGCGCGTTGCAGGGTGGTTTCCTGCGGGTAGTCGTCGAGGTCGGGGTAGGAGCGGCCGAACACGTACTCCGCGAGGTCCCCATCGGCCGGTGGTAGATCAGCTTCGGTGTGGACAGGTAGTAGGTGGAAGCGCCGTTGGAGCTGGACGATGTTGGAGCTCTCTGGCAGGTAGTCGGCGAGTTGGGGGTCCAACAGCCGGGATCCGCAGGTGAAGAACGTCACCGGTTCCTCAGGAAAGTGGCGGAAGAAGAATTCCCGTGCCTGGGTGAACGACTCATCGCACAAGCTCGGAGACAGCGGCCGGACCGGGGGAACGTGGACGGAGAGCGCGTATCCGCACGGGCCGTCGGACAACGAGATGGCCCCACGGTTGAACTCCAACTGTCCGAGTCTGTATTGCGCTCCTCGAAAGAGCAGCATTGCGCTTGTCCCGAACCCGAAGAGTCCGATGCCGCTGAGCCCGGTGACGGATCGGTGCTTCTGCATCACTGCCGCGAGCCCGGTCAGGCTGCTCCAGGACACGTCATCGGGAATCCCGCGCTCGGCGTGGTAGCGACGTACCTCGGGAAGAACGGCCAGATACATCCAGACAGGCACGTGCCGGCCTACCGGTCCGGTCTCCGGGGAGAACCGCACCGGCCATCCCGAGTGGCCCTCGATCGGTACAGCCTCGCCCATAGTGGCGAGTAGCGCGTGGTAGGCGCGGTCCAGCACCCACCACAGTGCGGGGTGCGTGTGCGGATCGGGGCGAGAGGCCAGCGTCTCGTCGCGGTCCTCCTCCTCGACGCCGAGGCGTTCCAACTGCTGCGCTGCCTCCGCATCGTCGGGCAACACCAGCCCGGGCGAGGTAGCTGGCCGGTCGATTCGCTCCAACCAGTTAACGGCCTCGGCAGGTAGGTCCAGTTCACGGACCAACGCCGCAAGGTCCACGTCGAAGGCAGAAGTCTCGGGCGGATTGACGGTCAGATCGCGGTCACAAGACACGTCAGGCAGGTCCTTCCGCTACTGGTCAGGCATGCGGATTCTGCTTGACGGCATACTGGCCGCCACGCCACGGATGTTTGCGATGACGCTACACCCCATCGCGGCAGGGTCGGGTCCGGTTGTGGACGTGGAGCGGTGTATCGCTGTCGCCGGTGTTACCGTGCTGGCCGCGGCATCGGTCCGTGGGCTGCTGGGGAGAGATGCCGAGATGCCAAGGGAGCAAGCATCCAAGGCTGAGGGACATGACCGCCTGGAGCTTGAGTTCAGTGGCGAGATCTTTCAGTGGCGCGGGCCCGCGCCGTACTACTTCGTCAGGGTGCCCGAGGAGGAGAGCCTCGAGCTGAAGATGGTGTCCTCTGGCACCTACTACCGGGGCATGATCCGGGTTCGGGCGCGTATCGGTGAGACGGAGTGGGCGACATCGTTGTGGCCCAAGGACGGGCGTTACGTCCTCCCGATACGAGACTCGGTGCGCAAGCCCAGGGGGCTCGCCGACGGGGACACCGTCACGATCCATCTCACCGCCGCTGCACCAGCGCTGCAGAAAAGTCAGGATCCCGCTCGGGCGCCTTCTGATCAAGCCAATCGAAAAGCACATCGGGTAGCCGGGCGACGCGAACCCCGTAGCGGAGACGATCAACGGACTGGGCGCCGCGGACCAGGCGTCGCAAAGGCTCGCAGCAGGCCACAGGTCACCGACGATCAGCTCCGGATCGTCCCAGCGAACGAGGCAACCTGGGAAGACTTGCAAGCGATCTTCGGCGTACGCGGCTCTTCGTCCATCTGCTGGTGCCAGCGGTACAAGATGCAGCCCAGAGAGCGTTGTATCGCCACGGTTGGAGCCGCCGAGCTCGCCCCCCGGCTCCGAGAGCAGACCGCCTGCGGGCAGCCGGAGTCGGCTCAGACGACCGGCCTGGTCGCCTACCTCGACGGTGAGCCGGTCGGCTGGTGCGCGGTGGACCCGCGATCTGCTAACCCGCGCCTGTTGAGCCAATGTCCCACACCGTGGGTCGGTCGGACCGAGGACAAGAGCGATGCCAGCGTGTGGGCGGTGACCTGCATCCTTACCCGGGCCGGTTTTCGGCGCCGCGGTATCAGCCGAGCACTCGCCCGGGCCGCCGTCGACTTCGCCCGACAACGCGGCGCCCGTGCCCTGGAGGCCTATCCCCACACCAGCGAGGTCGGGCACTTCGGCACTCCCAGCGTCTTCGCCGCCGCCGGCTTGGTCGAGGTGAGCAGGCCCACCCTCAGGCGCATCGTCATGCGCATCGATTTCTAGCTGCGTTCGGATCAGTCCCGCCTCCGCGAATCTAGGAGACACGGCCTGGCCGCTTAAAAGCACTGCGCCCGGTTCACCGGCGAACGTTACGATCGGCCGATGGCCGGATATGAGCCCGTGGATCTTCATCCGTACTGCAACGCAGGTGTCGACGTTCTCGGCGACCCTGCTGACGATGCCCCGCTCGGTCGCGTGCAGCTTCGTGGGCTGCCGTTCCAGGTCGGCGGCGACGACCCGGCGGCACAGCGGTGCTTCATCGCGCCCCAGCCGCAGACGCCGGTGTCGATCGCTGTCGGCCAACAGGCCAGCCGCGTGATCGTCGCCCATCGCCTGCTCGAGCCCACGAGGCCTGCCGGGCACGGAGTCGGTACGCAGGTCGCCGACTACGCCTTCCACCTCGCCGGCGGCGAAGTCGTCACCGTGCCCATCCGGGAGCGGTTCGAGATCCAGGTCGTCCCGACCGAGTGGGGCCGGGACGCGTTCCTCGCGGTCTCGGACACCCCCGACGGCAACGAGCCGCGTTTCGAGGGCCGCTGGGACGGCGCCGGCTACCGTCTCACCGAGCACCACAAGGGATGGGTCAAGGCGTACTGGCTGTGGTGTTGGGAGAACCCGCACCCCGAGAAGACCATCGAGCGGATCGAGCTCATCCCGCGCGGCCCGGCGTTCCTCGTGGCGGCACTCACGCTCAGCCAGGCCGACGAGCATCCGTTCGTCAACGGGCCTGCGAGGCCGGTGCGGCTCGAGGTCACCGATCCCGACCTTGCCGCCCGCGACGACGTGCTCAGCATCGAGGTCGACCGCGGTGTCGCGACCTATCCGCAGCCGCTGCCGACGACTGTCGACGACCGGCCGGGCTACGGCGCGGCCAACGCACCGCCACCCGCCAGCCCCGCCTACGCGGGCGTCGCGGCGATCCCGTCGGCCACCCTCGTCCTGCGGCAGCGGGACGAGGATCTCGGCCAGGTCACCTGGGGTGATGTCGAACGCGACGGGCACGCCGACACGGGGCGGGTACGGGTCGAGCTGGCCGACTCCGGCCGCAACTGGGTGCACGTCACGGTGCTCGACGACGCCACCGGCAAGCAGGTGCCGTGCCGGGTGCATTTCCGTTCCCCCGAAGGGATTCCGTACCAACCGCACGGCCACCACAACCACGTCGCGCAGAACCTCAACAGCTGGCACTACGACGTCGGCGGCGATGTCCGGATGGGCCAGTCCACCTACGCCTACATCGACGGAAAGTGCCAGGGATGGCTGCCACGGGGCGAGGTCGTCGTCGACGTGGCCCGGGGGTTCGAGTACGCGCCGCTGCGCGAGACGGTACGCATCGAACCCGGCCAGCGGGAGCTGACCCTGCGGCTCAACCGGGTCACCGACATGGCCGCGAACGGCTGGTGGTCCGGCGACTCCCACGTCCACTTCCTGTCCACGGCCGGCGCGCAGCTGGAACAGCTCGGCGAGGACCTGCGCGTCGTCAACCTGCTGCAGTCCCAGTGGGGTGCACTGTTCACGAGCACCGAGGAGTTCACCGGCCGCCCGAGCGGCGTGGGCGGGGTGCATGGCGGCGACTACCTCACCTACGTCGGCCAGGAGAATCGCCAGCACGCCCTTGGTCACATGGTCCTGTGGGGGTTGAAGGAACCCGTCATGCCGTGGTGCAGCGACGGTCCCGACGAGGCGGAGCTGGGCGGTGCGCTCGACACCAACCTCAGCGACTGGGCCGACCGTACCCACGCGCAGGGTGGCACGGTTGTCGCCGCGCACTTCCCCAACCCCAACGGCGAACCCGCCGTGCTCGTCGCCACCGGACGCGCCGACGCGGTGGAGATGCTCGCCCAGGGTGAGGACAACCTGCGCGAGTACTACCGCTACCTCAACTCCGGCTACCGCCTCCCGCTCGTGGGTGGTACGGACAAGATGTCCAGCG
This sequence comes from Actinopolymorpha sp. B9G3, assembly GCF_040120725.1. Lineage (NCBI taxonomy): Bacteria > Bacillati > Actinomycetota > Actinomycetes > Propionibacteriales > Actinopolymorphaceae > Actinopolymorpha > Actinopolymorpha sp. B9G3. Next base: position 111,519 of record NZ_JBEEAB010000016.1, on the reverse strand, counting down.
CCGTGCCGGTCGGGCTCTACCGCACGTACGCCCGGCTCGACGGCAACCAGGAGTTCAGCTACGACGCGTGGTGCGCGGCAGTCCGGGCAGGGCGGACCTTCCTGTCCGGCGGGCCGTTGCTGGATCTCCGGGTCGACGGCCGGCAGCCGGGCGACATGGTGGAGCTGTCCGGGCCAGGGACGGTCACCGTCGAGGCACAGGTCACCAGCATCTTTCCCCTGCGTACGTTGGAGATCGTGTGCAACGGCGAGGTCGTCGGCACGGCCACGCCCGACTCGACTGGCGACAGCGGCGACCGCCGGCTCTCCCTCACCCAGGACGTACGCATCGACGGCAGCGCCTGGATCGCCGCCCGGGCGTTCGGCACCCAGACGCATCTGGACGAATGGGGGCGGCAGGTCTTCGCCCACACCTCGCCGGTCTACCTCGCCAGCGGTGGACCGTGGGGAATGGCCGATCCGGAAGGCCTGCACTACATGCGCACGCTCGTCGAGGGCGCGCGGGAGTACGTACGCCACACGGCTCCGCGCCGGGCCGACCACCTCACGACCCACCACCACGGCGAGGCGGATCACCTGGCCTGGCTGCAACGCCCCTTCGACGAGGCACTTCGCGCCCTCGACGCCCGCCGCTGAGCTAGCTGTATGTCTGGGTTCGTCAAGCGGCGGGATCCTCCGGTGCCGGGGTCGATTCCCGACGCGCTCCAGGTGTTCGAGGCGGAGGTGCGGTTCTACCGGGAGGTCGCGCCCGTGGTCGGCGTGCGCACCCCCGCCTGCTTCGAGGCGGAGGCGGGTCCCGCCGGCACCCGGCTCGTCCTCGAGGACCTGTCGACGTGGCGGCAGGGCGCCGACCCCGCTGTTGCCGCTCGCGTCCTCGCCGGCCTTCACCGACGCTTCGAGAACGAAGCCGCCGGTCAGTGGCCGTGGCTGCGCCGGAGCGGCGCTGGTGGTGATCTGGTCGGCCAGCTCTACGACCGTACCTGGCCGATCCTCGCCGCCCGTCGCGACGTCACGGCGCGTGCTCGTGACCAGGGCGAGCGGCTCGTCGGAGCCGTGCCGGAGCTGGCGCGCGCCGGATCCGCCGCCGGACCGCTCACCCTGGTCCATGGGGACGCGTCGCTGCGCAACATGCGGACGGGACCCGACGGCACCCTCGCACTCCTCGACTGGGAGGACGTGAGCCTCGCCCCCGGCGTCACCGACCTCGCGTGGCTGCTGGTCTCGTCCGTGCCGCCGCCGCGCTGGCCCGACGTGTTCGCGGCGTACGGCGACTGCGCCGGCCTCGACCTCGTGCTCGCCGCGGCCGTTTCGCAGGCGTTCCTCAGCCTCGCGGACACGCCGGAAGGTTCACCCGACGCGCGGGAATGGATCGCCCGCATCGAGGCGGCTGTCGCGCGGCTGACCTGAGCGCCAGCCGGGCGACTTGTTGGAGGTTGGTCGACTTAAGAAGGCGACGAACCTCCAACAGTTCGAGCGGTGGCAGGCGACGATCCCTACCAGGGCAGGGGATCTGCGGCGTGCGTACGACCGAGGTCGCGGATCGCGTCCAGCGTCTCGGACGGTAGCTGCACCTTCGCCGCGGCGGTGTAGTCGAGGCGACCGGTGGTGCGCCTACGCCGCGGCCTTCCAGTCGACGAGCTGGACGATGACGCCATTGGGGTCGCGTACCTGGAAGGCCCGCTCGCCCCACTCCTCCACGGTCAGCGGCATCGTGATCGTGACCCCCTCCGCCTCCAGCCGTGCCAGCTCGCCTTCGAGATCGTCGACGACGAAGGCGAGGATCAGCCCGGACGCGTGGTCGTTGCGCTGGTCCTCCGGCAGCGACTCGAGCCCGCGCCGCAGGAAGACCACGTTCATCCCGGCGTCGTCGCGGGTCAGTGACGCGAACCCGTCCGCCGCCAGCTCCTCGCGGAAGCCGAAGTGGGTGGCCAGGAACTCGGCGGAGGCCGCCACGTCGTCGACGTTGAGCGACACTGCGGACGAAGTGATCTTCATAGAGCCCTCCAGGAGCGATAGAGTCGAGGCAACAATGCCGTACGCCGTACATTGTACGTCGTACGGAGTAATCTGACGAACGCCGACCCGGAAGGTCCGACATGTCCAGTGACCGCAGCAGCGCAGGCGACCCGGCACGCACCCTCGAACTGCTGTGGCGCGACCGGGGCGCGGCGGCGGGTGGGCAGCGAGGACCACGCCAGGGTCTGACCGTGGACCAGATCGTCACGGTCGCGATCGATCTCGCCGATGCCGAGGGCCTACCGGCGGTGACGATGCGCCGGGTCGCGCAGGAGCTCGGGAGGGCTCCGATGTCGCTCTATACGTACGTTCCCGGCAAGGGAGAGCTCGTCGACCTCATGCTCGACACGATCTACGCCCAGATGCCACGCACGACCCTGCCGGCGAACGCGGCGTGGCGGCGACGGGTCGAGGCGGTGGCGGGCGACAACCGGGCGATGTACGAACAGCACCCCTGGATGGCCACCGTCTCCACCAGCAGACCCACGCTGGGGCCGGGCGCGATCGCGAAGTACGAGCACGAGCTGAGCGCGTTCGACGGTGTGGGCCTCGACGACGTGGACACCGATGCGGCGCTGACCTTCGTGTTGAGCTTCGTCCAGGCATCCGCGCGTTCCGCCGCCGACGTTGCCGCGGCTCGTCGCGACTCCGACCTGACCGATGAGCAGTGGTGGGAGGCGAACGCACCGCTGCTGGAGCGGGTGTTCGACGAGGCGAAGTACCCTCGCGCGGTCCGCGTGGGCGCCGCGGCCGGTGCGGCTCACGGTGCGGCGTACAGCCCTTCCCATGCGTACGACTTCGGACTGCAACGCGTGCTTGACGGCCTCGCCGCCCTCGTCGACGACCGCCGCAGCACTCTCGAAGGCTAAAAGGGATCGACGCGGGCGATCAAAGAGACCTAGCTTCTCCCTGTGTCGACGCCACCAGAGCAGGTCCTTCGCTGGGCGGCCAACGCCGTGGGCGCGGGGGCCGTCGTCGAAAGCAGCCGCAGCCTGCGAGCTGGCGACGACGGTCCATGGCTTCTCCGCCTCACCGACGGCCGGACGACCATCGACGCTGTACTCAAGACCGGGCCGCCGGAATGGCATGAGCTCCGCACGGAAGGAACGGCACTCGCGTGGGCGGAGCAGCACCGGCTTCCCACGCCACGCCTGCTCGCCTTCGAAAAGGAAGCAGCCGCTGGGTTTCTGGCCATATTGACCGCCGTACTCCCTGGCAGCACAAGGATTCCGCGAGTGGCGACACCTCAACGCCTCCGCGCCCTCGGCGCCGCCGCCGCAGCGGTCCACTCCGTACCGCTTGCCCCACGGCCCGATCTTCCGCTGCGTACCCACCACATGCCGTGGGTCGACCGCGCCGCGGAACGTCGATGGGCGCGGAGATACCAGCAGACGACCGACGCACAGGAGCGCGACGCCATCGTGGCGGAGTGGCGCAACGTGGGGCTGGCCCCATCTCAGGACGAGGCCCACACCGTGCTGCGGGAGACCCGATCGACGCCGTTGCTCGACGAGGCGGACGATCGTCTGCAGGACATGACACCACCACGCGGCGAAACCGTCTTCGTCCATGGCGACCTCTGGCACGCCAACACGATGTGGGACGGCGATTCGTACGTCGGGATGATCGACTGGGACGCCGCTGGTGCCGGCCACTACGGAGTCGACCTGGGCTCACTGCGCTGGGATGCGGCCATTCTCTTCGGACCGAACGCACCCGGTGAGATCCTCACCGGCTGGGAAGAGGCCAGCGGCCGCAAGGCGGAGAACGTCGCCTACTGGGACATCACCGCCGCCCTGAACACCGACGTCGAACTCGACAGCTTCGTCGAGATCATCCACGCAGAAGGGCGTCCGGACCTCGACGCGGCAACATTGACCGAGCGTCGCGACGGCTTCATCCGGACAGCGCTCGATCGACTCGGCCACGACTGATCATTTTGTGCCAGCATTGGTTGAATGGGCGGCTCACGAAGGCGGACTCGCGAGCAGGAGGTGGCGGAGTTCCGCGACGCGCTGACAGATTCCGACTCCCAGGTACGCCTCAATGCTGCGGTCCGACTCGCCTACCTCGACTGCGCCGACGGCCTCGCCGAGCTCGTCACGGGCCTGTCCCATCCCGAGGGCGCGATCCGGCTGGTCCAGGTCCCCGAAGCCCTGTCGCTGCTGGGCGAACCCGGACTCTCCAAAGCTCGGCGACTGCTCAGAGACCGCGGTCCGGTGCGGCTCGCCGCTGCCAAGACACTGACGTACGCCGGTGCGTTCGACGGCGTGGTCGAGGTCATCATCGACTCACTGCACGATGCGGATCGTACGACCAGAACCGAGGCCGCCTCGCTCGTCGGCGAACTCGGACCACCTGCGGTCGACGCGTTCGACGCCCTCACGGCGGCATTCCGCGACCAAGGCGAGGAGCTGGCGATCGCTCTGCCGGCGTTGGCCTCCGCCGGTAGGCAACGGGCGCTCCCGATCCTTCGTCAGGCCCTCGGGCACGACACGTCGCCGTCGCCGGTGAGGACCTCCGCGATGCGGGCGCTGGCCAGTCTCGGTACCCGTGCCGCCGACACTCACCCGATGGTGGCGTCGGCCCTCGACGACCACTCGGCCCCGCTGCGGGAACGCCTCACCGCGGCCCACACCCTGACCCGCATCGGCCCTTCGGGCGAGGCGGTGGCCGCGACCATCGGAACGACGCTGCCGCAGGCGGACCGCTGGCTGCGGATCGGCCTCCTGCGGGCTCTTTCCCACATCGCTCCCGGCTACCCGCGGCGGCCGGAGGCCAGCCAGGAGTGGCCGTGGTGGGAGTCGCGCTCCGTCCACACACCACGGCCACAACGGGTCGAGCCGGTCGGGCGAGCCTGTGCCGATCTCCTTGGCACATTGGTCGCACACCTCGACCACGACGATTCAGACGTACGCCGGAATGCCGCCCTGGCGATGGCATTCTTCGGCCGGTTCGGGCGTACGGTCGCAGGCGACGTTCGGGCGGCACCTCGACTGCCGGAACCGTTGCGCGGCGACCTGCTGCGCCGGCTCTTGCCGCGTGCTTTCCACGAGTCCGTGAGACCGTCACCGTTGCAGTCCGGCCGCTACGCCCACCTCGATCCGGCCGCTTGGCAGTGGGGCCTGTATTTCGCGCAACCCGACGTCGACCTCGACGCCATCGCCGCCGACTGTGAACGCCAATGGGCACAGGCCGACGGCGGCGATCTCGACTACCAGCTCGCGGTACCGAAGTGGCAGTTCCTGCACTACCTGGTCGAGCGGCACGGTGTGGTGCTGCACGGTTCGGCGACACCCGGCATCGACGTGCTGCATCCACGCAGTCGCAGTTGGGGTGGCGGTCGTACGTCAGGCCAGCCTGGTGTCTTCGCGGTGGACCATGCCCTGATGGCGATGTACTTCGGGATCGTCGACCGGTCGAAGGTTTCGTCCATGAGCAACGGCGTGTGGTGGGGCAGGAACCCCGACGGAACGCCGCGCCGGTGCTTCTCCCTGGCCGTGGAGTACGCCGGACTAGCCGCGCGGCCGTTCGTGGATGCGACGTTGTACGTGCTGCCCTCCGACACGTTCACGATGATGGGTGAGCTGACGAGTCTGGTGCCGGTGAAGCCGCTGGCTCGGCTCGCGGTCGCCCAGGAGGACTATCCGCTCCTCGAGGACGTGTGGGGAAACGACATCGGACCACTCGCGTCGCAGTTCGGCGGGCGGTTCGCGTTTCTCCGGGACGTCGGGGCCTTTCCTGCCAAGCGTTTTGTGCCCTCCGGATCGAACTGAGGCATCGGTCAGAGCAACCTGTGTGTGCGCATTCTCGCCGCGGGTCCGCCCGGGACGCGGTCACCTGTCGGCGGACCCGTCAAGCGTGATCGTGGCAACGTCGAAGACGTGGACGACGCCAAGCTGGGCCGCGAGCCGACGCGACGCGTCGTTTCCGTGGAGATGGCTGTAGAAAGCGACCTTGCCCGCCGACATGACCTCCGCAGCCCAGGCGTGGGCGACCCGACGCCCATGTCCCTGGCGCTGGAATGCCGGGTCGGTTCTCACCCACAGCTCAGCGGCGTCGCTGTTGCTGCGTGCCGAGCTGGCCCACGACACCGCGCGCCCGTCGACCACACACGCGTACTCCTCCGCGCCCGTCCGCACGACGTCCGGATGCTGGCGTTCCGTCTCTGGAAAGACGTACGTATGAAAGCACCCCACGGCGGTGGGCCGCCCTCCCGCGACCGTTTGCGCGGCCAGTTCTGTGTCGAGGAAGAACAATCCAGGCTCGAGCAACGACGTACGGGCGATCAGGTCGTCGTCGGCGTCCTCGCAGAAGACGACCTGGTCACCATCGACGAAGCGCACAACGGAGCAGGTGGCGATCCCGTCGGGGTTGTCACCAGGGACCCGCACGATCCGGCCAGTGTCGTTCACGGCCTTGCACTCCAGCCGCAGTTGGACCGACCAGAGGATCCGCGGATCAGTGGGCAGCATGTCTTCGTCTATCAGCTAGGCGCGACCTGTGGCCAAGCAATTTGCGCCTGATCTCCCGTGACCTTGACAGGGAGAAGGCGACCACTACTATCGGAACATGCCTTCCGAGAAGGGTCGTTCCGACGATGCCCACGACAACGGTGGCACCGATCCCCGGGCGTTGCGAGCCGTCGCGCATCCGGTCCGCCTGGACCTGCTCTACCTGCTGCGCCGCGAAGGACCGCTCACGGCGAGCCGCTGCGCTGAGTTCCTGGGCCTCACGCCGAAGGTGTGTTCGTACCACCTGAATCTCCTCGGGAAGTACGGACTGACCGAGGAGACCGGCGAAGGCAAGGGGCGCGCCAGACCGTGGCGGCTGCGGCCAACCGGCCTGTCCTACGTCCACCGACCCGGCGAGGGCAGGGCGGCCGCCAGCGCGGCGGACGAGTTCGCCCGGACCTTGCTCGCCCGCGACGCCCAACAGGTCGAGGCGTTCATCGAAGGGCGGCACGCACTCCCGAGCGCCTGGCGCAATGTCGCCACCATGTCCAGCAACCCGTTGCGCCTCACGCGGCAGCAACTCGCGGCGCTCGGTGCCGAGCTGTTCGAGGTCCTGGAGCGCTACACCCAGCTCAGCGGGTCACCCGAAGCCGGTGCCCATCCCGTGCATGTCGCGATGTACGCCGTACCCGTCGATCTCACCGAGCTTGCCTGAGTAGTCGACCTGACCTTCGAACTCACCTGGGCGGGAGCAGTCGATCATGTCGAAAACCGCGCCGGAAAGGCCGGGCCGACTGCTCGGTGCGAATCGCGACTTCACCCTGCTGTGGTCCGGCCAGTCGGTGGCCGCGCTCGGATCCACCTCGTGCATGGTGGCCTATCCCCTGCTGATCCTCGACGTGACGCATTCCCCTGCGCAGGTGGGACTCGTCATGGCGGTCGGAGTCATTGCCCGCCTTGTCGTCGGCCTGCCGGCGGGTGTGTTCGTCGACCGGTGCGACAAGCGTCGGCTCATGCTCGCGTGCGGTGCCGGCCAGCTCGTGACCCAGGCGATCCTCGTGTCCGCCGTCGCCGGTCACTGGGTGAGCATCGGCTTGGTGCTCGCCGTGGAAATCGTCGGCGCCACCCTCGCCACCTTCTTCGGCATCGCCGAGGAGACCGCAGTACGTCAGGTCGTACGCACCGACCAACTTCCCCTTGCCCTGGCCCGAAGTGAAGCTCGGGGCGCCGCCGCAGTGCTCGCGGGTCCCCCGCTGGGTGGTCTGCTGTTCGCGCTCGCGCCAGTGTTCCCATTTGCCGCCAACGCGGCGTCGTCGCTCGTGTCGCTCGCCTGCATTGCGTTCATCCGTACGCCGATGCCGTCCACGCTGACAGCTCGGGCGGCGACGGTCGGCTGGTGGAGCGTGGGAGGTCGGGAACTGGTCAGCGGCCTGCGATGGATCTGGCACCAGCCGTTCCTTCGCGTCACCCTGCTGCTGATCTCCGGAAACAACCTGGTCTCGAACGCTCTGTCGATCATCGCCATCGTGGTCTCCGGCCAGCGCGGAGACTCCGCCGCGACCACGGGCCTGTTGATGACGTTCGCCGGCGTCGGCACCCTCGCTGGTGCGCTGTTCGCGCCACGCCTCGTGCAACGGCTGAGCGTGCGGACGATCCTCGTCGCGAACCGATGCCTGTGGGCCGCACTCATCCCGTTGTTTCTCGTGGTCGACAGTACGTATGTGATCGGCGCGCTCTTCGCGGTGATGTTCGCGATGGGCCCGACCGGCAGCACAGCCGTCACCACTCACCAGATGGGCGTGACGCCGCCAGAGCTGCAAGGGCGCGCGAGCAGTGCCCGTGGCTTCTTCACCAGCCTGGCCGCTCCGATTGGGCTCGGCCTTGCGGGATTCAGCCTTGGGCACTTCGGGCTGGTGGTGTCCGTGCTTTCCCTGACGGCGTGGGTGATTCTCATGGCTGTCATCGCCACCGTTAGCCGCGCCATCCGATCACCGTCGGCCGCCCAGCGATCGTCGGGCAAAACGCGATAGCCTGCTGAGGACAACTGACCGTACCGGGTAAACCAAGAGATAGCTCACGGCTTCCTCCGGGAAGATCGTGAACGTAGCGCAAGCGGCCTTCGGCCTAGCGCGCTTGGGAGCCACGGTCCTCTCCGCGTCCATGCTCGTGCTGGATCGTGGAGACGGATCGCTGCTCCCGGCGTGTTCTCTAGGAGCCGTCCATGTCCGCGCCAGTACCGCCATCCGCAGCAGCCCTGCCCTCCCCATCGATCCAGCCTTCGCGTTATCTCGACCGGTTCGTTCGTACGACGGTGGGAGCGAGGCTCGCCAAGTCCCGGGTCTTCCCGAACGCCAAGGAGGTAACGGAAAGCTACGCGGCGAGAGCGGCGGCTCTCCGTTTCCGGGCGGAGTTCCCGCCCGCGGATCCTCACATTCTCCTCATCGCCGTCGCCGACGGGTCGACCCCACGAACGGCGGCCACCTTCGCTCTGCACACCGCATGGGAATGTCACTCCGTCGACCCCCGGTTGAGAAGCTCCAGGCGCTGGGCGGAGATACCGCGACTGACGCTTCATCCGCAGCGGATCGAGACCTGCCGGTTCTCGGCCCCGCGCGCCGTCGTGGTTGCCGTTCACTCCCATGTCAGCCTGGCGTCGTCCTTGGCAAGCGTGTTCGCTGAGGACCTGCTGGTGATCGCCATGCCATGCTGCCTGCCGATCGACCTCAACGAGCCAGTGGATCTGAGTTTCGACGACGCGCACGTTCTGTCTGCCCGGCGTACGATCCACGTCTGGTCACTACCGCGCGGCCGACCGTGCGCGAGCGAAACCGTGGGAGCGGACATATGAGGGTGGAAACCTACGCCGAGCGCCCGCGCCGGCTCGCGCGCAAGCTCCGCCAGCCGGGCCACGTCGCCGCGTCGTGGACCGAGACGGTCGTCGGTCGGGATGACGTGGGTGAGTGGGCGGTCCTTCCGGCTGGAACACCGATCCATCGAGATTCCGGCACCATCCTGCGGTACCAGTCGGCGCAGGTCTTCTGCTATCCCCACCAGGGGTGGTGGGTCGCGCGTCTCGGCGGACCCGACGCCACGTTCCTTGCCTCTCGCGTGGACGGAACGGTCAAGAGCTTTGACAACCCGGCACCGGATCGCGTGGACGTTTCTACGCCGCACGTCGTTTCGCCAGCCGGCGTGGAGTTCGTCGACCTCGTCCTGGACGTCGTGCGCCATGCGGACGGCACTGTCGCGGTCCAGGATGAGCACGAGGTCGAACAGGAGGCGGCGGCGTGGTCGATTCCTGCCGACCACATCGAGCAGGCCTGGCGTTCCTGTACCGAGATCGTCGCGATGATGGAACGTGCCATGGCGCCTTTCGACGGATCCGCTGCGTACTGGCTCGACCAGTTTTCCGTCGGGTCCGGCAGTCCTGCGCGCCGTCGATAATCGGTACGCCGCTCAGCCCATGCCTGCCATGCTGGCCGCATGGACACGCACACGACCGTCAACCAGCGGCTGTGGGATGAGCTGGCTCCCCTGCACGCGGCGTCGGACTACTACGACGTGGAGTCCTTCGTCCAGGGCGCGGAGACACTCGAGGACACGGAGGTTCGCGAGGTCGGCGACGTCACCGGGAAGCGGCTCGCCCACCTGATGTGCCATTTCGGGATGGACTCGCTGTCTTGGGCGCGGCATGGCGCCTCCGTCACCGGGCTGGACTTCTCCCGCCAGGCGGTCGACATCGCTCGCACCCTCGCCACCCGCACCGGTGTCGAGGCGGAGTTCGTCTGCGCCGATGTCATGGCGGCTGCCGACGTCCTCGACGGCACGTTCGACGTCGTGTTTCTCTCCAAGGGCGTCATGATGTGGATCGAGACCGTCTCGGCTTGGGCGCAGGTCTGCGCTCGGCTCCTCAAGCCTGGCGGCGTCTTCTACCTGCTCGAGTTCCATCCCCTGGCCATGGTGATGTCTCAGACCGAGGACGGCCTCGCCTTGCAGGGCAGCTACTTCCATTCGCCAGACCCGGAGATCGTCGTCAGTGACGGCTCCTACGCCGTCTCCGAGCCCGGCCTGGCACACCAGGAGTCGCGGGAATGGACGCACTCCGTCGGCGAGATCGTCACGGCTCTGGTCGACGCTGGCATCAGGATCGACTTCCTGCACGAGTTCCGCGCGGCCGAGAACGCCTTCACGACCGTGTCGGGGACCAAGGTCCCGACTGGCACAAGTCTCCCGGCCGCCTTCTCCGTCCGTGGAACCCGTACGTAGGCACGGAGTCGCGGGCGGCCGGGCACTTGCCGACGCCCTGGTAGTCCAGGTCCTAGTCGGCGACGAAGTACTGCTCGGGCCTTGTCGGGCCGGGCGTCGGGTAGAGCCAGGCGGCGGGGATCTTCCTCGGCACGTTACGGAAGTTCCTCCGGACAGTTCCGTACGTCCCGTCGACCGAGACCAGGCCGATCACCCAGAACTGCTCGATGGCGATCTGGAGGATCTGGTTGAAGAGCCCCCTTGCCTCGGCCTTGTCGACAGTGGCGCGGAACTGGTCGTAGAGCTTCATCTGCTCGATCGCGGCCGCCGGGGGCTTCTCGCCTTCGGCGCCACCGGAGGTGTACCACGTCGACCACAAGGGCGCGTAGTTCGACTCGCCACTGTAAGGAAAGTACCAACGAGGATCCAGATCCGCGTCGAACAATCCCCCGTCACCAGTCCACACACTCGCGTCGTGCAGGTTGGCCGCCTTGCGATCGTAGAAGAGGGTCCGGTCCTCCGTCTTGACCTGCATCTCGACTCCGACCTCGCGCCAGTACCCCGTCACCAGATCCATCGCCGAGATCTGGTTGGGCTCATTGGTCACGACCTCGAGTGAGAACGCGATTCGCTTGCCATCCCGGGCCAAGGCGGGTCCCGTCGCCGTCACGCCGCGAGTAGCCCGCCCGGTCGAGGTAGCTGTTTGCCTGGTCGACGTCGTAGTCCGTGAACTGCTTCGCGAGTTCCTCGTTGAAGAACTCCGACTCTTTCCGGGGAGCCGCCTGCCATGGCTCGCCCTGCCGCTGGTAGACCGCATTCACGATCTCCTGCCGGTTTATTGCATAGGAAAGACCAATGCGGAAGTCGCGGTTCTGGAACACCTCGCGAAGAGCGGCGTTCTTGGTGTTCAGGTTCAAGGAGATGACTCCCTGGTTCATGCTCCCGGGAACTCCGTCGATGAACTCGTACTCGCCCTTTTCACGCCCGCGGGCCAAAACTGGTTTGTTGTCCAACGTGGCGACACCACCGGTCAGCGCCGGAGCGTTGAAGTCGAGATCGCCACTCGTCGTGCGAAGGAGCACAACCTCGAGATCCATGATCTCGTACGTCACCCGATCGATGTACGGCAGCTGACTACCGTCTGGATCCACCTTCCAGTAGTACGGATTCCGTTCGAACACACCACGACCCGACGAGTCGTCGACCGCCGTCGTGAGAACCCAGGCGTTGAGGCTCGGACGGTCAGGGTTGCTCGTCGTCGTGTTGCGGTCCCAGAAGTAGTCGATCCAGTCCGAGAAGCCCTCGTCTTTTGCGGCCGCCTCGGTGTCGGGGTTGTAGTCGACGTGAAACTTCTCCATGTAATGGCGAGGAGTGATGAGTGAGTTCGCGCTCGGAGTGGCGAGGCGACGGAGGAACAACGCGTTCGGAGCACCGAACACGAAACGCACGGTGTGGTCGTCGATCTTCTCGAGCGTGGCGAGCTTGCCATCGGTCGAGAACATCTCTGGCGGTATCGGGCTGATCTCCTTGTTACCCCAGACATCCTCGAACATGAACGTGAGGTCGTCCGCGGTAAAGGGTTCACCGTCGGACCATTTGACGCCTTGCCGCAGCTTGAAAAGGTAGGCTTGGCCTCCGTTCTCGACTTCCCAGCCTTCGGCAAGGTTGGGGATGAGGTCACTCCAGTCGGGCGCCCAGGACACCAAGGGGTCGTATCCGAGTTCGACGTAGAACTTGTATCCCACTGCCGCCAGACCGTCGAGGTAGCTATGCCATGTCCCGCCGTAACGCCCCACCTCATCGATCGGGTTCACCACGAGCGGGTTCTTCGGCAGCCGGGATGACAACGGTGGCAGGTCGCCCGCCTTCACCAGCTTCTCGAGGCTCGGTGCCTGTTTTCCTTTGGCCGCGCCAGCGTTGCTTCCCGCATCAGAACCGCCAGGATCGGTGGAGAGCAGGTCACAGCCCGCGACCGCCACGCTCGTCAGCGCCAAGCCTCCCGCCAGTCCCAACGCGTCCCTTCTCGACAGCCGACGTGGGAACTCTTGACTGTTCCTGATCACGTGACGTTCCTCCGCTCTACTGTGCGGCTCCTGCGGCGACACCACACGCCACACGCCACCAGCCGGCGTTGCCGGCCTCACCAACGGGTAAGCGCTTACCCTTGGCGCTCACCCTCGTCGTGTCAAGACCTCATCAGTGCCGACGGTCCAGTCGGGCCGAGGTCGGACAGCCGGCGACTCGAGTGTCGACGTCCTGGGAAACGACTGGGATGCGCTGTGCGACGATCTTCGCCGTACGCATGCGGTGCAGCCATACGGGGGAGGACGCATGGAGTACCACCTGCTCGGGCCGGTCGAAGCACGTCACCAGGGGGACGCCCTCCGGATCGGGGGCCCACGACAACGGACGGTGCTGGCGACCCTGGCCCTCAACCTCGGCCAGGTGGTACCCGTCCGCAGCCTCGTCGAGGCGGTGTGGGATGGCGCGCCACCGGCCACCGCCCACCGGCAGATCCTGACGGCCGTGTCTGGGCTGCGCCGCTCGCTGGGCACGGCGATCGAGACCCGGCACGCCGGCTACCTGTTGCACGCCCGCCCCGACGACGTTGACGTTCATCGCTTCGAACGCCTGGTCGCCGAAGCCCGGCGGCTCGACGAAGGTAGCCGGCACGCCGCCGCCGCGCGGCTCCGGGAGGCGCTCGCGCTGTGGCGCGGACCGGCTCTCGGCGGAGTGCGCGGCATGGCTGCCGAAGTCGCCCGGTTGGAGGAACGACGACTTTCGGTGCTGGAACTGTGCCTCGAAGCCGAGCTCGCCACCGGCGCACACGCCGACCGGGTGGCGGAGCTGTTCACGCTGGTGAGGGCGCATCCACTGCGAGAACGGTTCCGGGCGTTGCTGATGAAGGCGCTCCACCAGCTCGGCCGTCAGGCCGAGGCGCTGGAGGTCTACCGGTCCGGGCGTACGCAGCTCGTCGAGGAGTTGGGCATCGAACCCGGCCAGGAGCTGGTCCGGTTGCACGCGATGATCCTCGCCGGCGGCGACGAGCGGATGCCCGTCGCCGCGGAGCCACTGCGCGCGTCCGATCGCGTTACCGAGCAGCAGGTCCCGGGTCCGGCGTGGTACCGCGACCCGCCCGTATCCGTGCCGCCGGCTTTCTTCGGCGTGACCCTCAACAGCACCCGCGGTGAGATGCCCGGCTTCCGGGTGAGCGCGGTCCGTTTGTGGGACTGCGCCTGCCGATGGTCGAACATCCAACCCCGCAAGGACGTCTTCGACTGGCAGAGACTCGACCGGTTCGTGGCGGGCGCGCAGAGTGCCAAGCTGCCGGTGCTCTACACGATGGGCATGCCCGCCGGATGGGCGAGCCCGGACGCACGACGCGCGCCCTACACCAACGACTCGCGCGCCGCACCGCCGCGCGACCTCGCCGACTGGGACGCCTACGTGCACGCCACCGTGACCCGCTATCGCGGCCGGATCGAGGCGTACGAACTCTGGGACTATGCCAACTCGCCGATGAGCTACAACGGCAGCGCCGACACCCTGGCCGAGATGGTCCGGCGCGCGGCACGGATCATCAGGTCGGTCGACCCGGCGGCGTTCATCGTGTCGCCGTCGTTCGGTGACCTGTGGGAACCTTCTGGCCGCGAGCAGCTTCACAGGTATGCGCTGGCGGGTACGTTCGAACCCTGTGATGCCGTGGCGGTCAAGCTCCATCAGCGGGATACCCTCGACCCGCCCGAGCAGATGATCGAGCTGACCGACCTCATCAACCGGACGTTGCACAAGGCCGGCGTCCAGCGCGCTCTCTGGGCAACCGGACCGTCGCACGACATCGTCCACGCTCCACGACCGGACCAGGCCACGGCCGGTGCACACGCCGTTCGACACTTCCTTGCCGGCATCTACGCCCGTTGCGCCCGGATGTACTTCTACAACTGGGGAGGCCGGAAGATTCCCCTCGTCCTGCAGGCCGACGGAGGTCCGCCCACCCAGGCCGCCCGGTTCGTCGAACGACTGCAGCACTGGCTGGACGGTGCGTGCGTACGATCCGGTAGCCACGGCAGCGACGACAACCTCCCGCCGAACGTCTGGCAGATCCGGCTCGTGTCTTCCTCAGCATCCGGACGTGGCCCGACCGACCGGTCGTGGGACGAGGCGATGATCCGGTGGACCGACATCGGCGAGGCGACCATGCCGGTCGAGCCGGGGATGGCAAGGATCGAGCACCTCGACGGCACGGTCGAGGTGCTCGATCCCGCCGGCCCGATGGTCATCACCGAGTTGCCCGCCCTGGTTCACTACCACCCGGGCAGCGAAGTCTCCGCGGGCAGCTGAGCAGGTGCGGGAGCCGGAACCTGGCGATGCTCCCCGTAGAACTCATTCGACACAGAGCAGGCAGTCCTGCGCCCCGGTGGCGGTGAGCTCCGCACCCGGAAGCACGCCGTCGAGGGCGTCGCCGAGTGGCAGTGGTGCTCCTGGTACCCAGCCGCCGTCGATCACGGTGGCACCGGTGGTGAGGGCGCGCGGCTCGGCGACGTCGACATCGAATCCCGCGTCAGGACTGGTGTCATAGAGCAGGTCATCGGGCGGAATGGTTCCCGCGGAGAGCGGCCAGACCACCGCACGGAACCTGGCGTCGGTGGCGTACGCGACGAATCCGTACTCCCCGGCCGTTCCCTTCACCGCGCTCTTGGCGTCCGGTGTGATCACCAGCCACTCGAGCGTGGTGGTCGTGAAGGTGAGCCGCTCGTCGCCGCTGGCCGGCGCGGAGAGCGTGAAGGTCCCGAACGGCTTGGTGGAGTCGGTCGTGAGGTACTTCGCCACCGTAGCGAAGATGGTGTGGTCGTCGACCTTGCCGGCGCCGGTCAGCAGGCCGGCTCTCGGGTCGTAGACAACGACCATGACCTCGGCCGAGTCCGCGCCACCGTCATCGTCGGTCACGGTCATCTCCATCGTGTACATCCCGGCGTGGTCGAAGGTCCTGCCGCGACTGCACGTGTGGTCTTCCGCGGCGAACGTCGACGTGGTCCCGTCGTCCCAGGAGATGGAACAGGTGTGCGTGTCGTTGCTGCCCGGATCGGTGAATGGCGCGTCGAGCTCTATCCGGTCCTCGACGCGGTAGACGGCCCAGTTCTCCGGGGCTTTCAGCCTGAGGGTGGGCGCGACATTGCGTACCGTCAGAACCGCGCTGTCGCTGACCGGCGCGTTCACCCCGTCATCCGCCGTGAGCGTGAGCCGGTACGTGCCGTCGTCGGTGCATCGCACCGTGGTCACGGGATCGCTCTTGTCGGCAAAGCGGCACTTCGCGCCGGCATCCACCCCGTCCATCGGTTCGTACGTCCAGTGGACGGGAGGCTCCCCCAGCTCGTCGACCGCCTCGCCGCGCAACTTGACGTCGGCGCCTTCATGACCGTCCACGTCCGGTCCGGCGTTCACGACCGGCGGCTGATTGTCCGGCCGGTCGACCGGGGGGATGTACCCGTCGTAACCCCCCTCGGAACTCCAGTTGCATTCGTGCTCTTTGGCGCCGCCCCACACCTCCGCCCAGGAGATGTTGGGGCGCCATGACTCGAGGTCCCACGAGTCGCCGATCTGGTCCGGTTCGGCGAAGTACTTCCCCTGCGCGTGGCAGACGAGTTGCTTGTAGATCGACTCCCGTTGGTCGTCGGAGAAATGTTCGGGAAGCGGCGTTCGGGCGTTCAGCTCCGCCGACATGAGTTTGAGCGCAAGCCCTGCGAAGATGTCGGTGTCATTGGTCTCCTGCGTGGGCCACACGCTGGCGGTGATGCCGAGATCGCCGTGGTACTCGTCGTTGTAGACGCTCGTCTTCTCGAAGAAGATCCGGTCGTCCTTGTCGTCGGAGAGCGATCCCAGCCAGTCCTTCTCGCTCCGACCGCTGTACTGGATCTCACCGTCGGAGTCCTTGGCCCAGAGTCGCCAGGACATTTCCGTGATCTTCGAGGTCTGGCGGTCGATCGTGAATCCGTAGTCGTCACCGCACTTGTCCTTCGGAATCTCCCGTACGCCATTCGCGCGTCCCACTCGCCAGGTCACGCCGATGGTGAGTCCGTCGTCGCAGTCGAGGTCCAACAGGATGAACGAGTTGAACCCTGCCCCACCCGTGCGCCCGTGCTCGCCGTCGTTGCCGCTGTAGAACCAACCCTCGCCGAGGACGTCGGACCCGTCGCCGACGTACCCGAAGCTGGTGGACGCGCTAGCTGTCGAGGTGATGTTCGACGCGACGAGAAGGCTGCCGACCATGGCCACAAGCGCGAGCGCACGCACGAGAAGGCGGCGCGGCAGCAGCGGTGCCGGCATGCGCGCGCCGAGAGGGGTCTTGCGTTCCGGCAACCCCCTCGTGCCGGAACGCCTCTCGGCACGCGCCTTTGCCGGCCTGCGGTGGGTCCCGCGTAGCAGACGCCTCATCACTGTCCCCCCTTGGCAGTGCCCTGCCTGTCGCGTCGCCGGGTCGGCCGCATCGCGGGCCGGCGCATATCCGTACGAACCGACCAGCAAGGGTCGCGGAAGCCGGTATCGATCCGGTACTGATCCGGTATCGCGCGCCCGACGAGGAACCACGTGCATGCCTTGACAGGCATATGCGGTCCTCGGCATATTAGGTATCGTGACCGCAGATACCTTCGCCGTGCTCGCAGAGCCGACCCGCCGCCGCATCCTCGACCAGCTCCTGCGATCGGAGCGAAGCGTGAGCTATCTGGTCGACGCGGTGTCGATCAGCCAGCCGACGATGTCGAAGCACCTGAAGGTGCTGCGGGAGGCGGGTTTCGTGTCCTGCCGCACCTCGGCGCAGCAGCGCATCTACCGGATCGAACCCGGACCGTTCGCGGCGTTCGACGAGTGGCTCGAGCCCTACCGCCGGCTGTGGACCCAGCACCTTGACGCCCTCGAACGCCACCTCGACAACCAACCTGACGACCAACCTGACGACCAGGAGGAATGATGGATCGCAGCACCTTCAAGCCGGGACCGCTGTCCGAGGTCCACGCCCGGGCCAGCGCGGACCAGTGGACGCTGGTCTTCGTCCGTACCCTTCGCCACTCGCCCACCAAGGTGTGGGCGGCCCTGACCGAGCCCGCTCAGGTGGCCGAATGGGCGCCGTTCAGCACCGACCGCGATCTGGGCAGTCGCGGCGACGCGATTCTGACGATGATCGACGGCGAGGTTGCCGAGCCGACGTCGGCGACGGTGACGCGCGCCGAGCCACCGACCCTGCTGGAGTACACCTGGGGAACCGACCAACTCCGCTGGGAACTGGCCACCGTCGAAGGCGGAACACGGCTGACCCTCCTGCACACCCTCAAGGACCGCGACTGGATTCCCAAGATCGCCGCCGGCTGGCACATCTGCCTCGACGTCGCCGAACACCTGCTCGCCGGCAACCCGGTCGGACCGATCCGTGGCAACCAAGCACGCGACCACGGATGGGACGAGTTGAACCATGCGTACGCCGGCAAGCTGGGAATCCCCGCCACGGACCTACCCGACAGCGAGCAGTCCTGACCGAGCGGTCCACTGAGCGCTGGCCAGTGAGCGCTGTCCAGTGAGCGCTGTCCGGAACCGGGCGAGGTCTAGCGGCGCGAGAGGACGACCGGGAAGCCCTCGTCGGTCATCGGTTCACCGTCGCCAACGGTGACGAACCGCTTCATCACGTGGTCGCCGCTCGCGTCGTATCTCGTGTCGTCACCCATGACGTGCAGCGCGATCGCCCGGCGAGGCCGGTTGCTCGTGTTGCCGTGGGAACCGTGCCAGGTCAACGAGTGGTGGTAGTGGACCTCGCCCTTGGCGACGGGGCGGAGGACCACTTCCACCCGATGCCCTTCGTAGGTCTCGGGGAGGACGGGTTGGCCCTGCTGCTGGACGGTGTGCAGGAACTCGATCTGGTCACCCCACAGATGCGAGCCGCGCACCATGCTCATGCAGCCGTTCGACTCGTCGACGTCGTCCAGCGCGACCCAGGCGGTGACCTGCGTCATCGGCTGGATGATCGGCCAGAGCGGGGCGTCCTGATGCCAGTGCAGCAGTCCACCCTGCTCCGCCGGCTTGTACTGGATCTGGTCATGCCAGATCCGCAGCTCGTTCGCGCCGGTGAGCTGGCCCAGCTCCTCGGTGATCGTCGGATGCGTCGTCAGGCGGGCGAACGCCTTGCTCGCCTGCCAGATGTTGACGATCTGCCAGATCGGGTGGTCCTCTTCAGCCAGGTTGTTCAGCAGAACCGGCTGCGGCTGATCGGCGCGGTCACGCTCCTCGATCACCCGCAGCATCTCGGTACGCAGCTCGTCGACCTCGGCGTCGTCGAGCACCCTGCCGCCCTTGACGAACCCGTCCGCGTGGAACCGCTTCACCTGCTCATCGGTCAGCATGCTTCTCGCCCCATCCGCCTCATCGGTGAACGTTGACCAGTCTCCGGCGATCCGCGCGCGTCTTGTCAAGAAGTGTTCATCGGACTGACGGACGGCCAGGCTCACGGGCTGGCGGCGGCGAACACGCGCACAGGCCGGGCGGATGCTGATGTGATGCCGGTGGTGGGCCCTGGCAGGCGCAGAGGCCGGGCGGATGCCGGTGGTCCATGGTCAGTCTCCGTCCATGAGGTCTGCCGTAGCGTACATAGCCCGGGTCAGGCCACACGGAACGCGTCGACGTGCTTGACCGCCCACTGCGCGAACGTCGTCGCCGGCCGACCGGTGACCTGCGCGACTGTCGCGACCGCCTGCTGCGGATGCGCGACGAGGGCGGCCTTGCCCTCGAGATACCAGTCGGCGTACTCCCCCATCGCCTTCGACAGTTGCTCGACAGCCTGTTCGCGGGTCAGCTCCACATAAGGGATGTCGCGACCGAGTGCGGCCCCGATGCACCGCACCAGGTCGGCTCGGGTGAGCGACTCCGGGCCGGTCAGTTCGTACGCCCTGCCGACGTGACCGTCCTCGATCAACGCGAGGGCCGCTACGGCGGCGATGTCGTCCATGGCGATGGGTGCGTTTGCCGCATCGGGGTAGGCGTCACGGACCTGCCCGGTCGTACGGATCTGGTCGGCCCAGATCAGGCTGTTCTCCATGAACTCGCCGGCGTCGAGATGGGTCCACGCGATGCCGGACTCCTCGACCGCCACCTCGATCGCGTGCCACCAGTTGCCCTCCGGTCCGGCCAGGTCGACGACGTGCTGGACGCCAGCCTTCCTGGCCAGGGCGAGGACCTCGTGCACGGTCTCCGTGAGCGGTGCGAGGTACATCCGGTCGACGCCCTCGAGGGCGGGTGGGAGGGTCTCGGGCAGGCCGATGTAGCCCTTGACGACGTCGACCTCGTTCGGCAGCGCCGCCTTCTCGGGCTTGTTGGTCAGCGCACGGACGTCCGTCGCCCCGGCCGCCAGCAGGTGGTCGACCACGAGCCGCCCGACGCTTCCGGTCGCTCCTGTCACCAGAATCGTCACTTCCGGCCATCCCCTCTCTTTTCCGTACGTATGACGAGAATGATTTAGTGTACGGCATACGAGAATGTAGGATCGCCCCTGCGACGCGACGCTGGGCTCACCGCAGTCCTGCGTACCCTGGATCGCCGGCGAACCGGCACGAGACGACGAGCAGGCGATGACGATCGAGTACAGCGGCGGCGGGACGGATCCCGACCGACTCCTTGCACTGCTGTGGCGTCGTTCCCGAACCGGCCCGCCCGCGCCCGCGGCGGGGGTCGCGGCCGCCAACGCCGACGCGAGTGGCGAGAGCGGGAAGACCAGGCCAGCACGGGGACGGAAGCCACGGCTCACCCTCGACGCCGTCGTGACCGCCGCGATCGCCCTCGCCGATGCCGAGGGACTGCCGGCGATGTCGATGAACGCCGTGGCGGCATCGCTGGGCGTGGCGGCCATGACGCTCTACACCTACGTTCCGTCCAAGCCCGATCTCATCGACCTGATGGTCGACGAGGCCCTGTCCGAGAGGGCACTGCCCGCGCCCGGAGAGCCGCGACCGCCGGGCTGGCGCGCACAGGTCGAGCTCTATGCCGAACGCACCCGCACGATGTACCAACGACACCCGTGGCTACGCCACATCTCCACCATCAGGCCACCGATCGGTCCGGGGATGTTGGCCGAACGGGAGTACGTGCTGTCCGCCTTCCTCGACACCGGCCTGAGCCCGCAACAGATGGACGCCGCCGCGCTCGCCATCGGCACGTACGTCGAGACCACCTGCGGCCGTACCGCCGAGAGCGCGGAACTCGAACGCCTCACCGGACAGTCCAACGACGACTGGTGGCACGAACGGACGCTGCTGTGGGAGGAGTACTTCGACGGCGAACGCCATCCGACGATGACCCACATCTGGAACAGCGGCGGCTTCGACAAGGGGACGGCCGAATCGATGACGGTGGCGCACGCGTTCGGTTTCCAGCGTCTGCTCGACGGGATTCAGGCGCTCATCGAGGAGAACTGACCTGAAGGCGGTGTACGCCGCCACCGTCCGTTCCGGCGAAGAGCCACCCGCCGTCGGCCGTCATCGCCAGCGACCTGACCGACGTGTTCTGCAGGCCGGCGGAGACGTTGGCCCACGTCCTGCCGCCGTCTTTGCTCCTGAGGACTCCGCGACCGGTCTGCCAGAGGACGTCGTTGGCGAAGGGCTCGCCGTGGTGGACGTCCCCGACCTCGAAGGTGCCGCTGGCCGCGTAGATCGTGTCGGGGTCACGCGGCGACGTGATGAGGTCGTTGACCATGGTGGGCAGCGACCCGAGGTCACCGGTCCGCCAGGTCTTTCCGTTGTCCTCACTGGTGAGAACGCGGTCGCCTCCGGCGATGACCCGGCGCTCGTGGGAGTCGACCAGGACGGTGCGGAACGTTCCGGCGGCGATCCGCGTCGCGGTCTCACCTCCGTCGTCCGATCGCCAGAGCCCGTCGTCTCCGCCGATCCAGATCCGGTCCGGCCGGCGTGGATCACCTGCCAGCGCGTGGATCAGGGCGCCATCGCCTGGTGCGAGGTAGCGCTTCCAGGTGGCGCCGTTGTCCTTCGTACGCAGGAAGTAGACGCCGTCCGGCTGGCGGACCGCCACGTCGACTCGGCGCGGGTCGGCCGGGTGGACCAACAGGGCCGTGGGCGTGCCGCCGTAGACGGTGCCAGGTTTCCAGCTACCTCCGGCGTCGTCGCTGCGTTCCACCGCGAAGCCACCGACGGCGTTCGGCCGGACCTTCCACAGCGTTCGGGGGTCCTGCGGCGACACCGCCACGTGCCGGACCGCGGTCGCGAAGGTGCCCTCGGCGCCGTTCGTTCCCCACTCCAGGGTTTCGGGAACGACGGGACCGGTCGGTGCGGGTGTCCGGTGAGTCTCGCGGATGGTGCCGGCGACGAGCACGTCGCGTCCCTGGTCGTCACGGGGTATCGCCAGGTCATAGACGGTCTGGCCGGGGAATCCGAGTCGGCGGTAGCTGGCGCCGCCGTCATCGGTGACGTACACACCCGCGCCAGAAATCGAGACCACCACATCGGCATCGGCATCGGGCTCGGCTTCGGAATCGCCGTTGCCCGACCACGGCGCGGATCCGACCTCCGCGGCGACTCCGCCGGGCACGGGGTTCTCCCACTCCGTCCAGCTGGTGCCGTGGTCCCGCCCGACGAAGAGCCGGCTGTAGCTCGCGACGTACACGACACCATCGGCGACCCACACACCGTGCACGCGCCGCGTCGGCGGCATGAAGGCCGACCGCCACGACTGCCCGCCGTCGGTGGAGACGAGAACGCCGGTGTCGAATCCCGCGGCCACCAGAACCGTGCCGTCGGTGGCGAAGCTGCTGATCCAGCGCGGCCCGGACGCCGGCGTGAGGATGCGGTCGGCAGGTTGTGGCGTGCCGGTGATGTCGCGCACCAGCCACAGGCCGTCGTTCGTGGCGACGTACAGGTCGGCTCCGGACAGGGTCACCGATCTCACCCCCGGTGCCGGGGCGGGATAGGTCGCCCAGTGTGCGCCCTGGTCGTGGCTCACGTGGACGGCCTCTGACGAGTGGGCGACCAGAACTCGTCCGGTGTCGTCGATGGCAAGACCCACGTGACGGTGTCCGCCGTCGGGCCAGCCCATCTGGGTCCAGGAGCGGCCGCCGTCGTCGGTGCGGAGCAGTTTGCCGTTGTAGACCGGGAAGTCGGCGTCCCCCGGCGATACGGTGAGCCACATTCGCTTCCCGTCGGTCGGGTCGACGACGGGACGGCTCACCGTGGAAACGAGGGCCGGAAACCGTCCGCGTTGGGTCCAGGTCCGTCCCCGGTCCGGCGAAACCCAGATCGAGCGGTTGCCGAGGGCGACCAGCTGGTCAGGTGCCGCCGGCGAGAAGGCCAACGGACCGGCATCGCCGTGCGGACCGACCGGCTCGAACTCGGTTCCACCGGCGTCGCGGTCGAGGACCTCGAACGCCGACGAGCCGGCGAGGGTGACGCCCCCGTGGTCAGGCGTCGTGACCGCGCTGACGTCGACGTCGTACGTGCCCGGACGTGGACCTGTCACGGCTGCCCGCCACGTACGCGCGTGGTAGGGCACCATCCCCACCTGGGTGGAGTCACCCCCGGGGTGGTGGACGGTGACGGTCGGCGGTTCGCTCAGGTCCACCGGCGTGTACGCGAAGACCTCGCTGGGACCCTCACTCGGATCCGGTGCGACGAAGACGTGCAGGGGCGCGACCGCGAGCAGGTACGGAACACGTGAGTCCGACGAGCGGCCCGGCGCGTCGACCTCGATCCAGCCGCCGAGATCGGTGTCGGCGGCTCGCCTCTCTCCCGAGACCGTGACGGTGACGGCTGCCGATCCACCCGCTGGCAGCGTCACCCGGTTCGGTGCGACGCGTACCGACCCCGCGTCGCTTCCCGCCGGCACGCCGCGCAGTTCGAGCTGAACGGCGTTCGCCGACGTGTTCGTCACGGTGACCTGACCGGTGGACGTGACGCGGGTCCGTGACAGGTCCGCGAGGCCGAGGGAGAGGGTTGCCGGCGAGGCGAGAACCGACGACGTGGCCGCGGCCGGAAGGTCGAGAAGTCCGGCACCCTGCTCGGTCGGCGTACGGCCGGCAAACAGTCGTGCACTTCCGACGAGCATCGAACGGATCTGCAGACCATGCCGGTCTGGATGCAGCTGCCGGAGCAGAGCGGCGCCGGCGGCGACATGAGGAGCGGCCATGCTGGTGCCACTCAACCGCGCGACGCCAGGTTCCCAGAGCGAGGTGGGATACGCCGACCGGATCTGAACACCGGGTGCAACCAGATCGGGTTTGAGGTGGTAGCGATCGTTCGGCCCGCGCGAGCTGAACGACGCCAAGGTGTCGGTGCGGTCGAGGCCCACGATTCGCACGCGGACGGTTCCCTGCGCCAACAGGGCACGCAGCTGCGCGTACTCCGTACTGTCCGCGCTCAGGGCCACCAGCCGGTCGAGCCTGCCATCGTCGCCGGAACCCACGGACAACCGCGGGAGAAGTTCGCCGTCGGTGCCTCCTGCGAGCGGCCCGGGCGTCTGGTCGCCACCGGCACCGGGGTGGAAGACCACACCCACCGCGCCCGCCGACTCGGCCAGCTTCGCGGTCTCGAACGGATCAGGCCCGGGATCCTGAGGTGGCCGCAGGTGAATGAGGGCCAGCTTGTCCCGCAGCTTCTCGGGCACGAGATCGGCAGGTTCGCCGGACCCGAGGTCCACCACGCCGGCGGTGACCGGCTTGGCCGGAGCGTTGGCGGAGAACGCCAGTGCCCACGCCTGCAGGGTTTCTCGTTCGGGCGTGGTGAGTTCGAGGGCGGGTGTGCGGACCCCCGTCGCCGACGCGCCAACCGCGATGACGTTCGCGGCGGCGGCGGGGCTGCCGATTGTTCGCGGACCCGGCCCGTTGTTGCCGGCCGAGGCCACCACCACGACGCCAGCGTCGGTGGCGCGGTTGCTGGCCTGGCTCAGCGGATCGGTGCCGTCACCGGGTCCGCCCACGCTGAGGTTGACGACGTCCGCGCGGTGTGGACTGGCGGGATCGACGGCCGCTTCGAGCCCGGCGAGAACCTGTGACATCGCACCGGAGCCGGCGGCGTTGAGGACGCGGTAGGCAGTGAGGTGTGCGTCGGGAGCCACGCCGACGAGGGCGGGAACCTCGCCGCCGCCGCCGCCACCGCCGCCGCCGCCACTGCCGCTGCCGGCGATGGTGGCGGCCACATGCGTACCGTGACCGTTCTGGTCCATCGGGTCCGCGTCGTTCGCGACGAGATCGTGCCCGCCGATCACCTTGTGTCCGGGACCGAAGCCGCCGCCGAGGGCCGGATGGGTGTAGTCGATCCCGGTGTCGATGACCGCGACCGTCACACCCTTCCCGGTGACGCGGGCACCGGTGGGATCCGTACGCCGCCACAGTTCAGGAGCGCCCACGTGCGGAACGCTGACGTCGAGCGCCGCCCTCATCGTGGCGTCGTCGTGGACCACGCGGACACCCGGAAGGTCACGAAGCCGCTCCACCTGGCCGGCCGGCACGCGTGCGGCGACGCCGTTGAACAGCAGGGAGAACTCCCGGTCCTCGGTCACGTCAATGCCCGCGGACCGGGCCGCCTGGTCCAGCTTCTGGTGCTGATCCGCGAGCTCGCCACGCCGGCCCTCGAGCTGGCGCAGGGCCGCGTTCGAAAGAGTCCGCGACTGGTGGTGTTCTGCGTTCAGGATCGTCATCGCCGGTGCACCGGCCAGCTCGATGATGACCCGCCGCTGCTCCTCGGGTGCCTGCGGGCGGGTGATGGTCAGCCCTCCTCCGGCCGACGCGTCGGTGGCCGACAGCAACGGAGCGAGCAGGATGGCGGCGACGGCGAGCAGCAGGCCGCCGCGGACCTGTACAGCGGGCGTGGACACGCGGGCACCCATACGATCTCCAAGCTTGCTTGCCTGGTCTCCTGATTGGCCCCGGCCGCGGATCGAAGGCTCGGGTCGCCGGGACAGGTCAGTCGTACAACCCCGCGATCGCCCTGGTCCAGAACCTCGACTGGCGCCATGCCGCCAGTTCGCGGTTCCGCCAGCGCCACGGGCCGGCTGATCGCGGAGCGCGGTCGGTCGGGTAGTCCTGGGTCGCGAGGAGACCGGGACCCCGTGAGCCCGCCGCCGGCGCGGCGGCGGGATCATCCGTTCATGAAGACCGCTGAGAGGTACGCAGAGTTCGCCGCGCGCGAGGCACACGGCGTGTCGCCCGTCTACGAGCGCCTGTCGCTCGCCGTCTCCCGTGACGACGAGACGCTGGCCCTGCTCGACACGCTCCCGCCGGTCAAGCGGCAGCCGAACCTGCTGTTCGGCGTCGTACGGTTCCTCGGAGGTCCGGTCGAGGACCCACCCGCGTTCCACGACTACACGGTGGCGAACTGGCCGGCGATCGAGGTGGAAATGCGCACCCGCGCCACGCAGACCAACGAGGCCGGGCGGTGCGCCGTCCTGCTGCCGGTGCTCGCCGCCCTGCCACAGCCGCTCGCGCTGCTGGAGGTCGGAGCATCGGCGGGGCTGTGCCTCTACCCCGACCGGTACGCCTACCGCTACGGCGACCAGACGGTCGGCTCAGGCGAACCGGTCCTGGAGTGCGCGGCGACCGGACTGGTGCCGCCGACCCGCTCCCCCTCGGTCGTGTGGCGTGCCGGCCTGGACCTGAACCCGCTCGACGTGACCGACCCCGCGGATGTCGCCTGGCTCGACGCCCTCATCTGGCCCGAGCACGCGCACCGCCGCGCCCGGCTGCGGGCCGCGGCGGCCGTCGCCGCGGCCGACCCGCCGCTGCTCGTGCGCGGCGACCTGGTCGACGACCTGCCGGCGATGGCCGCTCGCGCGCCGGCCCGCGCGACGCTGGTGGTGTTCCACTCCTCGGTGCTGTACCAGGTGCCGGAGCCGCGAAGGGACGCGTTCGCCGAGACGGTACGCGGGCTGCCCGGGCACTGGATCGCGAACGAAGCCCCGGACGTCCTGACCTACGACGCACTACCGAAGCCGCCGGGAGTCGCGCTGCAGAACGTGCTCGCACTGGACGGGACGCCACTGGCCTGGACCAGGTCCCACGGGCAGGCGATCAGCTGGTTCCGGTAGTTCCTGGACCATCTTCTCGACCGCACGTCTCGCCTCAGGATCTCGTGCCCGACGGCGGGCACAGGGCAACGGAGCGGGGAGTCCTATCGGATGGCCTGCACCGCGGCGGCCACGACGTTCGTGAGCTCCGGCACGGTCAGGCACAGCCCCGCCATGGTGACCACGAGCAGGACCGGGAACACGATCCACGCTTCGTACCACGCGCCGGTGATGAGCGGACCGTCGTCGTAGTCGTCCCCGGGCTGACGTCCGTTGATCCACGACAGCGGACGCGGAACCGACGCGCGGGTCACGGCGTCCCCGACGATATGCGCCACGACCCCGAGGCCGAAGGCGAGCGGGAGCCACCACGGGTAGGTCGCATAGGTCACCACCGCCCATCCCGCCCCCGCCGAGACGAGCAGGTTCGCCGGCCAGAACTTCTCGTTGTCACCCGGAATCACGAACGCCAACGCCCGCAGGGCCGCACCGACCACCGCCGCGACCGCGACACCGGTCGAGATCGGATGCAGTGAGGCTGCGTACGCCAGTGCCGCGAACAGCGCCGGCGCCACCAGCCAGTCATGCGTACCCCCACGGTGGCCGCGGAACACGACGTGCACCAACCGATGAACGACGCGCGACAGCGGGCCCCACATGATCGTCACCGAGGACGAGCGGTGGTCCCAGTCAGGAATCAGTGCCGCGCCCGCGCAGGCGGCCACCCATGCAAACTGGTCCACCATGCCATCGACGGGTACGACGGTGAGCAGGAGTGCGCCCGCGGCGAGCCCTGTCGCCGCATGCGTACGCCACATCATGGGTCAGTCCGCTCGTGATCATGCACGCGGACATCATCAACGAGGGCGCCGACATTTCCTCACCGGACACGCCGAATGCTCGGGGCGACGGACCTCCACCGGACAGCGCGTGGCACGGATCACATTGGGCGTTATGAACCATTCGGTCCTGGTTCGCGTGTCCCCGATGCATCAGCGCCTGGATCAGGCTTGAGCGCGCCACAGGATATGCGGGGGCCCACACATCTGCGTGATGCGTGAGTCCGCTGTCGCGCCGACGACCTGTTTCTCAGGCATCCGACATGCGTACCGCATCAGCAACAACGGTGTGGCCGCGTGTCTCATCAGGGGATTCTCGTGAATTTCGCTGGTTCGACCAGCTGAAGAGGAGACGACAGTGGAGTTGAGAAAACAACGGCTCACGGCCAAGGCACTCGTCCTGGCATCGTTGTGTGCCGGGACGGTCATGGTGAACACAGGCGTGGCGGTAGCCGCAGATGACACCTTCGCGGTGGTCACGGCATTCGATGGGTGCACTACGACACCCAATGCAGCGTGGAAGGGCTTCGCACAGTTCCAGGACTACGGGCCTGGCGCACCGGGCGGCGGCGACAACGACGACTACGTCATTGTCGGTGACAGTTGCGCGGACGGTCGCGGTGTCAAGGCGTGGGCCTGGGTCGATGGCGACTACAAAGGTGCTAAGTACGTCGGCACAGGTGTCGACACCTCCGCCGTCTGGGACCCGCTGGGCAACGTCCCAGGTGGCCACTCCGTCGGTCTGAAGGTGTGCTCGGTCGACGGCAACAACGACTCGACTGCACTTTGGTGTGACTCCCATACCGTCACGATCGACGGATAGCGTCAGAGACCCGCTGACGAGCTGGAAGGTCGTCGGCACCCGATGCTGACGTGAGCTGGTCGGCGGACCACTGTGGACCGCCGACCAGCTGTTCACACTGGCAACACGACCTTGCCAACTCCTCTGGTCGATCCTCAGGATCCTTGTAGCCGCACGCCGTTCGGACGTTTCGTACCACGACGAAGGAGCCCTGTGGGATGACCGACGTGGCCTTCGACGCCGACTTCACCGTCGCGCTCTGGCTGGTGGTGCCGGCTGACCGACCCGGATCCGCCGGCGGGCTGGCGACCACGTTCGACCCCACGTCCCGGACCGGATTCAACCTCGGCGTCATATCCAGTGCCGGCGGTTACAACGGACCCGGTGACGAACTGCGCGTCTCTTTCGGTATAGACGCAGGAACCGACCCGCGGTGGATCGACTGCGGACGGCCATCCCCCTCCTCGAACCTGATCAGCAATTCGCTCACCGTCTTCGACGGACATCTGCACGCGGCGTCCACCGACGCACCGGCCGTTGCTGACTGGGCGCACGTGTACCGCCACCATGGTGGGAAGGAATGGGAGGACCTCGGCCAGGTCGGCAAGGGTGCGGCGCATGGCGTCGGACCGCTCATCGTCCACCGCGGAAGCCTCTACGCCGCGACGTGGAACTATGACTGGACCCGCGTGGACACCGAAGACCTCACGCCCTGCCGCGTCTACCGATACGAAGGACCAGGACGGTGGGAGGACTGCGGCCAGCCGGGTGCCTCCCGACGGCTCTACAGCCTCGCGTCCTACCGTGGCGACCTCTACGTCGCCGGTGACGACTGCTCCGTCCACGTCTATCGCGGCGACCGGACCTGGGAAAAGGTGCGTTCGTTCGCCTCCCATGCTCATCCCATGACGGTCCACGATGGCTCACTCGTCCTCGCGACGCTCAATCCGGCCACGGTCTGGACGTACGACGGCACCACCTGGACCGACCTGGGCAATCCACTGGGTGATGAGGAGCACTGCAACCAGATTCACACGCTGGACGAATTCGACGGAGCACTCCACCTCGGCTCATGGCCGCTCGGCAAGGTCGTCCGATGGGGCCCAAGAAGCACGAGGTGGAAAGACCTTGGCCGGCTGGGTGACAGCACCGAGGTGCAGGCACTCGCGTCGTACAACGGCATGCTCTACGCCGGCGCGATCCCCCGTAGCGAGGTCTTCCGGTACGACGGCGACCACAACTGGACCAGCGTCCGCCGTTTCTACGACCGGCCGCGTTGGGAACCGCTCCAGGTCTGCGAAGTCGACGACACTCCACGCGGCGAGCGGGGCCTGCGGGAGTGGAGTCGGGTCACGAGCCTTACCCAGCACGCGGGAATGCTCTTCGCGTCAACGGGAAGTTGCACGGGCGCGGCGGCCGACGCTCCCGCAGACGTCCGCGGCACCGTCCACGCCATGAGTGCCGGCGTCACCGCCACGACAGCGCACTCTCTCGAGCCCGGCCGGCACCACCTCGCCGCCGTCCGCCGCGGCGGAACGGTGTCGGTCTACGTCGATGGGAAGGAGGCCGCGACCGCCCAGGGTGAAGTGACGGGATCCCTCGCGACAGCCACTGGTCTCCGGGTCGGCCCGGACGTTCCCGGGGCGTTCCGCGGTGAGGTCCGCGACTTCGGCGCCTACGACCACGCCCTCGACTGCGGAGCGATCGAGGAACTCGCCGCGCAACGCCCCGACTGATTGCGCATGCGTGTGCGGCGCCTACGACTCGCCGCTGACAAGACAGATCGCCTTCGTCGCGGTGGAACCGTGGCAAGTACGGCATGCCCGAACGACCCGCGCCGTGTCTCGAAGCCAGGTCAACCAGGCCTCGAGACACGGAAACGGCATCAACGCCTTGCCCAGCGACCACAGCCCCAGCCAACCAGGCGAGTAACCCTGCCAACCAGGCGAGTAACCCTGCCAACCAGGCAAGCCCCGCCCAACCAGGGCGCCACCCGTCGGTCTCCGCCGACCCGTCACGCTGCGAGTAGTGCCGCGAGGCTCAGGACTGTGAGGCCGGCTTGAGGAGCGGGAAGATCTGGCACTCGCGAATGCTCTTGTCCATGAAGAAAGCGAACACCCGCTCACTCATCCCGAAACCGCAGGCGGGCGGCATTCCGTATTCCAGCGCCTCGACGAAATCATCGTCCGCCATCTGTGCCTCATTGTCACCGGCGTCCCGCAACGCCTGCTGCTGGTCGAACCGCTCGGCCTGGTCGATCGGGTCATTCAACTCCGAATAACCATTGCCGAGCTCGCTGCCGGCGATCAGGACGTGGAAACGCTCGACGATTCCGGGGCGAGAGGCGCTGCGCTTGGCAAGCGGCGACACCTCCAACGGTTCGTTGACCAGGAACCCTGGACCGGTGAGCTGGCGGCGGCAGTGCTTCCAGAGCGAGTCCGTCGCTCGCGCGCGGTTCAGGCCGGCCTTGTCGTAGGAAACGCCCAGCTCGTCAAGCCTGGCGACCATCTGGTCGACACTCGCGTCGAGGACATTGATCCCCGTCAGCCGGTGAACCGTCTCCACGTAGTCGTAGCGTTCCCATGGACGGCTCAGATCGACGTCGTAGGTGCGTTCGTTGCGGTGCAGGGTGAACTGCAGAGTGCCAAAGGTCTCCATGACGACGTAGGTCATCAACTCCTCGACCAGGGCCATTCCCCACTCGTGATTGGCGTACGCCCAGTAGAACTCCATCTGGTCGTAGTCGTTGAGATGCTCCCGGCTCTGGCTCTCGTTGCGGAACTGCCGGCCGATCTCGAACACCTTTTCCAGACCGCCGACGAGCAGGCGCTTCTGCCACAGCTCGCCCATCGAGATCCGCAGGCACACCTCGGTGTCGAGGAAGTTGTGGTGGGTGACGAACGGACGCGCGTCGGCCCCACCGCTGGTGTGTTCCAGAGCGGGCGTCTGCACCTCGACGAAGTCGCGGTCTTCGAGGAATCGCCGGATCGACCGCCAGTACCGCGCCTTGGCATAGATCATGTCCTGGACGTCGCGGTGTAACAGGATGTCGAGGTAGCGCTTGCGGAGCAGCAGATCCTCGTTGGCCAGCCCGGCGTGCTTGTCCGGCAGCGGGCGGAGCGCCTTCGCCAGCAGCGTGACCGCACGGGCACCGACCGACGGTTCGCCCGTCTTGGTCTCCATCCGTACGCCCTCGACGCTCACGAAGTCACCCAGGTCGAGGTGCCTGATCCAGAACTTGTATCCCTGACCTGGCTCGGCACCCTGGTCAAGATCCTTCTTGGACAGCACGAACTGGATGTCGCCGCTCTCGTCATGGAGCCGGCCGAACGCGATGTTGCCCATCACCCGGAAGAGCATCACCCGTCCCGCGACGGTGACGGGGGTACCGTCGGTGAGCTTCAGGGCGTCCGCCGCCGAGGTCTTGTCCACCGGGCCGGAGGGGTAGGGCTCCACCCCGGCCGCCCGGAGCTTGGCGATCTTCTCGGTCCGCTGCCTGCGGATCGTCGCCACCAGATCCTCGTCGCCGCCACCATGCTGGGACACGTCGTCGTTCGTCACCGCTGCCGTCCACGCCTTTCCTGGTCCGCCCGGAGTCGTCTCCGGTGCACGTCAGGCGGCCAGTCTGGCAGACGGCAGGAACGAGCTCACGGCCTTGACGGCGCCGCCGCGCTGGACGGCTCGCTCAGGCGCCGGCACCGCTTCCGCCGTGCTCGTCCGGGTTGCGCCAGAAATACGCCTCAGGATCGTAGACGGCCGGTGTCGGATGGATCCACGGTGCGGTGAACCCGCCTTGGGCGAGATTCTCCTTCCTGGGTACGTTCCCGAGATCGCGGTGCGCGACCGTAAGCGACGGGGTGTTGGCCACCGAACCCTGGAAGAACGGCCCTTCCTCGACGTGGATCTTGGTGATCTCCCAGACGAGCTGATGGCGTTTCATCTCGTCCGGCTCGACCTTGCACTGGTCGTAGAGCTTCCACAGCTTCTCGATGGGGCCGCCCGGTTCGGGCTCCATCCGGGGCGGTGTGCGGTCGTAGGGGTCCTTGTCACGTTCGGCGTTCTCGGCCGGCGTTCCCCGCACGTTGTAGAACTGGCCCTCGAGCGGTGCCCAACGGGTCGGCTCGATCGGCACGATCCACTGGGGGAAGACGAGACAGTTCGGGCCGTCGCCGACGCCCCAGTCGCCGCGGCCCATGATCTTGCCGCTCTGCCATCCCGGATCCATCGACTCCGGCGGGATGGGATCCTCGCGTACGTCGAGTCCGATGCGTCGCCAGTCCCTGACCATGAGGTTGTTCGACTGCGACACGACGTCGTTGGGATTGGCCGCGAACGTCAGGACGATGGTGAGCTTGTCGCCGTCAGGCATCTCGCGCTTGCCGTCACCGTCCTTGTCGACCACGCCGAGCTCGTCGAGCAGCTTCTTCGCGGCCTCGGGGTCGTAGGCGTTGTACGCGTCCCGCCAGCTGCGGTAGACGTCGGGGCCCTCCGAGCCGACGTGATACTCGACCGCCTTCGGGCTCATCGTCCCCGTTGTCGCCTCGCCCATGCCGAAGTGCACGGCCTTTTGGACCTCGGCCCGGTTGAACGCGAGCGACAACGCCTGCCGGAACGCCGGCTCCCGGATCAGCTTTCGCATCTTCTCGTCGTGATAGTCGTAGTTGAAGAAGAAGCAGGCGTTTCCGGTGCCGTCGCCGTTGTCCCACAGGACAGTTTCCACGCCGCTGCGGTCGGCGGTCTCCTTGAGTCCTGCGACGTCGGCGAGGGCGAGCTGGGCGAACGGCCCGTGCACGTAGTCGTACCTGCCCTCCTGGACCTGCAGTTTGCCGACCTGCGCGTCCTGGACCACCGACATGATGAGGCGGTCGACGAACGGCAGCTGGTTTCCGTCGGGATCGACACACCAGTAGTACGGATTGCGCTCCCAGCGCAGGACCTCGCCCTCCTTGACCGAGGTGACGCGCCAACCGGTGAGTGTCG
This sequence comes from Actinopolymorpha sp. B9G3, assembly GCF_040120725.1. Taxonomy (NCBI): domain Bacteria; kingdom Bacillati; phylum Actinomycetota; class Actinomycetes; order Propionibacteriales; family Actinopolymorphaceae; genus Actinopolymorpha; species Actinopolymorpha sp. B9G3. Next base: position 78,143 of record NZ_JBEEAB010000016.1, on the reverse strand, counting down.
GGCACTCGGGATTGCGGACGAAGTCGGCCTTCGTGTAGAAGACGCCGTCCTTCGACGCCCAGTCGGCGGGTGCGTCCGGGTTGTACTTCGGGTGGAACTGCTCGACGTAGTGCCGCGGCAGCGTCCAGATCGGCCCGACGTCGCCGTTGCCGCCGCTCACCCACGTGGCGAGCCGGTCGGCGGTCAGTGGAGCGGGGGCGTCGTAGGTGAGGACCAGAGTGAAGTCGTCGGGCGCGGTCATCTTCGCCAGCGTGCCCTTGCCTGACCGCATCTCGTCCGGCGGCACGGCGGAGTGGTCCTCGTCGAGGACGAGATCCTCCCACCAGAAGAGGATGTCCGCCGTGGTCCACGGCTTGCCGTCGGACCATTTGAGACCTTCGCGGAAGTGCAGGGTCCACTCCGACGCGTCGGCGTTCGACTCCCAGCTCTCGGCTATTCCCGGGCCGATGTCCATGCCGTCGTTGAGGTAACGCAGGATCGAGTGGCCGTACATGTACTCGCGGACCTGACCGTCGCTGACCTTCGGCGTCATCATGCGTAGTTCGCCGCCGAACTTGCCGGGCTCCAGCCAGTTGTGCGGGACGACGTAGGGCCGCGCGGGGAGCCGGTCCTTCACCGGCGGGAGGTCGCCGGCCTTCACCTGGGCGGCCAGCATCGGCGCCTCGTGGAACTCGGCCGGCGCGGAGAGCGGCTTCTTGCTCGACCCCACGCCGTCGGCCTTGCCGCCGCCGCCCTTCGTACCGTTGCCGGCCGTGTCGTCGCCGGCTCTGTCGTCGCCGGCCGAGCACGCGCCGAGCATCACGCCAGCGGCGGCCGCCGCCGAGCCGAGAAGAAACGCCCGCCTGTTGGTTCCCACCGTCGGTGTCATCCTCGACTCCTCATCTGGTTCCCTCATCCGACGTACGACGGCCGAGGCGAAGATCACCCCCCACCGTGGGCCCGACCCTAGTCGTCCGTTCTGTCCGGAGTCCTGGCCAGCACCGGCGCCCGTCCCGTGGCCCGGGCTGGGCGGCACTCCGATACATCTCAGCGTTGACTTATATAAGCTTCGACTGAGATGCTTCGCGCGACGCGGCACGCTGCGCAGACAATCCGGACAGCAAGGAGAACGACCCGATGGACATCGGCGACGAGATCAACGCCATCCAGCGCGAGACCGGCCAGGGGCGCATCAAGGAGCAAGACGTACGCACGATCACCTTGCGACGCAGCTACGACGCTCCGATCGAGGACGTCTGGGACGCCATCACCGACCCGAAGCGGGTCAACCGCTGGTTCCTTCCGGTCACCGGAGACTTCCGCCTCGGCGGTACGTACCAGATCGAAAACAACGCCGGCGGCGAGATCGTCGCCTGCGAGCCGCCGGAACGCCTCAAGGTCACGTGGGTGCTCGGCGAGCCTTCCGAGGCCGACCTCAGCGAGGTCGAGGTCCGCCTGTCGCCCGGCACCGACGGCCAGACGCTCTTCGAGCTCTGCCACACCGCGGTCGTCGACCCCGGCTTCTGGTCGATGTACGGGCCGGGCGCTGTCGGCGTCGGCTGGGACCTCACGCTTCTCGGCCTGGGCCTCCACCTGGGCGGCGGCGAGATCGACAAGGCCGAACGGGAAGCATTCGAGCAGTCGCCGGAGGCGCGCGACTTCATGACCAGGAGCAGCAGGGCGTGGGGCGCGGCATACGAAGCCTCGGGCGCCGACAGCGCCGAGGTGGCCACGGTCGTCGAGAACACGACGAAGTTCTACGCCCCCGACCAGGACGCGCCGAGCCAGAGCTGACCGACCGGGACCTGTCCGAAGGTGCTGAGGCCCGAAAGGGATGTCGAGCCCTTCGGACAGGTGCCACCCATCACGCTCACACCGGCCCGACGTCCGGCTCAGGCCTGCGGGTCGTGCCAGGTGGTTCCCGCTGGGAGCAGGCTGTCCGCCGCCTCCGGTCCCCACGAGCCCTGGGCGTACGGATGGACCGGCACCGCATCGTCGAGGATGGGGTCGACGATCCGCCAGGACGCCTCCACCGAGTCCTCACGGGCGAAGAACCACTGGTCGCCTGCCAGCGCGGCTCCGATCAGCCGGTCATACGGCCTCGGGTCGGAGCCCGGCTGCTGTGCGAAGGTGAGCTCCTCGACCTGCGCCTCAGGGCCGATGGCAGGTTTCTTGCCCGCCAGACTGAGCGTCACCGCGGTCTCCGGGCGTACCCGGAAACGCAGTTCGTTCATGCTCTCGAACGGCTTGGTGCCGCAGATGTTGCGTTCGGGCCGGCGGAACCGCACCGAGACCTCCGTCGCGCTGACGGGGAGGCATTTGCCGGCGCGGATGTAGATCGGTACGCCCGCCCATCGCGCGGACTCCGACGCCAGCCGCACCGCGAAGTACGTCTCCACCGTCGAGTCGGGCGCGACACCCGGCACGTCGCGGTAGCCGTCGTACTGCCCGCGGACGACATCGCCCGGCGTCAACGTCCGCAGCGCCTGCACGGCCTCGGCGCGTTCGTTCCGCCAGGACCTGATGTCGTGCCGCGGCTCGTCGGCCATGATCGTCACGAGCAGTTGCATCAGGTGGTTCTGCAGGACGTCGCGGATCGCGCCGGTCCGGTCGTAGAACCGGCCCCGGTCGGCCACCCCGAACGACTCCCCCATGGTGATCTGGATGCTCTCCACGTGGTCGCGGTTGAGCAGCGGTTCGACGATGGAGTTGGCGAAGCGGACGAACTGGATGTTCTCCACCGGATCAAGACCGAGCCAGTGGTCGACGCGGAAGATCGCGTCCTCCGCGAAGACCTTGTGCATGGCGGCGTTGAGTTCCTGGGCGCTGCGCAGGTCCGTGCCGAACGGCTTCTCGACCATGACGCGCGAGTCGCGTTCGCGGCCGACACTGGCGATCCCCTGCGTGATCCGCCCGAACAGCTGCGCCGGGACCTCGAGATAGAACAACGTCCGGCGGCGGTCGCCGAGGCGATCCGAGACCTCCTGATAGGTCGCGTCGTCGGTCAAGTCGCCGTCGACATAGCCGAGCAGCCCCAGCATGCCCGCCGCCGCGCCCTTCGTCGGATCGATGTCGTGGTGCCGCAGCGACTCCGCGGCATAGTCGCGGAACTGCTCGAGTTTCCACCCACTGTTGGCCACGCCGATGATCGGTACGTCGAGTACACCGCGCTCGACCAGGCTGACCAGAGCGGGGTAGGTCTGCAGCTTCGCCAGGTCCCCGGTCGCGCCGAAGATGACCAACGCGTCGACAGTGTCACGTTCCATCTGTGTGCCCGCCTTTCCTGTTCGTCGTCGCGACGCGGCCCGACGTGGTGGCACCCGCGCCCGCACGGGCCCGGGCGGGCAACACGTAGCGCTCGACGGCGTTCGCGAAACCCTCGTCGGTGTTGGCCGTCGTGACCCGGCGGGCCGCGCGCTGCACCTCGGGGCTCGCGTTGCCCATCGCGATGGACAGGCCCGAACGCGCGAACATGAGAACGTCGTTCGGCATGTCGCCGATGGTCACGATCTGTGCCGGATCGATGCCGTACATCCTCGACAGGAACGCCACCACGCTCCCCTTGTTGGCCTCCGGGTGCGTGACGTCGAGGTAGTAGGGCTGGGACCGTGCCGCCGAGACGTGGTCACCGAACTCGTCACGGGCTGCCGACTCCGCCGCGGCCACCGCGTCCAGGTCGTCGCTCACACCGACGATCTTCGCGACGTCGCGCATCCCGGCGTAGCTCTCCACCACGGTCGGTGCGAACTTCACCGTCCACGCCTCACGGTCGACGTGCGGGCCGGTCCGGTCGTGGACGAACCACTCCGTGCCCCGATAGATCCAGACGTCAAGCCGGTACGACGCCAGCAGCGAAACCACCGGCGCGACCACCTCATCCGGGACGGTCCTCGCTTCGATCACCGACATGTCCGGATGGACGAAGAGACCGCCGTTGAACGCCGCGACCGGTGTGCTGAGGCGGAGCGGCTCGACGAGCATCGACATGCCACGTGGCGGGCGCCCGCTGGTGACCGCGAACAGGATGCCGGCGTCGTGCAGTCGGTGGACGGCCTCGACGGCGCGGTCGGTGAGCACCTTGTCGTTCGTCACCAGCGTGCCGTCGACATCGGCCAGGAACAGCCGGACCGGTGGAACGTCGGCGGCGTTCATGACCGCTCCGAGCCGGCCAGGACGCTCGCGTCCGACGCGGTGAGGAACGTGTGGATCAGCGCGAGGTAGCGATCGCGGTCGCCGCGTGGTCCCGCGTCACCGTGCCGGCCAGCCACGCCCGCAGCGCGTCCTCCCACAGTGTCCGACCGACCGCGAACCCGTCGAAGCCTGGGACGCCGGCGGCGATCCGCAGCCACTGCTCCACCAGGGCCTCGTCGGCACCGCGCCCGAGAACGACACAGCAGACGTCGGAGCGGCCGCCTGCCCGGGCCTGTGCCACCACCCGGGCGCAGGCGTCCGCGGTGTCGAGTCCCTCGATCTTCCAGATGTCCGGCTCCACATCCGCGTCCTGAAGCGCCTCGAGGGCGCGGACGACGAGGTCCGGCCGCAACTCGCGGTCGTACCGTCCCTGGTCCCCACCGCAGCGCGTCCACTGGTCATCGGTCGACGGGACGAGCAGCTCGAAGAGGAACCTGCGTTCCGTGTCGTGCAGCCACGCGCTGAGCTGGGCGAGTCGCTGTGTCTGGCGGGCGTTCAGGTCCTGGTCACCGTCGGGGTTGTAGCGAACCAGAACCTTCGCGAACGTCGGACCGAACCGCTCGATGTGTGCCGCGAAATCCTCGCCGTAGGCGAACTCGAACTCCTCCTGCCCGGACTTCTCCACCGGCATCGCGAGCACGTGCCCGGCCGCACTCGCCGCGCGCGCCACCTGCGTACCGAACTTCTCGTCGACGAGGACACCCGCCGCGTCCCGCGGCGCGCCACGCTCGAGGGCCTGGACGAAGCCTTCGTAGATGAGGTTCTTGGCGTCGATGATGCCGGCGCGGACCGTATCGCTCGGCCCCCCGGCGGGTTTCGCCCGACTGTCGCCCGCTCTCGCCTGCGGCACGGACGGACCTTTCCCGCCGAACAGGTCGTGCTCGAACGATCCCCGATGGTCGAAGGCCATCAGGTAGAGCGGCGCGCGATATCCGAGAGCCATCGCGATCCCTCCGTTGCGGCATGCGGTGCGGCGCTGCCGAGGTGTGTGCGGGCGGCCGGCGGGGAGACTGTGTGCACGTGAGCGAGCGAAGCGAGGGAACCAATGAGCACAGCACGCGGGAACGCGTGAGCGCCGAGCAGAATCTGTCCGAGCCGAGCCAGGCCGGGCACGACAGGGTCGAACGGGAGAAGCGGATCGCTGCCGAGGCCGCCGCTGCACTCGTGCAGGACGGAATGACCGTCGGCCTCGGTACGGGCAGCACCGTGGCCTACCTGCTGCCGGCACTCGCCCGGCGGAACCTGTCTCTTCGCTGCGTGGCGTCGTCGCCCCACACCCACCACGCCGCTCTCGGCCTCGGCCTCACGGTCCAGGAGTTCGACACGCTCGACCACCTCGACATCACCATCGACGGCGCCGACCAGGTGGCCCCCGACGGCTGGCTGGTCAAGGGCGGAGGCGCCGCGCACACCCGGGAGAAGATCGTGGCGGCGGCCGCCGACCAGTTCATCGTCATCGTGGACTCGCGCAAACTGGTCGCCGCACTGCACGCCCCGGTTCCGGTCGAACTGCTCGAGTTCGGGCTGCCGGCGACGCTGCGGCGCCTGGCGTCGGTGACGGTGCGGGGTGTGCCGCGCAGTCCGGACGGTGGCGTCATCGCCGACTACCACGGCGAGGTGGGCGACCCAGCACGCCTCGCGGCCGACCTCTCGGGTACACCCAGTGTCGTGGAGCATGGCCTCTTCCCGCCCAGCCTCGTGGCGACCGTCCTCGTCGGGCGCGACGACACCGTCGAACGACGCGACCTGCGGTCGCCGGGCCGCTGAACTCGCTTCCATCGGTAGGGCCGTCATCGGGGGGCCCTCATCTGGCGGGTACTCATCGGCCGGGCCTTCGTCTGGCGGGTACTCATCGCCCGGCCGCCGACCGGTCGGCGAGGACGAGTGAGGCGCGCGCCTCGACCTGGCCCGCCGGGATGGACTCGTCGCCGGCGAGGAGCTTCGCCAGGGGCAGGTGTTTGTCCTCACCGGTGACCAGCCAGAGCAACTGGTCCGCCCGCGCCAGCGCCGGATAGGTGAGGGTCATGCGCCGATGCTCCTGGTAGGGACCGGTGATCGCGACCAGGTGGTCGGTCACCTTCAGCACCGGGTCATCCGGGACCAGCGAGGCAGTGTGTCCGTCCGGTCCCAGACCCAGGTGGACCAGGTCGAACCGGTCCGGCAGCAGCGCCGCATAGCCGTCCGCAGCCGCCTCGAGGCCGGCGACGTCGGTGTGCACGGCGTCGTTCACCGGCATCGGTACGACGTCCGCATCGGCCGAACCGAGGCTCTCGCGCAGGTGGGTGAGATTGCGGTCCGGATCGCCGGCCGGCGCGACGCGCTCGTCGACCTGGAAGATCACGACGTGGTTCCACGCGACGTCGCGTCGGGCGAGCTCGGCAAACATCGCCCACGGCGTGTGCCCGCCGCTCACCGCGCACGTGAACCGTCCGTGGTCCGCGATCGCCTCCCGGCTAAGGCGTACGACGTGATCGGCCGCGGCCGCTGCCACCGCCGCCGGATCGGCGAAAACCTCGAGGTCGTGGTGCATGCTGGTCAGTTCCCCTTCTCCGCATGGCCCCCGAACTCGCTCCGCATCGCCGACATGGCGGCGTCGGCGAAGTGTCCGAGCCCGCGCGACTCGAAGCGTTCGTTCAGGGCGGCGGTGATGGCGGCTGCCGGCACGCTCTCCTCGATCGCCGCGATCACCGTCCAGCGACCTTCGCCCGAGTCGGAGACCCGGCCCTTGAAACTCTCCAGCTGGGGCGAGGCGGCGAGTGCGTCGGCGATCAGGTCGACGAGCCACGACTCGATGACCGAGCCCCGCCGCCAGACCTCCGCGACCTCGCCGACGTCGATGTCGTACTGATAGGCCTCCGGGTCACGCAGCGGCGAGGTCTCCGCGTCGACCGGGCGGTCCTTCTTGCCGATGTTGGCGTGCCGCAGAATGGACAGGCCCTCGGCGATCGACGCCATCATCCCGTACTCGATGCCGTTGTGGACCATCTTCACGAAGTGCCCGGCCCCGTTGGGCCCGCAGTGCAGATATCCCTGCGGTGCGGTGCCGTTCAGGGTGCGGTGCGGCGTGGGCGCGGCGCTCCCGGCTCCGGGCGCGATGGTGGCGAAGATCGGGTCCAGCCGGCTGACCGCACGGCTCTCGCCACCGATCATCAGGCAGTAGCCGCGTTCCAGACCCCAGACCCCACCGGAGGTGCCGCAGTCGACGTAGTGGATCTGCCGCTCGGCCAGCTGCTTCGCACGGGTGATGTCGTCGCGGTAGTAGGAGTTGCCACCGTCGATCACGACGTCGTCCGGGTCGAGCAGTCCCACCAGCTGGTCGAGGGTGGACTGGACGACACCCGCTGGCACCATCAGCCAGATCGCCCGTGGCTTGTCCAGGGCCGCCACGAACTCCTCGAGGGTCGTTGCCCCGGTGGCACCTTCGCCCGCCAGCTCCTGCACGGCTGTCGCATTGACGTCGTACGCCACACACTGGTGGCCGTCCCGCATCAACCTCCGGACGAGGTTGGAGCCCATCCGGCCGAGCCCGATCATGCCGAGCTGCATGGGTGTGTCGGTGGCCATCGTTCGTCCCCCCTGAGAGTTCTTCGGTGGTCAGGCCGCGCGCGTCCATCCCTGCTGCCGCTCACCGCCGCAGCGTGCGGTAGCGACGGATCAGCGCGTTGGTCGACGAGTCGTAGCGCAGGTCGGGTTCGGTGTCGCTGGTGAGATCAGGGATGATGCGCTTCGCGAGCACCTTGCCCAGCTCGACGCCCCACTGGTCGAAGGAGTCGATGCCCCACACCGTGCCCTGGGTGAAGACGCTGTGCTCGTAGAGCGCCACCAGCGAGCCCAACAACCGGGGCGTCAGCACCTCGGCGAGCAGGACGTTGGTGGGGCGGTTGCCCGGCATCACCTTGTGGGGTACGACGTCCTCCGGTGTCCCCTCGGCTCCCACCTCGTCCTCGGTTTTCCCGAACGCCAACGCCTGCGCCTGGGCGAAGACGTTGGAGGTGAGGATGTCGTGGTGCTCACCCAGCGGGTTGAGCCCCTTGCCGAACCCGATCAGGTCGACCGGGATGAGGCGGGTGCCCTGGTGCAGCAGTTGGTAGAAGCTGTGCTGGCCGTTGGTGCCCGGCTCGCCCCAGTAGACGGGACCGGTGTCGTAGTCGACGGCCTTGCCGTCGAGCGTCACGTGCTTGCCGTTGGACTCCATCGTGAGCTGCTGCAGATAGGCCGGGAACCGCTTCAGGTACTGGTCGTACGGCATCACGCCGATCGTCTGCACGCCGAAGAAGTTGACGTACCAGCAGGCGAGCAACCCCATCAGGGCGGGAAGGTTCTCGGCCAGCGGTGCGGTGCGGAAGTGCTCGTCCATCGCGTGGAAGCCCGCGAGCATATCGGCGAACTGCTCCGGGCCGATCGCGACCATCGTCGACAGGCCGATCGCGGAGTCCATCGAGTATCGGCCACCCACCCAGTCCCAGAAGCCGAACATGTTCTGGGTGTCGATCCCGAACGCCGCGACCTTCTCCGCGTTGGTGGAGACCGCGACGAAGTGCTTCGCGACGGCGTCGTCGCTGCCGACCTCGCGCACGACCCAGTCGCGGGCTGAGTGCGCGTTGGTGAGCGTCTCCTGCGTACCAAAGGTCTTCGAGGAGATGATGAACAGCGTCTCCTCGGCCGACAGGTCCCGGGTCGCCTCCACGAAGTCGGTGGCATCGACGTTGGAAACGTACCGGAACGTCAACTCACGCTTGCTGTAGTGCCGTAACGCTTCGTGGGCCATCACCGGGCCGAGGTCCGAGCCGCCGATGCCGACGTTGACGATGGTGCGGATCGGCTTGCCGGTGTGGCCCTTCCACTCCCCCGAACGGATCTTCTGGGCGAACGCCGCCATCTTGTCCAGCACGGCGTGCACCTCCGAGACGACGTCCACGCCGTCGACGACGAGCGACGCCTCCCTCGGCATCCGCAGGGCGACGTGCAGCACCGAACGGTGCTCGGAGGTGTTGATCGGCTCGCCGGCGAACATCATGTCCCGCCGGCGTTCGAGCTCACACTCCTCCGCGAGCCGCACGAGCAGGCGCATGGTCTCGTCGGTGACGCGGTTCTTGGAGTAGTCGAGGTAGATGCCGGTCCCGGCGGCCTCGGCGCACAGGCGTTCGCCGCGTCCAGGGTCCTCGCCGAACAGGTCGCGCAGGTGTCGCTGCCCGATCTCGGCGCGGTGCTCCTCGAGCGCTTTCCACGCCGGTCGGTCGCGGAGCGGGATCCTCGGCATCGTCGTTCCTCCCGATCAGGTCCTGATCAGCTTCGATGTGGTGGCGTCAGGTCGTGAGCGCGGCGCGCTGGGCGGAGATCCGACCCAGCAGGTCCTTCCACGACGTCACGAACGCCTGCGCACCGTCGCGTTGGAGCTTGTCCGCAAGGGCTCTGACGTCCACGCCGGCGTCGGCGAACCGGCTCAGCATCTCGTCACATGCTCCGCCGTCGGCGGGCATCGGATCGCCCACCTCGCCGTGGTCGTGGAACGCCTCCAACGTGGCGTCCGGCATCGTGTTGACGGTGAACGGCGCCGCCAGCCCGTGGACGTAGAGCGTGTCCGAGGCGGCCAGGTCCTTCGTCCGCGTACTCGCCCACAGCAGGCGTTGCGGCCGCGCGCCGGCGTTCTCCAGCCGCTGCATGGCGTCGGAGTCCAGGAACCGCCGGTACGCACGGTAGGTGTCCAGCCCCACCGCGAGGGCCAGCTGGTCCTTCAGCTGCTCCGGAACCTGGTCGGCGACGGCCACATCCCAACGGGACATGAACACCGACGCGACCGAGCCGACCGCGGGATCGCGATCCGCCTCGACCCGACGCTGGACGCCGTCGCGGTAGGCGCGCGCGGCCGCACGGTAGTGGTCGGCGGAGAAGAGCAAGGTGACGTTGACAGGGACGCCGGACGCGATGCACTCGGTGATCGCCGGCAGCCCCTCCTTCGTACCCGGGATCTTGATCAGCAGGTTCGGTCGACCCGCCCTTGCGTGCAAGGCCTTCGCCGCCCTGATCGTCGCGTCGGTGTCGTAGGCCAGCAACGGCGAAACCTCGAGGGAGACCCAGCCGTCCACGCCGTCGGTCCGTTCATGGATCGCCAGGAAGAGGTCGGCCGCGCGCCGCAGGTCCTGGATCGCCAGCTCGAAGAACAGGTCCTCGTCCGTGCGACCTCGCGTCGCCGCGGCGCGGATCGCGTCGTCGTAGTAGCCGGTCTCGATCGCCTGGTCGAAGATCGACGGGTTCGAGGTGAGCCCGGTGATCGAGTACGCCTCGATGTAGTGCTGGATCTGCCCGGTGTCGAGCATCCTGCGGGTGATGTTGTCCAGCCACAGACTCTGCCCGCGCTGGTGCAACTCCTGCGTGGCGGTCACGGCCTGTCCTCTCCCTGAGCTTCGGTCTCGCTGCGGGCACGCGCCTGTCTCACCACGGCGCGGGCAGCCTCGGTCACCCTGTCGGGGGTGAACCCGAACTTGTGCAGCAGTTGCTTCAGCGGTGCCGACGCGCCGAACGTGTGCATGCCGATCACGGCACCCGCGGGGCCGACATAGCGGTCCCATCCCAGGGTCGACGCCTGTTCGATCCCGACCCGGGCCGTCACCTCCGGTGGGAGGACGGAGTCGCGGTAGTCGGCGGGCTGCCGGTCGAACAGCTCCCAGCACGGCATGCTCACCACCTGCGCCCCGATTCCCTCCCCGGCGAGCTCGTCCTGCGCCGACAGGGCCAGTGCCACCTCGGAGCCAGTGGCGAGCAACAGCACGTCCGGTTGACCACCGTCGGGAGGATCGGCGAGGACGTACGCGCCACGGGCGACACCTTCGGCACCGTGCAGATGCTGCCGGTCGAACGTCGGCAACGCCTGCCGGGACAACACGAGAACGGCCGGCTCGCGCCGGAACCCACCCACCACCCGCCAGGTCTCGACCACCTCGCTCGCGTCTGCCGGGCGGAAGACCAGCAGCCCGGGCATCGCCCGCAGGGACGCCAGCTGCTCCACCGGCTGGTGGGTCGGCCCGTCCTGCCCGACGCCGATCGAGTCGTGGGTGAAGATGTGGATGACCGGCACCTCCATCAGCGCAGACAGCCGGATGGCGCCCCGGGCGTAGTCGGAGAAGATCAGGAAACCCGACCAGAACGGCCGGAGCTTCGACAGCGCCATGCCGTTCGCGATCGCGGCCGTGGCGTGCTCGCGGACGCCGAAGTGGAAGTTGCGCGCCGACCGGTCGTCCGGCTCGAACGCGGTCCCACCATCGACCTGCAGCCAGGTCTTGGTCGAGGGCTCGAGGTCGGCCGATCCACCGAGCAGCCACGGCACGTGCCGGGCGACGGCGTTGAGCACCTCAGCCGACGAGGCCCGGGTGGCGAGACCCTTCGGATCTGCCGGAAACGTCGGGAGGTCGGCGTCCCACTCGGGCGGAGCTTCGCGGCGCTGCATGCGCTCTACCTGGTCTGCGAGCTCGGGATAGGCGTTGGCGTACTCCTTGAAGTTCGCCTCCCACGCCGTCCGCGCCGCCTGACCGCGGGTGCCGATCCCCTGCTCGAACCAGTGATAGATGCCGTCCGGGATGTAGAAGTCCACGTCGTCCGGCATCCCCAGCACCCGCTTGGTGGCCTTCACCGCCTCGACGCCGAGTGGTGAACCGTGTGCCTTCGGTGAGTCCTCCCACGGCGAGCCGTACCCGATGTGGCTGTGGACGAGAATGAGCGTCGGCCGCTCGTGCTCGGCCTTGAACGAATGGAACGCCCGGGCGACCATCTCGAGATTGTTCGCGTCTGCGACCGTCGTGACATTCCAGCCGTAGGAAAGGAACCGGGCGGCCACGTCCTCGGTGAAGGTGATGTCGGTGTGGCCCTCGATCGTGACGTGGTTCGAGTCATAGATCCAACACAGGTTGGACAGCTTCTGGTGGCCGGCGAATGACGCCGCCTCCGACGAGATGCCTTCCATCATGCAGCCGTCGCCGGCGAGTGCGTACACGTCGAAGTCGAAGAGCGGACTGAGCTTGCCCGGGGGACGACCCCCGGACCCCCGCGACACACCGTCGCGGTTGTACCGCGCGGCGAGCCACTGGCTCGAGATCGCCATCCCCACCGACATCGCGACACCCTGGCCGAGCGGTCCGGTCGTCGCCTCCACGCCACTGGTCAACCGATACTCCGGGTGCCCCGGGCAATGCGAGCCGAGCTCCCGGAAGGTCTTGAGATCGTTCAGGGTGACCGCGGGGGTTCCGAGAACCTCGTAGTCGGGATCGACCGAACGTACGCCGCTCAAATGCAGAAGCGACCACAGCAGCGCGGACGCGTGCCCTTCGGAGAGGACGAACCGGTCCCGGTTGGGCCAGATCGGATCGCCCGGATCGAATCGCAGGAATTTCTGCCAGAGCGTGTAGGCGACAGGCGCGATTCCCATCGGCGTACCCGGATGACCGGACTCGGCTTTCTGCACGGCGTCCATGCACAAACCGCGGATCGTGTTGACCGACAGGAGGTCGAGCCTGGAGGGGAAGTCGTGATTGGATCCGGATTCGAAGTCCGCCATGGCCCACCCGCTCCCCACTCGGTCGTCTCACCCGTGCCTCGGGCCCCCACGTGGCCCACATGGTCAGACTGGTCCGCAAGATCGGATCTGGCACGGGCCGCGCGGCCGTGGTCACGAGGGCCCAACGGGGGACCTCCGACCTCACAAGCAAGACGGAGCTACTCCGTGAGCGAGCTGCCGCGACGGCGCACGAGTGCGAGTCCGCCGGCCGCGGCCATGACCCCGACGCCGAGGACGACGGCCGCCACCCCGATCCAGCGACTCGCGCCGGTCCAGCCCGCCCGCGTCAGACCGGAGATCACGCCACTCTCCGAGTCGCCGGCAGTACTGGCCTCGCCCGCTGCCGCCGGAACCGCGCGGAGGGTGAGCGCCGGGGCGGGGTGCGCGGATTGTCCCTCCGCGCTCGCGCGCGCCGCCGACCGTTCCACCGAGCCGTCGTCATAGGTCTGGACGGTCGGGAACGTGAGGCGTTCCACCAGCGGCAGTGGCCCCACGAAGACCTCGAACTCGTCGAACTCGCCCGGATTGATGCGGGCGCTTCTGTCTGCCGTCCAGGTGATCGACGTCACGGCGGGCGTCATCGCGCAGTCGCAGGTGTCGCCTGGCCCGCGGACCTTCGTCTCGATCACGTCGGCGGTCCAGCCCGGCTGGCGCTTGACCCGTACCGACGCCAACGGCGGCTTGGTCGGGAACGCCACCTTGACCTTCACCGTGCTGGCGCTCTCGGACTCGTTCGGGACGACGAAGGTCAGCGTGGTGTAGTCGCCCTGGCTGGCCGTCGAAGGACTGACGATGACATCGGCGGCGACATCGGCCGCGGCGGCCGCCGGCGCAAGAGTCAACGCGAGCGACGCGGCGACCGACACCGCAGTGACGACCAACCGGCGAGAGGACGTACGCACGACGACATGGTGACCGATCCCGCGGCCCTTGGCTATCCGAAGGTCCGACCCCGGCCCGGTGGGTTCGGCTCGTCTTCGAGGCCGCCGCGCCGGAATTTGTCTGCGTACGAAATAATCCCGCGACAGACAATCTTGCTAGGATTGCGTCATGCCTGCCCAGACACCGACTGACCTTGCCGCCGACCTGCTGTTCCTGCTGAACCAGGCGAGCTTCGCCCTGGCGACCCAGATGGCCTCCGGGCTGGCCGACCTCGGGATCTCGCCGCGGGACTACTGCGTACTCATGAGTGCGAGCAGCGGGCGCTGGACGCAGAGCCAGCTTGCCGAGATGTCCCACCTCGACAAGACGACCATGGTCGTGACGATCGACAAGCTCGAAAGGCTCGGTCTCGCCGAGCGCCAGGCCTCGCACACGGATCGCCGCGCACGGGTGATCGCGGTCACTCCGGCGGGAGAGAAGACGGTGGCTGCCGCCCGGAAGATCGTCGCCGAACTCTACGACGATGTCCTCGGCGACCTGCCCGCCGGCAAGCGGAAGGTCTTCCTCGACGGCCTCGTCCGTCTGGTCAGCGGCCAGCTGGCCACCCCGTCCCACGTCGACCAGCCGATCCGCCGCCGCGCACCGCAGGTTCCGCAGACAGCAAGTTCGTCCCGAACTAGATAGTCCCGAACAAAACTATCTGCTACGGTCACTCCTGGAACTCATATCAGGAGGCGACCACTCATGCTCCGACACTCACCGAGCGCGGCCCGGACCCGCCAGCTCGCCCTTCTCGTCCTCTGCGCCGGGTCGTTGATGGTCATCCTCGACCAGACGATCGTCAACGTGGCCCTGCCGTCGATCCAGGCCGACCTCGGCTTCTCCCAGTCGGAGCTCGCCTGGGTCGTCAACGCGTACCTCATCGCGTTCGGCGGGTTGCTCCTGCTGGCCGGGCGACTCGGCGACCTGATCGGCCGCAAGCGCGTCTTCCTCGCCGGGCTGGCCGTCTTCACCGGGGCGTCCCTGTGGTGCGGTCTCTCCACCAGCCAGGAGATGCTCATCGTCGCGCGGTTCGTCCAAGGGGCCGGCGCGGCCATCAGCTCCGCGGTGATCCTGGGCATGATCGTGACGATGTTCGCCGAGCCGGGGGCGCGGGCGAAGGCGATCGGCATCTACAGCTTCGTCGGTGCCGGTGGCGCCTCGATCGGCCTGCTCGCCGGCGGCGTCCTCACCCAGATCCTCACCTGGCACTGGATCTTCCTCGTCAACCTGCCGATCGGCATCGCCGTCGCCCTGCTGGGCGTCCGGCTCCTTCGTACCGACCGCGGGATCGGACTTCGCCAGGGCGCCGACGGCGTCGGCGCGATGCTCGTCACCGCGGCCCTGATGCTGGGCGTCTACACGATTCTCCGGTCGGCGGACGGCGACTGGGACTCGACGCGAACGCTCGTCCTCGGCGCGGCGACCCTCGTCCTGCTCGCCGGGTTCGTCCTGCGCCAGGTCACCGCGAAGAAGCCGCTCCTGTCGCTCCGCATCTTCCGCTCACGTCAGCTCACGGGCGGCAACGTCGTGCTCGCCCTCATGCTGGCGGGGATGTTCGGGCAGTTCTTCCTCGGCTGCCTGTATCTGCAGCACGTGCTCCACTACAGCCCACTCGAGATCGGCCTCGCCTACCTCCCGGTTGCGGGGACGATCGGCACGCTGTCGGTCGGTCTCTCGCCCCGACTCAACGCCCGGTACGGCGAACGCACCGTGCTGCTGGCGAGCCTGGTGTCCGTTGTCGCCGGACTCACGCTGCTGGCCCGTGCGCCGGTGGACGGGGTGTACGTGGTGGACGTCCTCCCGGCCTTTCTGCTGCTCGGCGCGGGCGGCGGCCTGGGCTTTCCCGCCCTGGTCACGCTCGCCATGTCCGGCGCCACGCCCAGCGACTCCGGGCTCGCATCCGGTGTCGTCAACACGACCCAGCAGGTAGGCGGCGCTCTCGGACTGGCCGTCCTCGCGGCCCTGGCGACCGTGCGTACGGACCTTCTGCTCGCCGAAGGGCACTCGTCGGTCGCGGCGCTGAACGGGGGTTACCACCTCGGATTCGGCGTGGCCGCCGGCATCGTCGCCATCGGCGCCGTCGTGGCCGCGGTGGTCCTGCGCCCGCGCCAGGTTCGGGGGTCGACGCCCGCGCGGTCTTCCGATGTCATCCGGTCCGAAACTGGGGCCTGATCAGGACTTCGGGGTCCGGCGGCGAGCGAGCCGACGCCACCAGGGGGTGCGCTGCGCTGGGACGCCAGCCTCTGGCGCCACCTCCGCGGCGGCGGTCCGGGCAGCGGCCCGCTTGGCCGCCGCCTCCTCGCGGTCCGCCCGCCACCGGCCCACCACGGCGTCCGCCTTGACGGGGACGACCGGCACGCGCGGACCCGACGGGGCCCGCAGCCAGCGGGTGATCCGATGGTTGAGCTCGTCGACGACCGCACGTACGTCCTGCTCCGAACGCAACTCGCGGACCGTGTCCGGCAGGCGCTCGATCTCCTTGCGCAACTGGAGCGGTGTCGGCAGCAGGTCCTCGGTCGACACGCCCTCCTTGCGCAGGTGGCGGAGCACCCACACCTCGTCGTAGGGCTTGTCGAGGTCGGCGATGGGCTTGCCCGCCCCAGGCAGGTTGTCGAACTCGCCACGCGCAACGGCGTCGTTGATCTGCTTGTCGACCCATGACTCGAAGCTGATGCCGGGCGGTTTGCGTTCGGTCATGGTGCCATTCTCCCGCATATCGCCAATGCCCTTCCAGGTCACTTCCGCCGCCCGGCCGAACGTGGCGAAGGTGACCGTCACTGGCGCCGGCGTACGGTGAACGTGACCGCCACCAGGCCGAGGACCCAGGCGATCAACAACGCACCCCACAAGGGCATGGTCACCTCAGGGACGAGCAGGCGAATGCGCACGGTGGCGGTGTTCTGGAAGATGAAGATCAGCGCGAGTGCGGCAATCACGGCAAAACCGACGATCCGACGAACCATTGGGCGGGACAGGAATCCCGGCTTGCGTTGAGTGTCCGACCCTGCCATGGAGTCCCCCGATCTCCCTGCGCTCCGACGAGCGTCCCATCCCACGATGCCTCGCAGACCGCGGCCGGGTGGACCCTTTCCCGATCAGGACGTCTCCCTCTCAGGATGAGAAGTCAGGATGAGAAGACCAGGCAGTAGTCGTTGGTGAGCCACGCCGGCGGTTCGTCCCAGTCGATCACGACCTCCTGCTCGTAGGTCAGGACGGTCGAGACCACCTGACCGATGTCCCACGCCAGTCGGGTCGAATGCAGCCGGAGGTTGGCGGCGTTGATCACCACCGTCGCCCCGGGCACGAGGCGGGTCGCCACCCTGCGATAGATCGCGGCCAGCTCGTCGAGATAGGTCCGGTAGTCGCCGTCGAGCGTCTGGTATCCGGTCAACGGGTTCTGCGGGTGATCCTCCCTCGACATGTACGGCGGCGAGGTGATGCTGAAGTCGATCGGCGGGAGGTCGAGCCGATCGAGGTTCCTCGTGTCGGCACACAGGATCGCCGACGGGTCCTCGAGCTTCGCCCGCACGACCTCCACCCGGTCGGCCATGATCTCGATGCCGAGCGGACGGCGGCCCATCCGTTCGGCGACGACAAGGGTGGTGCCGAAGCCGGCGAAAGGATCGAAGACGACGTCACCTGGCTTGGTGTACTCGTCCAGGAACGCCTCGACGAGCTCCGGCGTAAACGTGTCGCCGCCCGCCCTCAGCGAAAGGACCCCCTTCACTCCCCTCCGCCCCTCGCTGTGGCGGTGAATCGGCGGAGCCGGAGGCTGTTGCTCACCACGAAGACCGAGCTGAACGCCATGGCCGCTCCCGCGAGCATCGGGTTGAGCAGCCCGGCAGCGGCGAGCGGCAGCGCCGCGAGGTTGTAGGCGAACGCCCAGAACAGGTTCCACCGGATCGTCCGCAACGTCTGCCTGGCCAGGCGGATCGCGTCGGCCGCGACCCGCAGGTCACCGCGGACCAACGTGAGGTCGCTGGCCTCGATCGCCACGTCCGTGCCGGTTCCCATCGCCAGCCCCAGGTCTGCCCCGGCGAGCGCGGCCGCGTCGTTGACACCGTCGCCGACCATCGCGACGACCCTGCCCTCGCTCTGCAGCCGGGCCACGACGTCGGCCTTGTCCTGGGGCAGGACACCCGCGATCACGTGCTCGCGGTCGATGCCGACCTCGTGGGCGACCGCGCGAGCGACCGTGTCGTTGTCGCCGGTGAGCAGCCGCGGCGAGAGTCCCAGGGCACGCAGGTCCTTCACCGCTTCGGCACTGGTCGGCTTCACCGAATCGGCGACGACGAGGAGCCCGCGCGTGGCGCCGTCCCACGCGACCGCGACCACGGTCCGGCCAGCGGCCTCGGCGTCACGTCGTACGTCCTCCAGAGCGGACGGAAGCGGCAGCCCGCGTTCGGCCAGCAGACTCACCCGACCTGCGACCACCGATCGCTGGTCGACGACACCTTCGACGCCGAGGCCTTCGAGGTTGGCGAAGTCCGACACGGAGGGCAGGTCACCGACGCGTTGGGCGGCACCGGAGGCGACGGCCCGGGCGACGGGATGTTCCGACGCATGTTCCAGCGCCCCGGCGAGCCGCAGCACCTCCTCGACATCCTCGCCCTCGGCCGCGACCGCCTGGGTCAGCGTCATCTGACCGGTGGTCAGCGTGCCGGTCTTGTCGAGCACGATCGTGTCGATCCGGCGGGTCGACTCGAGTACCTCGGGTCCCTTGATCAGGATGCCGAGCTGGGCTCCCCGTCCGGTGCCGACCAGCAGCGCCGTCGGTGTCGCGAGGCCGAGCGCACACGGGCAGGCGATGATCAGCACCGCGACCGCCGCCGTGAACGCGATACCCGCCGAGCCGGTGCCACCGATCCAGAAGCCGAGCGTCGCGACCGCCAGGGCGATGACGATCGGAACGAACACCCCGGAGATCCGGTCGGCCAGCCGCTGCACCTCGGCCTTGCCCGACTGGGCTTCCTCGACGAGCCTCGCGATCTGGGCGAGCTGGGTGTCGGCACCGACCCTGGTCGCCTTGACGACGAGCCGACCACCGGCGTTGACGGTCGCGCCGACCACGGGACTTCCCACCCGGACGTCGACGGGTACGGACTCACCGGTGAGCATGCTCTGGTCGACTGCCGAGCTGCCTTCCACGACGTCGCCGTCGGTGGCGATCCGTTCACCCGGTCGTACGACGAAGAGGTCGCCGACCTGCAACTGCTCCACCGGAACCCGTTGCTCGTGACCGTCGCGCAGCACGGCGACGTCCTTGGCGCCCAACCCGAGCAGGGCACGGAGCGCGGCGCCCGCCCGGCGCTTGGCCCGCTCCTCGAAGTACCGCCCCGCGAGGATGAACGTCGTCACGCCCGCCGCGACTTCGAGGTAGATGGTCATGGCACCGTCACCGCTGCTCGCGGTCAGGCTGAACGGGTGCCTCAGCCCCGGCTCGCCCGCCGAACCGAGGAAGAGCGCGTAGAGCGACCACCCGAAGGCCGCGATGGTGCCCATCGAGATCAGCGTGTCCATCGTGGCGTTGCCGTGCCGGAGGTTGACCCAGGCCGCGCGGTGGAACGGAAGCCCGCCCCAAACCACGACCGGAGCCGCCAGCACGAGTGACAGCCACTGCCAGTACGTGAACTGCAGCGCGGGCACCATCGCCAGCAGGACGACGGGAGCCGAGAGCACGGCGCTGACCACCGCACGGGTGCGGGCGTCTCGCAGGCGGGTTGTCGCCTCCCGGTCCGCACCTTCGGTGCCGGTGGGTGTGGAGCCGCCTTCCGCGGGCGGCTCCCCCTGCGGCGGCCGCTCGGTGCGCAGCGGCTCGGCCGTGTAGCCGGTCTCCTCGACCGCCGCTATCAGGTCCGTGACCTGCAGCGAGGCGGGATAGGCGATGGTGGCCTTCTCGGTCGCGATGTTGACCGTGGCCGTCACGCCGTCGATCTGGTTGAGCCGCTTCTCCACCCGGTTGGCACACGAGGCGCAGGTCATGCCGCCAACTGCCAGCTCGACCCGTTCCCGCTCCCCGTCCAGGACCAGGGTGGACGACGTCGCCGACGCCACCGGGGCCGCGTCGGCGAGCACCGTCAGCTCGGTCCGGTCGCCGCGATCAATGGCCATGACCGTCGTCCTCCTCGCTGGTCGATGGGGTCGGCGCCTCGCCGCCCGGTGGGACCCGCACGGTGAACTCAGCCGTGCGTACGGCGTCGTCGTGGCGGAAGTCCAGGAAGAGCCGATAGGCGCCGGGCGACGGTACCTCCACCACGAACGTGATGTCGGGTCCCGGCCGCGCGCCAGGGTCGTCCGCCTCTTCGACTGGATGGACGTGCAGATAGGCGAGGTCACCGTCGCGCAGAGCCACGAGATGGCCGTACGCACCGAGATAGGGCTGCAGGTCGGTCACCGGCCGGCCGTCGGCGCTGACCGTCAACGTGACCCGGCTGGCCTTGCCGGCCGTCGGCGTACCCTTCCAGGTCACGGTGTAGCCGTCGACCGTCGCCGACCGCGCGGGCTCGGGCAACGGACGAGGTGTGAAGCCACCGGGCACGAACACGTCGATGCCGAGCGTCAACGCCTCCTGCGCCCCGACGGGGTCGAAGTCGGCGAACATCCGGTAGGACCCGGAGTCAGGGAACGTGAACGGAACGGTCCAGTTCCCGTCCTCGTCGAGTGTCGGATGGACATGTTGGAACCCGGACATGTCACGGCGTACGACGATCAGGTGCAGGTCGGCCTCGTGGGCTCGGGTGAACTCGGTCACCGCATTGCCGTCGGGCCCGAGGACTCGAAACGCGAGCTCGCCGCGGGCGCGCGACCTGGCGGGCTGGTCGAGAAGTTCGAGGGAGTAGCCGTCCTGGGAGACCTGGAGGCCGTCCGGGATGCTCTGCTCGCCCGCCTTCGAGCTGCCCGGGTCAGTCTCCTCTGGGCTGTCCGCGTGGCTCTCTTCTGGGCTGTCCGCGGCCATGTCGGCGTGGCCGTTCCGGGGCGTCGCGCCGGCGCCCGCGCCGGCTGGGTCCGCCGCCAGGTCGATCTCCGGGTCGACAAGACGTCCGGCACCGAACGCCACGCCGAACGTCGCGCCGAGTGCGATCGCGAACGCCGCCAGGGTGACTGGTGCTTTTCGCACGGGATTTCGTCCTCTCGGGATTGGCGTCGCAGATCAGGACCGGACCAGCCGGGCGATCGCCTGCTGTGCCTCGCGGACCTTCTCGTCCGCCTCGACGCCACCTGCCCGCGCGGCGTCGACGACACAGTGCGCGAGATGCTCGTCGAGGAGTTCGAGCGAGAACGACTGCAGGGCTCTGGTCGCGGCGGTGACCTGGGTGAGGATGTCGATGCAGTACTGGTCGTTCTCGACCATCCGCTGCAGTCCTCTGATCTGGCCCTCGATCCGGCGAAGGCGCTTCAGGTGGTCATCCTTGCCGTTGGTGTAGCCGGCCATGAGGCTTCTCCCGTCCGTTCGGTGCGTACGACGCCACACTATACCCCCCTAGGGTAAGTGCGCGCACTGCTCGTACGAACGAACCAGACGTGGCTTCCACCTGGCGGCCGGATGGACGTGAACGCTCAGGCGCGCGACCCGCGGGGCGTTCGTGACTTTCGTGACTTTTGGGACCGCCGGTCGATCATCGCCTCCAGGCCGTCAAGGAGCGGGCCCAGACCGAACTCCAGCGCCTCCTCCCCGCCGATGGAGAACGCGTCTTCTGGCAGCTTCGCGATCTGCGGGTAGCCACCGCTCCCCATCGCCTCGGTCAGCACCGGCTCCTGGGCCGCCCAGAAGTCCTCGTCGCTGATGTCGGACTGCTGGCAGACCTCCTGCTGGAGGATGTAGGTGCGGGCCGCGCCGGTGACGTAGTGGTCGACCGCGAGGATCATGGCCACCTTCTCCCGGCCGGTGAGGCCCAGGTCCTCCATGCTGGCGAGCGTGAGGTCGAAGGCGCCGAGGGCGTTGGGACCGAGGATCGGGCGGGCCTGGTTGACCTGCAGCAACCACGGATGGGCGAGGTAGAGCCGCCAGGTGCTGCGGGCCGTCAGCGTCAGCACGCTGCGCCAGTCCTTGCCGCGAAGCTCCGCATGCGACTCCGGCGGACCGATGACGTGATCGAGCATGAGGTCGAGCAACTCACCCTTGCCCGGGACATGCTGGACTGGCTCGGGGCGATCGCGATGTGGAACCCCGTCTCCTCCACGGCCAACGCCATCCGGGAACTCTTCGGCAATCCCGTGCCGACCGGTGGGAGCTGGATCGAGCAGAACGCCGCCCTGATGGCCGTCGCCTGGCCCGTCCTCATCACCGTGATCTTCCTCCCGCTCGCCGTCGGAAAGTTCCGGAACCTCAGCCGATGAGCAGGGATCGCACCTGTTGACACGGCTGGTGTTCCGTGCCGAAAATACAGTCGCTGCTGTAGGGCGCATCGGCAATAGCCGAAAGGGCAATGCCCACCCACCGACGATCACACCGGTAGAGCGCCCCAATGCCCAATGTCGAGAACCTGAAAAAGCAGGCCAAGCAGCTGGTCCGTTGGCATCGCGAGCGGAACCATTCCGTCGCCGCCAGGATCCGTGCCGTCCTCCCGCGCTATCGCGGCCTGAGCGACGCGGACATCCTCGCGCGCCCTTTCGCACTCGGTGAGGCTCAACTGCTGCTGGCCCGTGAAGCCGGGTTCGAGACCTGGGCCGGACTCACGTCAGGAGCCGCAGCCATGTCCGACACCGCCGAATCCCTTACCGCACAGCCGATCCTCACCGGCGCCGAACCTCAGCTCTTCGTGGCCGACATCAAGGCGTCCTGCGCCTTCTTCGAGCACACACTGGGGTTCTCGACCGTCTTCACCCACGGAGAGCCGCCCTTCTACGGCCAGGTCATGCGCGACCAGGCGCGACTGAACCTCCGCTTCGTCTGCGAACCGGTCTTCGTCGCAGAGGTGCGTGAGCGGGAACAGCTGCTCGCCGCGGCTATCACGGTCGCCGACGTCAAGGCGCTGTACGCCGAGTTCTCCGCGGGTGGAGCTGATTTCCAGCAGCCGCTCAAACGTCAACCCTGGGGCGCGCATCAGTTCGTCGTCCGCGACCCCGACGGCAATCTGATCCTGTTCAGCGGGCAGTGACGGTCGGCTCTACCCGACCGGGCGGGTGCCCCAGACGAGGCGGTAGCCACCGGCCCGAAGGGTGCTGCGGAACCAGGCGTACGACATGAACATGCCCACCGCGGCAACCGGCAGGGAGGCGGCGGTCGCCACCGGCACCGACCACGTGGTGGGGGTGGTGAGCAGTAGGCCGAGAGTCACGCTGGCATTGATCAGCAGGACCGACGCCCAGAGCAGCGAAAGCCGCTGGAAGAAACGGCGTAGCGGTGCCGAGCTCACCACCTCCGGCGGCAGCGGGCAGAAGTCGTGAGCCAGTCGCTGGATGAGCGGACGATCAAGCGGGACGGTGATGAGCAGCGCCACCGCGAACAGGTAGGTCGCGGCGGTTGGCTGCAGGAGGAACACGACGGGCGATCCCGCCGCGGTGGTCAGCCCCGCCTGGAGCGTGGCCAAGGCGGCGGTGGCCAGCAACAGTGCCGGGGGGCGACCGCCCTGGACCAGCCGGACCGCAACCGCGAGATACGCCCACGAAAGGGCACCGATCAGGGCGTACTGCAAACCGACGCTGACGAGAATGCCGTAGAACAGCGCCAGTGGAATGATCATCGACTCACCGACATGGCCGGCGACGTCCCGCAGCAGGCGCATCCGGTCAGGCATGGCGATGATTCGGGCGTGTGAATGGCTATGCACGCGGCGACTCCTTGAGCGAAGGGTCCAGAGTACGAAACGCCGCTGCGTAGAGCGAGACCGGCCAGCACGATGTCCGCCTTGTGTCACCGGGTTCTGCGAGCCCTTTTCGGCACAAGTACGGCCTTGTCGCATGCGTTCCTGGTCGAGGCGTACGCGCAAAAAATCCAGGTGTGCCGCCGAGCTTGCCGCAGCACACTACGAGGATGGATGCAGACGAGGTTCGACATCGGTTCGAGGAGACCGGCGTCATCCGGATGGACGCGGCATTCACACCCGACGAAGCCGCCGCGATGCGCGATGTCATCTGGAGGTATGCCCACCACAAGGCGGGTGTGCGATTCGACGACCCCTCCACCTGGCCGGAGGGCGCCTACCCGGGGGTCAGTTGGAAGGGCCTCAAGCGGAATCGCGCCTTCGTTCCGCTGATCGAGAACGCCGCGCTCCTCACCGCCCTCGAAGCGATCTTCGGAGTGGGCGGCTGGACCCCACCGAAGCCCGGCGCCCAGGTCCTCTGCACCCTTCCGCAGCCCGGACCGTGGGTGCTGCCGGACGCCTGGCACATGGACTGCGGCTTTGAGAAAGCGACCTGGCCGGTGTTCGCCGTCAAGCTGTTCGCGTTCTTCGGCGAGGTCGGCCCCGAAGGCGGCGGCACCATGATCCTGCCCGGCAGCCATCGCCTCGTCGACCGATACCGTACGAAGCTTCCTCCAGGCACCGGTGGCGGCAAGACCAACTGGCGCCCGTTCATGAAACACGATCCGTGGCTCGCCCAGTTGCTCGAGGGGAAGAAGATGCCGGACGGCGGCCGCTCGCTCGTCGGTCAGACCCGCGAGATCGACGGCATACCGGTGGAGGTCACGGAGCTCACCGGACGGCCAGGAGACGTCGTGCTCACCCATCTGCACGTCTTCCACACCGCCTCTCCCAACACTGGACCACAGCCTCGGCAGATGCTCGGCAAGGCGATCAGCGCACAGGAGACACCCGCACAGGTCTGATGGTGTCGTGGTCGGCGCGCGTCAGGTCGGTTGGCCGAAACGGCCTCATCGTTACGCCGTAAGGAAGGGCCTCACGAGAATGGCTTGAAGCGGTCGAAGGCAGGTTCGAACGGTGGATCGGGCAACCGGAACGCCTGCGTACGATGGCGTCCCGTCCCATCGCGCACCGAGCCGCCGTCGAACGCGTGTGGTATCGCCTGCCATCCCATGTTGGTTTCGTAGTAGCGCTCGGCGGTATGGACGGAGGGCCACCAGTGATCGTCGAGAATGACGATTCCTCCGGGGCGCACGATCTTGCGGAGGAAATAGAGATCGACGAACACCTCATGGAAGCGATGACTCCCGTCGACAAATGCCGCATCGGCGGTGAACTTCTCCGAGATCAGGTGCGGGAGTGCCATCGAGGAAGGTTCGAGAATGAGGGTTGTAGTCCCGTCCAGACCGGCAGACCTGATCATTTCCCACCCCACGTAGGACCACTCCGTGGCCTGGAAGGGATCGATCACGACGTGGCTCGGCGTTTCCGCCTTGCCGGACAGCAATGCTTCGCCGATCGCGAGGGCCGAGCTTGCATAGGCAAGCCCGACCTCGACGATGCTCCCCACGCCTTCGGCGATCAACAGATCGCGCACGAGGTCGCAGTCGTGCTGGGGAACCGTGACGGTTTCGAAGTCACCTTCGTGCGCGCGGGTCCATGGCGGGCCGTCCTGCCCCAACTGTCGGCGCACTTCGCGGACCCGTTCGACCTGTCGTTCTCTGCTAATGACGCCTTCTCCCACAGCCCATCCCATTCTTTGCATCAGTTCGAAATTGCGACCATCACGCCCCCACAGTGTTCGGGTCCAGGCGGACCATATTCAAGTCTTGTTCTTGCGACCTGGCTGTGATTGATTGGGGGAAGAGGTTGATGCGCAGCCGGGCCCAAGTCGCCGACAGCACGTGTTCGTCGTCGTCGCGACGGCCATGGACCATCTGGGGCATCAACATGACCGCGACAAGACTCCTCACCACACCCTTCAACGCCCAGTCGACTGCTGCCGAGGTCGTGGCGGGTATCGATCTGGGCGGCCGCCGCGCCATCGTCACCGGCGGCTCGTCCGGCATCGGGATCGAAACGGCGCGCGCACTCGCGAGCGCCGGCGCCGAAGTCACTCTGGCGGTCCGCAACCAGGAAGCCGGCGAGCGCGCGGCGGAGGACATCATCGGCGCGACCGGCAACAGGCAGGTTGTCGTTGCTCCGCTGGACCTGGCCGATCCGTTGTCCGTCGCCGAGTTCGTCGCCGCCTGGAGCGGTCCTCTGCACGTTCTGGTGAACAATGCCGGTGTCATGGCGACGCCTCTGATGCGTACGCCTGCAGGGTGGGAACTCCAGTTCGCCACCAACCATCTCGGCCACTTCGCGCTCGCCAACGGCCTCGAACGTGCGCTGTCGGCTGCCGACGATGCCCGTGTCGTGTCCGTGAGCTCCAGCGCACACCTGCAGTCGCCCGTCGTCTTCGACGACATCCACTTCCGCTGCCGAGCCTACGATCCGTGGCTGGCGTACGGGCAGTCCAAGACCGCCAACGTGCTCTTCGCCGTCGAGGCGACGAAACGTTGGGGCGGCGACGGAGTCACCGTGAACGCGCTGATGCCGGGAGCCATTCCCACCGCCCTGCAACGTTACGTCACCGACGAGGAGCTCGATCGGCTGCGGGCCGAGCTCGGAGCCGCGGACTATGCCTGGAAGTCGCCTCAACAGGGCGCCGCGACGTCAGTGCTCCTCGCGACCTCACCCCAGCTTGCGGGCGTGGGAGGGCGATACTTCGAGGACTGCAACGAAGCCGGACCTCACCAGCCAGGCACGATGACGGGCGTCGCGGCGTACGCACTCGACCCCGAGGCCGCGGCGCGGCTCTGGCAAGTGTCCGTTGACACCCTCGCCTCGTGACCCAACCGATGATGACCGCAACCGGACTCCACTCGAAACCACCTGCCGCCGGATCCGAGTTTCCCCTTACGCCATGAGCAAAACCACGTGAGCCGGGGCGCTACGCATCCAGCTCTTCGTGGACCGCCAATGCCGTCTCGTACGCCCTGCGGCCGAAGAGGACCAGCCGCGCCGCGACGAGATCATCCGGCTCCGCGGGTACGAGCACACTCAGCGCCTGGCGCGCCGCATCTTCGACCGGCCAACCGTAGAGTCCGGCGGAGATCAGCGGAAACGCGACAGTCGCCGCGTGCAACCCGTCCGCGACGAGCAGCGCGCTCCGGTAGCACGCGCGGAGCAGATCACTCCGATCTGTTGATGCGCTCCAGACCGGTCCGGCCGTATGCACGACCCACCGCGCGGGAAGCTCGCCAGCCGTGGTCGCAACGGCCTCGCCGATCGGGAGTCCCCGTGGGTACTGGGACGTACGAAGCGCCTGGCACTCGGCGATGATCGCCGGTCCGCCACGCCGGTGGATGGCCCCGTCGACGCCCGCTCCGCCGAGGAGCGACGGGTTCGCGGCATTGACGATCACGTCCACGGACTGCTCGGTGATGTCGCCGTCCAGCAGTTCGACCCGCATCTCGCTACCTCCTCCGCCTCCGACCAGGTAAGGGCGCCGGCTGCCTCGTCGTCGTACCGGCGACTCCCCGCCACCCGACTCCGGCCTCATCCGGCCAGTACAACGGATCGACCACACGCGGAACGCGCCTGTGCTGCCCTTTGATCATGCAACTGCTCGAGGCGGGGATGGGACTGCGGTCAGCGGTCATCGAGTTACGCAGGCCGGGAACCCCTCTTCGGTTCGTCCTGTTTCCCATGGTCCACCTCGGTGAGCCATCGTTCTACACATCTGTCATGGACCGCCTACGCGACTGCGATCTGATCGTCGCGGAAGGGCTCCGAGGCAGATCCCGGAGCGGTTCCCTGCTGACATTGTCCTACCGCCTCGTGCGCCGAGGCAGGCTCGGACTGATGAAGCAGCATCTCGACCTCGGGTCGCTCGGACGTCCGGTGCTCCGACCGGACATGACCGGCCAGGAGTTCGACGAGGGCTGGCGGACGGTTCCACTCCTGACCCGGCTGCTCCTCATGCTCACTCTCCCGGTTTTCATCCTGTACGTCTTCGCCTTCGGCTCCCGTGCCAGGCTCGCTCAGCAACTCGCCCTGGAAGACGATCATGGCCTGGGCGGTTCGGAAGGCGACGAGGACATCGACGCGATCCTTGGCGACGCACGGGACCGGCTCCTGATCGACGCACTCGCGAAGATCCACGAGGACCGCGGGACCGAGCCGATCACGGTCGCGGTGGTCTACGGCGCGCAGCACATGATTCCTGTCGTCCAGGTCATGTCGGCCCGGTTCGGCTACGTGCCCTGTGCTGGCGAATGGCTGATCGTCTTCCAGACCTGACCTGCTGAAGCGCCGGATACCGCACGTCGCCTGCCGCCCGGCCGAATCCGGACGGCCTCGTCCCTCCATGCTGCATTCAGTGCAAGGGACGCATCGTTCGCGTTCTCGATGGCCGGCCGGGATGTTCCTAGGGTGGAAGCCGACGTGGCGATGCGGGAGGCCAGGATGACGACGGCGGCAGCGAGCTTCGACAAGGGAATCGTGGGCGACACCGACGTTCTGTACCGTACGCCAGGAGTGGCTGAGCCACTCGACGATCTCCAGGCGGTGAGCAGCGCGGCCATCGAGCACTACCGGGCCGAGGGCTTCCTCGCCATCCGGAGCGGCGTCACGCCAAGCGCCGTCGCCGACCTGATGGCCGGCCTCGCCTCCTTGGCCCGTCCTGACTCACCTGCCGACATCCAGTACGAAAAGTGGGCGGAGGATCGCTTCGACCAACTCTCGCCGGACGAGCGGCTCGATGCGACCCGGAAGTACATGTCCTTCGCCCGGCATGACGCCCGGCTGGAGGCGGTCGCGCACGACCCGGGGATCATGAGGGTCGTCACCATGCTGCTCGGCGGCGAACCACGGCTGTTCCAGGAGATGGCGCTGATCAAACCGCCCGGTGGCGGGCGGGAGAAACCGTGGCACCAGGACAACGCGTACTTCCATCTGGTGCCCGGCACGCCCATCGTCGGGGTGTGGATCGCGCTCGACGAGGCCACCCTCGACAACGGGTGCATGCGGGTGATCCCGGGTTCGCACCGCGAAGGGCCCGTGCGGCATGCGTTCCTGCGCGATCTGCAGATCTGCGACGGTGAGGTGCCGATCGACCGAGGCGTCGCCGTGCCGCTCCCGCCGGGCGGTCTCCTGCTCTTCGACGGGCTGCTCCAGCATGGAACCCCGACCAACTTCACGCGTACGAGACGCCGGGCGCTGCAGTTCCACTACACCGTGGACTCCGCGGTGTCGACGTCGGACGACGAGCACCGTGCGACGTTCGGGTGGGTCGACGGAGCCGAGTGCTGAGTCCGGCTGCCCGTTCTACCAACGCCACAAGCACAACCACAGCCACGGGGCGCAGGCGAGAGGAGCGGCGAATGAGGCGGATGGGCTCAACGGCTGGGCGGAACGAGCGCATGAGTCGCCGCGACCTCTTGCGTACGACGGGATCTGCCTTGCTCGTGACCGCCTCGCTGAGCGGCTGCGACCTGCTCGCCACCGATCCCAAGGGATCCGCTGGGGACAGCCGCGGATCGGCGCGTACGAAGGACAAGGAGGCACCCGGCCTGGCCGCACAGGTCACGGCAGGGAAGCTCCCCTCGCTCGCCGAGCGCCTCCCGGTGAACCCCCTTGTCGTCGAGCCGGTCGACAGGGTCGGTGTCTACGGCGGTACCTGGCGGTCGGCACTGCTGGGTCCGGCAGACACGCCGTGGCTCGGGCGTACGGTCGGGTACGAATGCCTGTTGCGCTGGGACACCGCGTGGACGACGTTGGTCCCCAACATCGCCGAAGGCTATGAGGCGTCCGCCGACGGGCGGACCTACGAATTCACCCTGCGTGAAGGGATGCGATGGTCCGACGGCGAACCCTTCGGCGCCGACGATCTCGTCTTCGCCTGCACCGACGTGTTCGGCGACGAGTCCCTCTATCCGGCGGGCCCTCCGTTCTACCTGACGACGGCGAAAGGCCCGGCACGCGTGGCGAAGGTGGACGACCTGACAGTGACCTTCGAGTTCGCCGATCCGTCAGGGCTCTTCCTCAACAATCTCGCCACCGGCGGTGGAGCGGGGCTCACCGGCCTTCCGCGCCACCACCTGGAAAAGTTCCACCGGAAGTACAACCCGGATGCCGAAACCCTGGCCAAGGACGAGGGCTTTCCGGACTGGGTGGAGCTCCTCACAGCCAAGTCCAACGCATGGGCGAACAACGACCTGCCCACGCTGTGTGCGTGGCGGGTGACGACTCCGGTGGGCGAGTCCAACCGGGTCGTGGTCGAACGCAATCCGTACTACTGGAAGACCGATCCCGACGGTCGGCAGTTGCCCTACCTCGACTCCGTGGTCTACGACGTCGTCCAGAACGACCAGGTGATCCTGCTCAAGGCCGGCAACGGTGAACTCGACATGCAGGCCCGGCACATCAACGTGCTGACCAACAAGCCGGTCCTGGCGGGGAACCGCGAGAAGGGACATTTCGACTTCTTCACGATCGAGCCATGCTTTGAGAACCAGATGGTCATCGCGCTGAACCTCACCCACGACGATCCTGAGCTGCGCCGGCTGTTCCAGAACAGGGACGTCCGGGTCGCGCTGTCGCATGCGATCGACCGGCAGGAGCTCATCACGTCGGTGTTCCAGCGTCAGGGCCTGCCATGGCAGGCGGCACCACGGCGCGAGTCACCCTTCTATGACGAGGCGTTCGCCACGCAGTATCTCGAGTACGACGAGAGCGAAGCCGACGAACTGTTGGACGAGGCGGGCTACCGCCGGCGCGACGCGCAGGGGTTCCGACTCCTGCCAGGCGGGAGGCGGATCTCTTTCGACGTCGAGGTGGCCTCACCCGCGCTGGTGCCGTACTGGACCGACGCCATGCAACTCGTCCGCAACTACTGGGCGAAGGTCGGTGTCGAGATGCGGGTCAAGGCAGAGGACCGCGCGCTCTTCTACGAACGCAAGGAGGCGAACAAGCCCCACGCCACCGTCTGGACAGGTGCCGGTGGCCGGGAGTTCGACGTCATGCTCGACCCGCGGTGGTACTTCCCGTTCAGCGTCGAGTCCAACTTCGCGATTCCGTGGGCCACCTGGTTCACCAGCAACGGCGAGAGTGGCCTGCGACCACCGGCCACGACCCGCCGGCAGATGGAGCTGTACCGCGAACTGCGCCAGACGCCCGACGAAGGTGGCCGCGCCGAGCTGATGAGGCAGATCCTCACGATGGCACGCGAAAAGTTCTATGTCATCGGCACGATCCTCGAGGAGGAGGGGTACGGCATCGTGTCGGATCGCATGCACAACGTCCCGAAGTCCATGCCGGAGTCGCACCTGTACAACACGCCGGGCCCGACCAACCCCGAGCAGTACTACATCGAAGGCTGATCCGGGACTCACCGCGACGAGGCGCCCGCCACCGGCCAGGACCGGCCGGATCGCCGCCAGCGCCCCTACACTCTGCGGCTATGGGCGATCGGCTGGACTACCGCGGCCGGGACGTCTGGACCGAGCTCGCCGCCTCCCTTGGTCGTACGTACGTTCCCGAGCCCAGTCGGCACTCCGGCCACGTCAGGTGTGGGCCGGAGTGGTCGTGGCGTTTCTCCTTGCAGGACTTCGATCTCTGGCTGGTCTGCAAGGGCCGCGGAAGGGGTGCGATCGGCGACCAGCCGGTCACGGTCTCGCCCGGGACGCTGCTCGTCCTGCGGCCGGGCGACGCGGGTTGGATGGCGCAGGATCCCAACGATCGGCTGACGGTGACCTTCGCCCACTTCGCCCTGGTCGCGCCGGCCACCGGCCTCCCCGTCGATCTCCCCGCCGACCGGCTGCCCTCCCGGCACCTGCGGCTCACCGACTTCCGAGCCGTCCACGAACCCCTGTTGACCGTCGTACGCCTGATGGAACGCGCCGGGCCGCTCGCCTTGCTCGAGGCGCGGCTCGTCTTCGCCCACCTGCTGCTCACCATCGTCTGTCAAGACGCGGTTGCGGCCGGGCTCGCGCCGGAGATCGTCGATCCGCGGGTGCAGACGGTGATGCGGTTCGTCCGGGAACGGCCCGCAGAGCGACCGACCATCCAGGCGGCCGCGGCGGTGGCGCGAGTGTCCCCCACCCACCTTCGCCGGCTGTTCGCCCGGGAGGTCGGTATGAGCTTTCGTTCGTACGTCCTGCGGTCGCGGATGGAGCAGGCACGCTCGATGCTGTGCGAGTCGGCGATGTCGGTCAGTGAGATCGCGCGGGCGCTCGGCTATGTCGACGTCGCATTGTTCAGCCGGCAGGTCCGTGCGTACTTCGGGATGTCTCCGAGCGACCTTCGCCAGGCCAGGTAGATCGTTGTGCGTTGCTAGGTTGGGATCACGAGGTCGGTGGGCGAGGACTCTCGGCCGTGGCCCGCCAGGCTCGTCGCCGCAACTGTGAACGTGTACGCCTGACCAGACGTGAGCCCCGGGACAACGACCTCGGTGGTGTCGACGCCGACATTGACCGCGTCGAGCGGCGTGCCGTCCTCGTACGGCGTCACGACGTATCCGGTGATCGGCGCTCCCCCGTCGAATGCGGGCGGATCCCACGACACCGTGGCGCTTTCCTTCCCCGCGCGCGCGGAAACCGCGGTGGGCATGTCCGGCGGCCACGGCAGAGCGTAGACCTCGAGTTCGGAAAGCCCGGTGTTAGGTCCGGTCCCGCCTTCGACCTGGAACCTCACCGACGTGAACGTCTTCGTGCCGAACGTCACCGTCTTCGCCCCACCCGCTGGCGGAACGTCGGTCACCTCGACCGTGCTGCCATCGCTGAAGCTCAGCGTGCCACCCCTGACATCGTCGATGCCGGCACGGTCGTAGATCACGATCCGATCGGCCTCGATCGGCGTCTCCCACTCCAGCTGGATCCAGGGGTTCTGCTCGCCCGCCGAGGCCCAGTCGCCGTTGTCGGGTTGCCCGATGACGCCGTCCCTGACGTTCTCCGGTC
Source organism: Actinopolymorpha sp. B9G3 (assembly GCF_040120725.1). Taxonomy (NCBI): domain Bacteria; kingdom Bacillati; phylum Actinomycetota; class Actinomycetes; order Propionibacteriales; family Actinopolymorphaceae; genus Actinopolymorpha; species Actinopolymorpha sp. B9G3. The sequence goes on along the minus strand of NZ_JBEEAB010000016.1, from coordinate 45,696 downwards.
CATAACTGCTGTTGTACGCCGACGACGCGGTCACGCTCGAGCCCGGCCACCGCGCGGCATTGCCACGAAGCAGCGCGGTGTCGAGGGCGATCTGCACCAGCACGCTGGCCTGTGCTCCGGCGCCGTCGGCCGCGGTGGCGGTGACCAGCACGTCACCGTCGCGATGGTTGACGGTCAGGATCCCGTCCTCGTCGATCGTCGCCTTGTCGGTCGGTGTGCCGTCGGGTTCGGTGACAGACCACACGACCTGATGGAGGGACCTCTCCGGCGTGAACGATGCCGTGAACGACACCGACGCGTAGGGTGCGTCGACGAGATCCGGGCCGTCGATGTCGATCGTTTCCACCTGCTGGCACCGGCCGAGGCCGCCGGCGCGCAGGGCATCCTCGACCGCACCAGCGACGAGGGCGTGCCCGGCATCGTTGGGGTGGACGCCGTCCACGGCGATATGTGCCTCGGACCACTCGGAGCGGACGTCCACCACGGTGACGTTCGTGAACTCCGCCGCGATGCTCTCCAGCTTCTGGGCGTAGGCGTCCGCGATCTCCTGGGTGCCCTTGTCGTACGGCGGATACTTCGCCCACGCGGCGTCCGCGATACCCGGATCGGCCACCAATACCACGGGGACTCGGCTACCCGTTTCCATGGCACGTACGAACGACACCATCTCGGTGAGGTGTTGGCCGTACCGATGCAGCAGATCCGCGTCCGGGCCGAACAGCCGGACGTCGTTGATGCCGGTCTCGATGACAACGACATCGCTGGGGCGGAGTGTGCTCGCCGCCATCAACAGCTGGTTCTCGGTCTCGGCGGAGAGATCCCCGGATCTTGCCTTGTTGACGAGCGGCCGGCACGTTCTGGCAGCGGCGATCGATGGCCAGGCCTTGCTGGCCTTGGATGCGCCGAGTCCTGCGACATAGGAGTGCCCGAACGTGAGAACTCTCCCGGTCCCAGCTTCCTGGGGCGTCGACATGGCCTCGGCCGCGGCGGTGGGCGAGGCACCGCCCGCGCTGTGGCCAGCGAGCAGAAGTGCGATGCCCGCCACGAAGGGACCCACCCTGAATCGCCTCATGCGTTTCCTCTCGACCTCCGTACCGGTCATGACGGAACCACCGGGTCAGTTCGCGCGGACTCCGGTCCCGATCCGATGATGTTCGTGGCAGCGACGCTGAACTCGTACGCCTGACCGGCCGTGAGTCCTGGCACCATCACGCTGGTGCCGCCGCCCGCATCGACGGTAACGGGGTCCAGCGCGACGCCTTCCTGGTAGGGCGTGACGACGTAACCGGTCACCGGCGCGCCGCCATCGAATGCCGGCGGGCTCCACGTCACCATGGCTCCACCCTCCTCAGGAGCGGCCGCCACGTCGGTCGGCGCCTGTGGCGCGGACGGCACGGCGTGGACCTCGAACTCCGCGAGGCCCACGTTCGGCCCCGATCCGCCTTCGACCTGGAATCGCACCCAGGTGAACGCCCTCTCCTCGAAGGTCACCGTCTTCGCAGCACCGCCGGAAGGTATCCCGTCGACTGCCACACTGCTGCCGTCACTGAAGCTCAACGTGCCGCCCGTCGCATCGTCGACTCCCGGCCGGTCGTACAGCATGATCTTGTCCGCCCGGACGGGCTCGCTCCACTCCAGGCGTACCCACGGGTTCTGCTCTCCCGCGGATGCCCACTCACCGGACGATGCGCCGAATCCGTCATGCACCTTCGCCGGACGATAGTCGTCGTTGAACTGCGACGAGGCGGTCGTGCTCACGCCCGGCCAGCGGGAGGCATTGGACCGGAACAGGCTCGGGTCGAGCGCGAGGGTCACCGTCGTGCTCGCACTGACCTTCCCGGCGTCGGCAGCGGTCGCCGTGACAAGCACCGGACCGTCGCGATGGTTGACCGTGAGCACGCCGTCGTCGTTGATCCTCGCCTTGTCCGTCGGCGCACCGTCAGGTTCGGTCACCGACCACGTAGCCTTCTTCAGCGTCGTGTCGGCCGGCGTGAACTCCGCGTCGAACCGCACGGAACCGTAGGGTTCCACGACTTCCGATGGCCCCACGATGGTGATATCGGTCGCCAGGATGGGCTCCCCGCGTTCCGGACCGGTCCCGATGAGATTCCGCGCGGCCACCGTGAAGTCGTACGCCTCGGCCCCGGACAGGTTCCCGACCACCGCCTCCGTGGTGTTCTCGTCGACCTCGACCGTCGTCTCGGCCGCGCCGTCGCGATAGGCCGTCACGACGTAACCGGTCAGCGGCGCACCCCCGTCGAACGCCGGCGGCTCCCAGGACACGAGAGCCTCGGTACCCTCCCGGACCACGGAGACGTCCGTCGGGGCATCCGGTGCGGATGGCACGGCGTAGACCTCGAACTCCGACAGGCCCGGGTTGAGCCCGGTGCCCCCCTCGACCTGGAACCGCACCCGGTCGAAGGTCTTCATCGGGAAGGTCAACGTCTTCGCCGAACCGTTGCGCGGAAGGTCGGTCACATCGACGGTGCTGCCGTCGCTGAAGCTCAGCGTGCCACCGTTCGAGTCATCATCGCCGGGCCGGTCGTACAACGCGATCCGGTCGGCTTTGATCGGCTTTTCGAAGTCCAGCTGGACCCACGGCGCCCGCTCGCCACGGGAGGCCCAGTCGCCGCCGTCCTTCGATCCGATCACGCCGTCGTGCACCTTGGCGGCGCGGTAGCCGTCGCTGTACTCCGACGACGCCGTTGCCGTCACCCCCGGCCAGCGGGCGGCATTCCCCCGCAACAGCGCGACGTCGAGGTCGAGCGTCACGGTCTTGCTCGCGCGCACCGTGGGGCCGCTGTCGGAGTTCGTCGCCGTCACCACCACGTCACCGTCGCGGCGGTTGACCTTCAAAACGCCGTCGTCGTCGATGACCGCCTTGTCGGTCGGCGAGCCGTCCGGCTCCGTCACCGACCAGAACGCCCGCTGCCAGGTGGTGTTCTCCGGCGCGAACTCCGCCTCGAACCGCACGGAACCATAGGGCTCTTCCACCCGGTCGGGACCGTTGATGGCGATGTCGGTCGCGTAGACCGGCTGCTCGCCCTCCGATGCCGACTCCGAGGGTGGCAACTCGCCGACTCCCCAACTCCGGTTGGGCTTGTCGCCCATCCACAGCTCCAGCGTGCCACCATCGGACAGCTGGTCGTGCCGGAACCACGACCGGTCCAGGGCCTTGCCGTCGAGGTTCGCCCGCTGAATGTACATGTTCTGCACGGAGTTGTTGTGCGTCACGATCCGGAATTGCTTGCCCGGGTAGTAGTCCTGGTTCAACGTGATGGTGATCTCGTCGAATATCGGCGACGTGATGTCCCAGACGGGACGCTCGTGACCGCCGCCGGTGACCTCGAAGAGTCCCATGGCCATCAGGGCACTGGTCGCCCCCATCTGGCCTTGGTCCTCGTCGTGGTGGCCGTATCCGTCGGTGGTCGAGATCGAGCCGTACGTCTTCTCCTTGACCTGGCGTACCCAGTACTGCGTCAACCATGGCTTGCCGACGTAGTTGAACAGGTGGGCGACCTGCAGGCCGGGCTGGTTGCCGTAGCTCACATAGCCTTGACCGTAGACGCCGATGAAGTTCGAGTCTTTCGCACGTTCGAACGCGTAGTTGAGCCGGTCGGCGTACGCGGCCTCCCCGCCCATCAGGTTGGCCAGTCCCATGACGTCGTGGGAGGTGAACCACGTGGCCTGCCAGGAGTTGGCCTCGACGAAGTCGCTCGGGCTCAACGGGTCGAAGTCCTCCAGGAACGTCCCGTCCGCATGCCTCGGTCGGATGAACCCGGTCGCCGGGTCGTAGAGGTTCCGCCAGTTGCGGGATCGGTCGCGTAGGTATCTCGCGGTGTTGGTGTCATCCCAGACCTCGATCTCGTTGAGCCCGACATTGGCCCCGGCGCCTCCGGTCGCCTCGAACCTGACCCAGGAGACGTCCTTGCTGCCGACATTGACGACTCTGTTCGTACCGTCGGCGGAGATACCACTGACGTTGACCGAGGAGCCGTCGCTGAAGGTCAGCCGGCCGGAGTTGACGTTGGACGTCGGGTCGGCCCGGTCGCTCAGCACGATCTTCCTGATCGTCTTCTGCTCGTCCCAGCTGAGCGTGATCCACGGCTTCTGCTCACCCGCGGAAGCCCACTCGACGTCCTCACCGGCAACGCCGCCGGACCGGACCGGCCGGCCGTCGACGGCACGCTCCGCCGCCCACTGCGAGCCGCTCGCCTGGGACGACGCCTCCACGCGGGCGATCTGCGAGACGTTCATGCCTTCCTTGTCCAGCTCCCTGGCAAGCTGGGCGAGCGTCCAGTCCTGGAAGGCGTACTCGAGGGTCTGGCCGGCGGCGCCGTTGAGCCCGCCACCCGGCCGGTAGGCCACGTAGCCGTTGTCGAGATAGCTGCGGATCCCGCCGGCTCCGGTCCACCCCTTGTACTCCAGGGCTCCCTTGTCGAACAGGCCACCCACCGCGTGCGCGTCCAGCATCGCGTCGTAGGCGAGATCGGGATCGAAGTCGCGGATTCCCTTGTTCCACGCGCCGGTGATGAACGACGTGACCGGCGATCCGGTCATGATCAGCGAGTCGTTTCCGGCGATCGGTCCGCGCGGGAGCAGACCGCCGTCTTCGTACATCTGCAGCTGCGACTGGACGAAACTGCTGTAGATCTCCGGGTACGCGAGGCCGAGCACGGAGTTGACGTTCCACTGGGTGAGCCAGAGCGCGTCGTAGTTGTACATCGCGAATCTCGGCTTGCCCTGCCTGTCCAGCGGGATCTGCTTGACCTGGTTGTGGTTCCACGTGTCGTCCATGTACTTGCCGTCGACGTCGCTGACGACACTGCGCCCGCACAACACGTGGAAGAGGTCGGTGTAGAACTTCACCTGCTGCTGGTGGGTTCCACCGCGCACGTCGATGCGTCCGAGCATGTCGTTCCAGTGGCGTTGCGAAGCCTCCTTCACCTCGTCGAACGACCAACCAGGCAGCTCGGCGTCGAGGTTCTTCCGCGCACCCTGTGTACCGGTCAGCGACAGGCCGACCTTCGTCTGCACCACTTCGCCGGCGTCGAGGTGGTTGTAGCGGACGTAGATGCCCATGTTGTCGCCGTCGAGGCCGTCGATCGCCGCGCCGCCGCGCGCCAGCCTGCCGTCGGCCCAGCCGTGCAAGGAACTGAAGGGCTTGTCGAACCGCATCACGAAGAAGAGCCTCGTGTCGTGGTCGGCGTAGGCGCCGCCGCGCTGGTTGACGTATCCCTCGATCTCGGTGCCGCTGACCTTCGTCACCTTGGCGTCCTTCATCACCGCCTCGCCAAGGGTCCCGCCGAGGTTGAGGATGATCTCGCTCTGTCCGGCGCGGCCGTAGGTGTAGCGATGGAGCCCGACGCGGTCGGTGACGGCCAGCTCCGCGGTGATGTCATAGCGGTCGAGGTGGACCTTGTGGTAGCCGGGTTCGGCGACCTCGCTGTCGTCGTGCTCCACGTGCGACTGCCACCCGGTGTCGCCCTCGGTCTTGGGGACGCTCGCTCCGGAGGTCGGCATCACCTGGATGCCCGAGAACTGCCATTCGTGAATGTGGCTGAACCCTTTGACGTTGTTCTCGGTCGTCCGGTAGCCCGTGCCCCCGCTGGAATGCGTAGACGTGTCGGGGCGCAGTTTCACGAAGCCGAACGGGTTGCTCGCCGACTGGAAGAAGAAGTAGCGCGCGATGTCGGCCTCCACCCAGGGATTGACCAGACTCACGTAGTCGCGCCCACCGGGACCCTCCGGGGCGGCCGCCTCAGCGGTGCTGTCCCGGAGCCCGCCGAACACGGCGACACCGCACAACAGGGCGACGACACCGGCCATCGCCACCACCCGTCGCACCACTCTCGCACTGGTCATGACGCCTGCCACGCTCCTCTCAGCCGACGGGCTTGAGACTCGAGACGAAGAAACGCTGGAAAGCCAGGAAAAGGACGACCGTGGGGAGGGAAACGGCGAGTGCGGCCGCGAGCACGATCGGCGGTCCAAGGCTGGAGTATCCGCCGTTGAGCTCCGCGAGCGCGGCCATCACCGGGCGGATGTTGGGGCTTGTCGACAGGGTGATTCCGAACAGCAGGTCGTTCCACACCCACGTGAACTGGAAGATGAACGCGGCGAGCAACGACGACCGCGCGATCGGGAGATGGATCTGCAGGAACAGCCGGACCCATCCGGCGCCGTCGAGTTGGGCGGCCTCACTGATCTCGACCGCCACCGTCGTCAGGTAGTTGCGTACCACGAAGAACGCGAAGGGCACACACAGCGCCGCGTAGATGGCGATCATGCCGATCTGGGTGTCGTAGACCTTCACCCCGACGTACGCCTTGAACAGTGGAGCGAGAAAGATCTGCAGCGGCAGAAGCGTGCCGGCGTAGATGATCCAGAACCACAGGCCACGCCGGCGGGTCGGCATGACGATGACCGCGAACGACGCCATCGCAGCGGTGAGCACGGCGGCCCCCGCGGACAACGATGCGTACAGAAGGCTGTTGGCGATACCGAGCCCGAGGTCGGCGGCTGTCCACGCGCGGGCAAGGTTGTCGAAGAACCCGAACGCCTGCGGAAACCAGACCGGACTCCCGGCGTAGCGATCAGCGGGCACGAACGCGTTGACCACGAGGAGGTAGGTCGGAACGAGCCAGATCGCCGCGAGGACGACCAGCACAGCATGGCGGATGAACCTTGTCATGAAGCGCCTCCTCATCCGGCCCGGGGCATCTGCCGGCGCAGGTAGATCCACGAGACCGTGACCACGATGCCGGCGAGGACGACCGCCACCGCGGCGCCGAATCCGTAGTCGCTCACGACGAACGTCTGGCGGTACATCGTGACGGCGAGCGTCTCCGACACCCGGCCGGGACCGCCGCCGGTGAGCAGCCAGATCAGGTCGAAGACCCGCAGGCTGTTGGCGATGGAGATACCGACGACGACCACGGTCACGGCCCGCAGCTGCGGGAAGACGATGCTCCGGAAGAGCCGGAACCCACTCGCACCGTCCAGCGTGCCGGCCTCCACAGTCTCCGGCGGCACGGTCTGGAGGCCCACCACGAAGAGGATGACCGCGACACCAACGGCCTGCCAGGTGTTGGCGAGGATCATCATGAGCGTGTTCGTCGGCCACTCGAGCAGCCACGGTGTCTGGAGCGAGTCGAGCTGGACGAATCCCAGCGCCTGGTTGAGCGCACCGTCGGTCCGCAGGACAAAGCCCCAGATCACCGCGGTCGCCGTGCCGGAGATGGCGTACGGAAGGACGAAGGCGTACCGCAGCCACGCCGCCCAGCCGGTCGTGTTCGTCAGGACCGCGATGAGCAGTCCCAACGCCACCGGCAGCAGCAGGGTCCCGACCGTCCACAGCACGGTGTTGAGCACCGAGGCGAGAAACGCCGGGTCCCGCAGCAGAGCGGCGTAGTTGCCTGGACCGATGAAGGTCGCCGGTCCGAGGCCGTCATAGCGGGTGAGGCTCTGATAGACGGTGATCGCGAACGGCACCAGCAGGAGCACGCAGACCAGGGCGACCGCAGGCGAGAGGAAGAAGGCTCCGCTTGCCTGCGTTGCCCAGTGCCGGTGCGGTTTCCGCGGACGCCGCGGGAGGTTGTCGTTCGCCCGCACCCGTGGTGTCGTCTGCGTCTCCCGCAGGGCTGTTGTGGGCATGGGATCTACTCCCGGCCCTTCCACTTCGCCCACTCGGTGTCGGCGCGGTCCTGCATCTTCTGCAGGGTGCCGTCGATGTTCGCGGGCGTCGGATCGACCATGAAGGCCGCGAGATCCTGCACGTTGCCTTCGATGAGAGCCGGCGGGCTCGCCTCCCAGTAGCGTTCGAGCTCGGTCGGCTTCGCCTCTCCCACCTGCTCGGTGACCGAGGTCAGCAACGGGTTCTCGATACCGACCGAGGGGTTCGCGGAGATGTCGTTGATCTTCTCCACCCAGGCCTTCTGCACTTCTGGGTTGAGCCACTCACCTAACGCCTTCTTGGCGGCGTCCTTGTTCGGTGCGTTCTTCGGGACCGCGAAGATGCCACTCTCGACGATGACGGACGGCTTCGTTCCCTCCTTGACCATCGGCAGGATGAAGGCGCCGTAGTCGTCTTCGGTCAGTCCGTTCTCCACGAAGATCGCGTTGCGCCAGGTGCCCATCGGCACCATGGCGACCTTGCCCTCCGCGAAGAGCGCGGGTTCGTTGTCCCAGGCGGTGTCAGGTGCGGTGAAGTAGCCACGGGCGTAGAGATCGGCCCAGACCTCCATTGCCTCGCGGGCGGTGGGATCGGTATAGCTCGCCTCGCCGTTCATCAGGCGTACGTAGAAGTCCGGGTCGAGCTTGCTCAGGATCTCGCCGAACCAGATGAACGACGTCCAGCCCGCCTCCTGCGTCGCGAACAGCGGAGTGATGCCGGCCTTCTTGATCTTCTCGGCATTGCCGAGGAACTCCTCCCAGGTCCCTGGCACCGACAGGCCCAGGTCCGCGTAGACCTGCTTGTTGTAGTAGATGACCCAGTAGGACTTGTACATCGGCATGGCGTAGACCTTGCCGTCGTAGGAGAAGCTGGCCTCGGTCTCAGGGTTGACCCAGCCCTTCTCGACGGCGGCGTCCCATTCGGCACTGAGGTCCTCGATGCCTCCGGTCTGGGCGAGGTCCTGCAGGCGGTAGCCGCTCCACCACTTGATCAGGTCGGTCGTGCTACTGGTCTGCAGCGACGAACGGATGACCTGCTGGTAGTTCTCCGTGCTCGGGACGTTGCGCGGCCTGATCCCGGAACCGGTGATCTCGGCGAGCTTCGCGCCTGCTGCTTCGTACGCCGGTACGAAGTCGGCGCGGTCGCCGTTGAGGGTCAGCGTCGCACCCGAGCCAGCGCCGGCGCCTGAACCGTCGTCCCCGCGAGTTTCCGTGCCCTGGGCACATGCGCCTAGCAGCACGGCACCAGCCGCGACCAACGCGGCCAAGAACCTTCGATGCTTCATGAGTTGCCTCTCCATCGCCGGTGAAGGGTTCGAGAGTGGAGCGGTACGGGGGCTGGGGTCGACCGCAACGGGCGCCGGCCTCGAAGGTGAGGTATCGATAACATGTCTGTGTGGTCGATGACCGTACAAGACAGCCACCGCCTCACGGCACGTCGCGCCACGACTTCGACCGGAATCGGCCTTTTACAGCAGGCGCCTCGCTGATCTGCCCGACCTGGGGCGGCCAGGTACCCTTGCGCGGGCGGCCCGGCTACCGGCATGGTGTCGATACCACAGGCGGGATCGGAGTCGAGGAGGACAAGCGGTGACGGGGACAGTTGCGTACGAGGCCAACCCGGCCTATCCGCCGCTCGGCGACGCCCCCGGCGCCACCGTCCTGCGCGGCTGGCCCCACGCGGTCGCGACGCTGCCCTCCGCGCCGTTCGTCCTGGCGATCGACGGCCCGGCCATCCTCGACTGGTCAGCGCTCGTCACGGGTATCACCAAGGCGCTGTCGGGCGCTGGCACTTCCGCAGAGTGGCTCGACCTGCGGGCACACTTCGCACCGTGGGAGAAGATCGTCGCCGCCACGGAGTCGGCCGCGCTCCCGGAGGATCCAGACTTCGCCACCCTCGCCACGCACGAACTCGGCGACCTCTTCGAGGAGCTGCCGGAGCCCGATCCGACGGCCGATCCGACGGCCGGGCGTAGTGCCCTCGTCGTCTTCGGGCCGGGCGCGGCACTCGTCCACCACGACGTCCTGTGGTACGCCGACCTGCCCAAGCGCCACGCCGAGGCTGCCGTCGTCGACGGGACGGGCCGGAACCTCGGCCAGACCGACGACGCGGGCGCGGGCACGACGAAGCGGCTCTTCTACATCGACTGGCCGATTCTCGACCGGCACCGGGACGCGATCGCCGGCCGGATCGACCGGTGGATCGACACCCGGGACTCAGCCAACCCGAGCTCCCTCGACGGCGAAACCCTTCGGCGTACGGCGGCCGCTCTCGCGACGAGGCCCTTTCGTACCCGCCCGACGTTCAACACCTCCTCGTGGGGCGGCCACTGGGCGCAGCAGGAACTCGGCCACAACCCGGAGGCCCGCAACACGGCACTCGGCTACGAGCTCATCGCGCCGGAGAGCGGAGTACTCATCGGCCAGGCGACCGGCGCGCAGGTCGAGCTGCCGTTCCAGCTCGTCGTCAGCCAGCGTCCGGTCGAGATCCTGGGCGAGCGGGTCCACGCACAGTTCGGCACGTCGTTCCCGATCAGGTTCGACTACCTCGACACCGTGGGCGGCGGCAACCTCTCGGTCCACTGCCATCCCCAGTCCGACTACATGCGACGCGTCTTCGGCTGGCCCTACACCCAGCACGAGACCTACTACATCCTCCTCGGCGGTGAGGACCGGCAGGTCTTCCTCGGACTGAACGACGGCACGGATCTGGAGGTCTTCCACCACCGGGCGCGGACCGCCGACGACCACGGCGTGCCGTTCGACATCGAGGAGTACGTCCAGACGTTTCCGGCGACTCCACACCAGCTGTTCCTGATCCCCGCCGGCACCCCGCACGGCAGCGGCGAGGGGAACGTCGTCCTCGAGGTCAGCGCGACGCCGTACCTCTACAGCCTGCGGTTCTACGACTGGTTGCGGCGCGACGAGAAGGAGCGCCAGCGACCTGTGCACGTGCGACATGCGTTCGCGAACCTGGACCGCCGGCGGAGGGGTCCGGCGGTCCGCGAGCAGCTGGTGCAGCAGCCGCGGGTCCTTCGCTCCGGAACCGGCTGGCACGAGGAGCTGCTCGGGTCGTCGCCGGAGATGTTCTTCGAGGTACGCCGCCTGGTCGTCGAGGCGGGCAGAGCCGCCCAGGACGACACCGACGGACGCTTCCATGTGCTCAACGTCGTCGAGGGAAACGGCGTCGCGGTCGAAACCGGGAGCGGGCACCGCCACGACCTCGCCTACGCGGAGACGATGGTCGTCCCCGCCTCGGTGGGTCCCTATCTCGTCCGCGCCCTCGGCCCTGACCGGGCCCGGATCGTCAAGTCGCTCGTGACGTCATGACCGTCCCCGCCTCCCTCCGCGTGCCCGTCCGCACTCTGGTTCCCGTGATGGACATCGGCGGTACGCATGTGACGGCCGCGCTCTTCGACCCGGCCGCGCAAGCTGTCCTTGACAGCGCGCGTCAGCGCCGCCACCGTCGCCCGCTCGACGCATCGGCCTCCGCGACCGATATCGTGCAGCGCCTCGTGCGATGCGCCAACGACGTCGCCGCACCACCGGACGCGGCCTGGGGTGTCGCCTTGCCGGGACCGTTCGACTACGAGGGCGGCATCGGATTGTACGAAGGCGTGGGGAAGTTCGATGCGCTGAAAGGTGTCGACCTTCGCCAGGCGTTTCTCGACGCTGTGAGACCGGCGCCGGCGGAGGTCCATTTCCTCAACGACGCCAACGCGTTCGCCGTCGGGGAATGGGTGTCGGGCGCGGCGGCTGGGCATGACAGGGCGCTCGCCCTCACCCTCGGCACCGGCGTCGGGTCGGCCTTTCTCGACCGTGGGCGGATCATCGAGGAAGGGCCTGCCGTACCACCCGAGGGTCGTGCCGACCTGCTCACCTTCAATGGCCAGCCGCTGGAGGAGACCGTCTCGCGGCGAGCCGTTCTGGCGAGATACTCAGCCATGACCAGACGCGACGACCCGCGGTTGGATGTCCACGACGTGGCACAACGGGCCCGGGACGGCGACATCCTTGCGGAAACGGTGCTGAGCGGGACGTTCCGCGCTCTGGGCGAGGCGCTACGGCCGTGGGTCAACCGGTTCGGCGCCACCGTGGTGGTGGTGGGTGGCTCGATGGCCGGGTCGTGGGATCTGATCGCCCGACCGCTGCGTACTGGCCTGGGTGGAACGTACGGTCCCGCGGTCGTCCATGCCCGGCACGGCGACGACGCCACCCTCATCGGGGCGGGAATCCACACGATCCGGCAGGGCCGGCGACCGTGACCGACGCACCGACCCCGCGACGGGCGCCGACGATGCGCGATGTGGCCGACCACGCGTCGGTCAGCCCGATGACCGTGTCCCGGGTGCTGCACGACGACCCACGCGTGTCCGGGCAGACGAGGGAACGCGTCCTCGCCTCCGTGGATGCGCTCGGCTATCGCCGCAACGAAGTGGCCCGCAACCTGCGGCTGGGACACACCAGCGGCCTCATCGGGCTCGTCGTCACCAACCTCGCCAACCCCTTCTATTCACAGCTCGCCCTCGGGGTGGAGTCGGTCGCGGGACAGAACGGCCTCAAGGTCGTCCTCACCAACACCGACGAGGACGTCGGGCGCGAACGCCGGCTGGTCGAGGAGCTCACCGCGCGCCGGGTCGACGGCATGATCGTCGTCCCCGCGGGCAGTGACCACTCCCACCTCGACCCGCAGACGCCCGGATCGGTCCCCGTCGTCCTCGGCGCGCGTCCACCCACCAACCTCGCGTTGGACTGCGTACTCGTCGACGACTTCGGCGGCGCCCGCGAAGCGACCGCCGGTCTGCTGGCAGCCGGCCACACCCGGGTCGGCTTCCTCGGCCTGCCGCCGTCGGTGTGGACCAGCTCGGAACGGTTCCGGGGTTTCTGCGTCGCACTCGAGGAGGCGGGCGTCGGCCTCGACGAGCGGTACGTCCGGCTGCAGCAGCGCACCATCCCGGCCGCCGAGGACGCGGCCCGCGAGCTGCTCCGCCTGCGGCGCCCGCCGACCGCGTTGTTCTGCGCCAACAGCCGCAACACGCTCGGCGCGTATCGCGCGGCCACCCGACTCGGCGTTGACGTCGAACTGGCAGGCTTCGACGACTTCGAGCTTGCCGACGTTTTGGGCGTGCCACTGATCGTGGCGTACGACCCGCGCGAGCTCGGCCGGCGGGCGGCGGAGTTGTTGATGGAACGCATGAGCCGTACGGACACCGAACCTGAGGTCCAGCCGCGGCGGATCGTCGTCCCCACCACCGTCGTCCGCTACGGCAACGCGACCCGCTGAGGTCCAGCTCGGTGGGGTCGAAGCCTCCCTGCATGGTTCATGCGTCACCATCGCCGGCTTCTCGGCCGCGGAGCAGGAACTCGTGACGCGTGATCACACAGCACGGCGCAGGGCGTAGACCGCGACGCCGACGACCAGTACCGCCGCCCCTGTGATCACCGACGACAGTGGCAGCGCGAACGCGAGGACCACGCAGCCGATCGCGCCGAGCACAGGGATGGGGCGCGGCGGCCGGCCCTCGTCGGGCCCCAGAGTCCACGCGCTGGCGTTGGCGATCGCGTAGTAGACAAGGACGCCGAACGACGAGAACCCGATGGCGGCCCGCACGTCCACCGTCGCCGCCAGGACCGCAACGACCGCGCCCACGACCAGCTCCGCACGGTGCGGAACCCTGAACCGAGGATGGACCGCGGCCAGCGCAGGTGGCAGGTGCCGGTCGCGTGCCATCGCCAGCGTCGTCCGCGACACGCCCAGCAGCAGGGCGAGCAGTGACCCCAGAGCCGCCACCCCGGCACCTACCCGCACCACGGGGGCCAACTCCGGAAGGCCGGCCGCACGTACCGCGTCGGCCAGCGGTGCCACCGCCTCGCCCAGGCCTCTACTTCCCAGCACGCTCAACACGCCGACGGCGACCGCCGCATAGACCACCAACGTGATGCCGAGCGCGAGCGGGATCGCCCGGGGAATCGTGCGTTCAGGATCGCGGACCTCTTCCCCCAGGGTGGCGATGCGCGCGTATCCCGCGAATGCGAAGAACAGCAGGCCCGCCGCCTGCAACACGCCGCCGACCGAAGCGTCCGCTCCGACGTCCAACCGCGCCGGTTCGGCCGCGCCGGAAGTGAAGCAGGAAACGACGACGGCGGCGAGTACGGCGAGGACCACGGCGACGATCGCCCTTGCCAGCCAGGCGGACTTCTCCACGCCGACGTAGTTCACGGCCGTCAACGCCACCACCACCGCGACCGCGACCGCGTGCGCCTGCGACGGCCATGCGTACAGCCCGACGGTCAGCGCCATCGCCGCACACGAGGCCGTCTTGCCGACCACGAAACTCCAGCCGGCGAGGTAACCCCAGAAGTCGCCGAGCCGTTCGCGACCATAGACGTACGTACCACCGGAGGCCGGATAGCGCGCGGCCAGGCGCGCCGATGACGTGGCGTTGCAGTACGCGACCACCGCGGCGACTGCCAGGCCGACCAGCAACCCGGAACCCGCCGCATGGGCCGCCGGTGCGAGCGCGGCGAAGATGCCGGCGCCGATCATCGACCCGAGACCGATCACCACGGCGTCGCCGACGCCGAGCCGTCGCCGCAGCTGCGTCATCAGCGGAAGGACTCGAAGATCTCGACCGGATTGCCAGAGGGATCGTCGAGGAGAATCTGCTTGCCTCCGCGCCCGGTGACGATGGTGTTGCGGAACGACGTGCCGGCAGCGGTGAGGCGCTCGACCTCGGCTTCGAGATCTGGGACCTGGACGGTGATGCGGTTCCAGCCGCCGGGTTCCGGTACGCGCCCGTCGGGCATGGCCTGGCCACCGCCGCCCTCCCCGCCCGGTTGGGACAGGGCCAGCCGCAGAGCACCGTGCGCGAGAATCGCGAAGCCGGGTGCCGGATGGGCCTGGACGGTGAACCCGAGCTTGTTCACGTAGAAGTCGACGGCGGCCGAGACGTCATGGACGATGTAGCGCACGGTGGCGGTCTCAGTCATGACCCTTCTCCCATTCGCGACAGAGAGCTTCTATCAAACCACATTGATGTATCATCGGTCCATGGTGTCTGACCCGGATGTGGCGCCGCCGCCGTTCGTCCAACTGGCCGGCCACGAGCTGAGGTGGCGGCTCCTGCGGGAGCTGGCACAGAGTGATCGGCGGGTTCGAGAGCTCGTGACCGAGATCGACGAGCCGCAGAACCTCGTCTCCTACCATCTGGGCAAGCTGCGTTCCGCCGGGCTGGTCACCACGCGCCGCAGCAGCGCCGACGGTCGCGACATCTACTACCACCTCGACCTGGCCAGGTGCGCCGAGCTCCTCGCAGGGACCGGCGCGGCCCTGCACCCAGGGCTCGCCCACGCTCCTTCTCCCGCCCCACCGCGGCGCGCGTCAAGCCGCCGGGTCAGGGTGTTGTTCCTCTGCACCGGAAACACGGCCCGGTCCCCGATGGCCGCGGCGCTCCTTCGCCACCGGACGCACGGCAAGGTCGAGACCACGAGCGCCGGCAGCCATCCCAAGCCCCTGAGCCCCCATGCCGTACGCGCGTTACGGGAGTACGACGTCGACCTGTCCGACCATCGGCCACGGCACGTGGACGCCTTCACCAGTGAACGGTTCGACTACGTGATCAGCCTGTGCGACCGGGCACGGGAGGTGTGCCCCGACTTTGCCTACCATCCCAGGTTCGTGCACTGGAGTATTCCCGATCCCAACGCCGCAACGGCTTCCGACCCCGGCGGTACGGGATACCCGGCCTTTCGCCGGACGGCGGCCGAGCTCGACACCCGCATCCGCTTCCTGATTCCCGTACTCCAGCAACAGCCACGTGGCCAGCCGACCCGACGCCTCTGAACGTGCGGTCCGTTCCTCGCCCCACGCGATGAGAGACTGTTCGGCGTGGGGGACACGTCGGCTCGGGCGCATCGAGCGCCAGTACATCGACCAGATGGAGCCGGTCGCGACCTCACCTCGCTGCCGAAGGCACACCTGCACCTGCACCTGGCCGGAGCGATGCGACCGGCGACACTGCGGGAGCTCGCCGCCCGCTACGGCGTCCCGGCACCGGCGCACGACGGGCGCGGCGTCAAGGACTGGGCGGAGTTCCAGCAGCTGTACGACGCCGCGCGGGCGGTGATCCGTACTCCCGACGACATCGGTCGCGTGGTCGCCGAGGCCGCCGCCGACGACGCCGCGGACGGGTGCGGCTGGCTGGAGCTCCAGGTCGACCCGACGTCCTACGCGGAGACGATGGGAGGGGTCCGCGCGGCCCTCGAAGCGGTGCTCACCGCAGCCGCCTCGGCGCCGATCCCGGTAGGAGTCATGGTGGCGTCGAGCTGGGCCAGATCACCCGACCATGCCGAACGCCTTGCCCGGTTGGCAGCTGCGTACGCCGATGCGGGTGTGGTGGCGTTCGGACTGTCCAACGACGAGCGGCACGGTGAGGTGGCCGCTTTCGTACCCGCCTTCCGCCTGGTCGCGGACGCGGGGCTCCTCGCCAGCCCGCACTCGGGCTTCTACACCGCCGCTCCTCATGTCCGCGACTGCGTCCACCTGCTCGACGCGGCGCGGATCGGCCACGGCACGTCCGCGGTGGGCGACCCCGAGACCCTCGCCTTGTTGGCCGAACGGCGCGTGACGCTGGAGGTCTGCCCCACGTCGTACCCGCCGTTCGGCGTCCACGCACTCGACGAGGTGCCGGTCCAGCGGTTGCTCGCCGCCGACGTGCCGGTGGCGCTCGGCAGCGACGATCCCCTGCTGTTCGGGGTCGGACTGGCCGGGCAGTACGCCATCTGTCGTGACCTGCTCGGCCTGTCCGACGACCAGCTCGCCACCCTGGCGGGCCACAGTATCGAAGGGTCAGCGGCACCACCGGAGGTCAAGCGCGATCTGCGCACCCGCCTGGACGACTGGCGCCGACCGGAGCGCTTTCAGGGGCCAGCTCGCTGAATCACTGGCCCCTCGAACATCCCTGCCGCTGAGCTTTCCGCCATCCTGTGCAACAGCGAGGATTTACTCCTCGACCGGTGCGGTGCTCGCGGGCCGCTCGAGTTCTGACGCCAGGGGCCACGCATTGGGTCGGCACTCGCCGATGGCCTCGCTCTGCGGCATCATCACCGGCGCGGGCACTCCGCCGCCCGCGCATGCCCCATGACTTTTGCCAAGCAGGTGACCGATCGCGTGGTTGAGGACGTAGTCGTGGAAGTTGTCGAGATCCGCGCCGAACGTCTCGGCCGGGGCTGCCCATGCTCGCGCATCGATCACGATGCGATCCTTCACGCGACAGGTCAGGTGGTCGTCACTTTCGGCCTCCCTGCACAACCGATCAGCCGTCATCGGTGTCGCGAGCAGGATGTGCAGATCGACCGGTCCACTGTCGACCCGCTCGAATGACGCCCAGCCGCCGTATGCCCAGCCACGGTGATCACTCAACGTGTCGTGTACCGCCTGACCGACCTTGACCGGAGGAAACGGCAGGTCCCGCTCGACATCGACCTGGTAGCGGATCAGCTTGCCGATGCCGTTGCGTCCGGAACGTCCCAGGGCGACGGCGAAGTTACCCGAGCCCTTCTCGACAATCCTGACCGGCGGCCTCGGCCTCGTCGTCTGTGGGTGCTGCGGTGTCGCGGTCGCCGATGGCGTGGCGCTGCCGGTGGCCTCCACCGGGAACGGACCTCGGTCCTTGGCGCGCGGGTTCGCCCCGTTCTCCGTTGCCTTCTGGTCGTTCGTACCCCTCTGGGCCAACTGGGCGGTGGGCCGGTCGGAAAGGTCGGCGTTCGGAGCGACGACCTGGCCTGAAGGTACGGCGAACCCGAACCAGTCGGCGAGCGCGAACCCGATGACAACTGTCGAAAGAAGAGCGGCGGTGGCGATCCAGACCTTGCGCCGTGGAGTCCCGTGCGTACCTGTGTGACGTACCTTCCTGC
Organism: Actinopolymorpha sp. B9G3; assembly: GCF_040120725.1. Taxonomy (NCBI): domain Bacteria; kingdom Bacillati; phylum Actinomycetota; class Actinomycetes; order Propionibacteriales; family Actinopolymorphaceae; genus Actinopolymorpha; species Actinopolymorpha sp. B9G3. The sequence continues at coordinate 28,107 of NZ_JBEEAB010000016.1, read as the reverse complement.
GGGCGGTCATCGTCGGCGAGTCCCTCCCCTGGTTGATCCACTCACCGGGGCCACCCCTGGAGGTCTGGCGACGCTCTCGCCTGTCGCGCCGGCCTCCTGGAAGCCGACCGGCTCAGCCGCGAGTGATCCGATGCAGGGCAAGGTCGTGCTGCGTCCGCCGCATGGTCATACGCCGTGAGCCGGCCCTGTCGATCCGAACCGGGTTCTCGATCCGATCGCAGGCCCCATCGACAGTCCCCTACCCCGTGCTCGACCTCGGCTACCCGGCTTGCTGTGCGACCGTGTTCGATCCGCATACGTACGACCGAACCGCGGCGGCCGTCTGAGGACCTTCCGCCACCTGCGACCCGTGACCTCGGCAACGACCGCGATTCGGCACCTCAGGACCAGCTGGTGGAGACGTCGCTGGCGATGTGGGTGCCGTGCGCTTCGCCGCGGCAGATTCCCGCCATCACGCCCGTGCGGTCGATGTCGAACACATGCAGCGGCAGCTTCTGGTCCCGGGCCAGGATGAACGCGGCCTGGTCCATCACGCGCAACCCCTGCCGAAGCACGTCGTCATAGGTGATGGACCGGTAGCGCCGCGCCGAGGGGTTCCCCGCCGGGTCACTGTCGAAGACACCGTCCGCCCCGTGCTTCGCCACCAGGATCGCCTCCGCGCCGATCTCGGCTGCCCGCTGCACCGCGGGGTAGTCGGTGGTGACGAACGGCTGACCGATCCCCCCGGCGATGATGACGATCTTGCCCTTGTCGAGGTGGGTCATCGCCCGAAGTCTGATGAACGGTTCGGCGACCGAGCTGATCGGAATCGCCGTCATGACACGAATGTCGTGCTCGCCCAGGGCCGTCAGCTTGCCGCGCAACAGGATCGCGTTGATCACTGTGGCGAGCATGCCGATATTGTCCGCCTCCACGCGGTCGATACCCCACTCCTCAGCCGAGCTTCCGCGGAAGACGTTGCCGCCGCCGACGACGATCCCGACCTGGATACCGATGTCGCGCGCCTGCAGGACCTCGCGGGCAAGGTGGTCGAGTGCGCCCGCGTCGAAGCCAGACTGATGGGGCCCGGCAACGGCCTGACCGCTGAGCTTGATGAGGACGCGTTGGTATCGCGGCATGCATGCTCCCGTCGACGTGAATAGCCCGCCGCACTCTACTGCCCAGCGTGGCCGCCGCCACTGACCGGCGCCGGCCACGTCACAGGAGCGTTCTCGTGGCCCGCTACGCCACAGATCATGGAACTGAGGTGGTGCAGAGGTTCGGCCGGGGCGCGGTGCTATTCGCAGAACACCCGGACCTTGGCATCGGGCTGGTCCACGTCGACCGTCACCTCGTCGAGCTGCTCGATCAGGTCTTCGATGTGTTCCGGCTTCAGCCGGCTCAGGTCGATCGGCATCCCTGAGTTGTGCATCTCCTCGTTGACCTGACCGAGTGCCTGCGGCGGAATCAGGGTGGTGAGCTGGACCCCTGCCCGCAGTAGTTGCAGCGGGATGCGCACGTTGACCCGGCCGGGTCCGTTGCCGTGGTCCGGCGTGTTCTCCACCAGGACCCGCAGGAACTTCGGCCGACGTTTCGCGCCCGGCTCCACTGCCGTTGATCGCTGGACGGGCCGGTCCCGCTCCAGCGCGGCGATCAGCTGCTCGGCCTCGTCCGCGGTGATCTGCCCTTCGGCCAGCATCTGCAGAATCTGCTTGCGGTCGTTCATGGTCGCCTTTCCTCCGCGTTTTGGTATGGGTGGGGCTGTCTTGATGTGGTGAGGGTCAACGGCGTGAGGTGTCGTCAGTGGGCTATCTGAAGTGGAGGAGCAGTCCCATACGGGCCTGCTCGATCTCGATCCGAGTTCCGCCGAGGGCATACAGCAGCCGCCAGCCGACGCCGAACGCCCGAGTCGGGCTGATCCGGTAGACCAGGCAGGCGACGGTCCCCGCCACGGCGGCGAGGAGCAGCACCGGCGAGAACACCAGGGCCACGGGCAGGATCGGTACCCAGAACCGCACCCAACCGCCCTGTCGGCGGCGGAATCTCACGGTCACCAGCTGCGGCATCATCGGGACGCCTCCAGCTCTTCCACCGCGTCCTGTGCGCTGATCTCGCCACGCCGCAGCCGGTCGAGGACGTCGGCTTTGGACGGAGCCGGGTCGGTGTCAACGAAGTCAAGACCGCTGGCGATCCGGTTCAGCCGGGACTTGATCGTCGGGTAGCTGACCCCGAAGATCCGCTCCATCTCCTTGATCGAGCCGTGGCACCGGACGAACGCGGTGACGAACACCTGGTCCTCGGCGCCCAGCGCGGCGAGCTGTGGCAACTCGAACTCGCCCTCGATCGCGACTCCGCTCGCCAGGCGTACCCGCTCGACCACGAACGCCTGGCCGCGCGTCAGGTTGGTCAGATCCTGCCAGTCCACTCTCGCCTCGCCTCCGCCGATGAGTCGGGTTAATCGTGATCTCAGATTTTTTAAGTTATGGGCACTCTAGATCTTAATTTTTCTAATCTCAAGGCTTTGATGTGGTCAATATCCGACATGGCCGGACCAGGAACCGGGCATCGGTGGCGGCACTCCGCTCGATGACTGTCCGACACCACGACCACATCGACGACCGTCCGCAGGACACGACACTGCAGCGCGCACACCGTCAGAGCAGGTGGGCGTAGCGGCGGACCGTTTCACACCACCAGTCGAGCTTGCCCCGGGAAAATCGGCGGTGAACCGGATCAGGGAAGTCGACCGCCGAACAGGTCAGCGCCGGTACCAGACCGGACGCCTGACCGAGAAGGCACAGCCCGAGCGCCCGCTCGTCGTGCCGGCCATCCCGAAGGGAACGCCACAACCCAAGGAGTTCGTCGATACCGAATGCATAGAACTGCGCGAAGTTGGCAAGCCATGCCGCTTCGGCCTCGGGCGGGCCGGCCGTGGCCAGACTCCAGTCGAACAACACCAGCTCCGACCCGACAATCGCGGCGTTCGCGGGAATCGCGTCCCCGTGCAGGAATGCGGGCTCCAGCCCACCGGTGACACGAACCGGATCGGCGACGATTCCGCGGACGACGTCGACGACATCGGAGGGGACCACCTGGTCCAACAGATCCCATCCTCGGGCGACTTCCTTGACGAACTGGTCGGGTTGGTTGCATTCCCGCTCCACCGCCGACGGCCACAGGAGCCCCCACCGCTGCTCGAGGCTGGCAAGGCAGTCGGGAACTCCGCTGCCCTTGAACGCGGCGTACATCGCATCGAGGGCAGAGACATAGCCGCGCATCTCCGCCAGCGAAAGGCGGCGACCGCGCAGCAGGTACGGCGTCAGGTCACGCGAGATGGTGACCCACATGTAGGCCCCGAATGGTTCGGCGGCAACGATCGGATGCGAGAGGCCGTCCGGTAGTCGATCGAGCCACCCCTGTGTCCACAGCGCTGCCTCGCGGCCGGTGTCCCCGGTCAGTCGGCCCTGCCAGTCCTGACCAGGTACGCACCACTTGACGAAGAAGGTCTCCCCGCCCGAGGTCTCCACTCGCTCGATCGGCGTTCCGCTGGCGCCCGGCTCGGCAGCGTCGCGTTTGGCGGCTGACCCATACAACCCACGCAACACCGGGCCGGGCTCGCCCTCGGGACGCCGCTGCTCAGACCGCGGATGGTCCGAGACCACCAGGTGGCGATGGACGCCCTCCTCGCCCACATGGAGATAGTGCGTACGTCGATGCACGGTCCGCTGAGCGCGCTGATCCGCAGCGGAGGGAACGCGCCACTCCAGGTCCGCCACCACGCCGACGACCGAGCCCGCCTGGTCGGAGAAGACGCGGGACGACCTGTGCAGCAGCTCCCCCGGCTGCCCGTGCCAGCGTTCGAGGACGGCAAGCGCCCCGTCGCGCGAATGGGCGTGAACGACCTCCCCTGGCACGTACGCACCGAACTCCACCGACGGCGCGTAGCACCGACCAAGGGCGGCACCGCCGTGCCCGAGCACGACCACCTCGTGCAGCCCCGCAACGAAGCGATCAGCCCACTCGCGGCCCGACATCATCAGGGGGTGCGCCTCAGCAGATAGAGGCACGGACGGTGGCCTTTGGCGAACACCTGGATGCGTTCGTCACCACGCCAGTCCGGGCTCGCCGACACGAGTGCGTCCATCAGCCGCAACTCCTGCGTCGCCACGATCATCGTCGCCCGCTCTGTCGCTCGCTCCGCAGAGCGACGCAGCAACGCGTTGTAGAGTTCGCGATTCTCCCGATGCGATCCATGCTTGTCGCCCCAGGGCGGGTCGGCGACCAGCAGGTCGAAGGTCCCGACACCGTCAAGGGATTCACCGACCCGAATGTCGCTGGAGATCAGTTCCGCGCGGCCCGCCAGGCCGGCAGAACGCAGGTTCTCGACAGACGCGGCGATCGCCTCATCGCTGTGGTCGACGCCAACAGCGCGTCGCACCGGAGCCACCAGCAACCTCTCGACAAGCAGGGTCCCGGATCCGCACATCAGGTTGAGGAAACGGTCCCGCGGATCCGGCCGCGTCCACCGCACCATCGCCGCCGCGATCGTCGCGTTCAGGCCACCGGGGTAAGGCGCCGTGCGCCACTCACGCAGCGAAAGTGGCCGGGTGCTGAGGCGGACCAGAACCTCCCATCCGCCCCTCGCCCGCGACGGACGGAACCTCAGATGGCAGTTTCCCTCGTCCTGGTCGCGCGGCAGTCCGGTCAGCGACTCCAGCTCGCGCGCGATCCTTGCGAACACCGCCGAGTCGGCGCCGGCGGCACCGATCCGGATGCCGCGCGGGGGCAGCGACCGATTCAGTGACCGGACCCGCGCGACGGCATCGGCGATCGCCGGAAGGTACTCCGAACTCAGCAGCGACCGCGGCCGCGGGACCGGAAAGCAGAGCACGAGGTACGCGGCCAGGACCGTCCGCAGACCGAACAGCCGTCGCGGCGATCCGCCGTAGGTGAAGGAGATCTCAGAGCGCCCGTCCGCCTCACGCACCCGGGTCACGTCGCCGAGCTCCCCCAACTCCGAACGTACGAAGGAAGCCAGCCCAGGCAGGAAGGTGACCACCAGCTTCATCCCGAAGATCCTCGCGTACGCAGGCCGCGAGAGGCCACCGGATTAGCCGGCCCAGCGGCGGGAACCAGCGAACGGATGGACGCTGGAACGAACGGCTACTGGGGCTCGGACTGCAGGCGTACCGACCCGTCGTCGTCATGGTCCACGACGAACAGCGTGCCGGGCGGAAACTCGCCGAGCACCTCGGGTGGCAACTGGACCGTGCCGTCGCCCGCGACCACCGCGAAGTCCTGCCCGTCGCGTCCTTCCGCACCGACCCGGCCGTCGCGGATGGTCACCACCCGGCCGAGCTGGGACCCGACCTCCGGGTCGTGGGTGACGACGACGATGGTCGTGTCCCGCTTGGCGTTGACCGCCTTCAGCGCGGCCAGTACCTCGTCGCGGCCGGCCGTGTCGAGTTGGCTGGTCGGCTCGTCGACGAGCAGCAGTCCCGGTCCGGCGGCGATGCCCACCGCCAACGCCGCACGCTGCTGCTGGCCGGCCGTCAGCTCGGCCGGCTTCGCCTTGCCCAGACCGGCGAGCCCCACCAGGTCGAGGATCTCGTCGGCCTCCGCGAGCTCGATCCCGCGGGTGCCAGCCGCCCGTCGCTGCGCCAGCCAGATGTTGCGGTGCAGGCTTGCGTACGGCAGCAGGTTGCGGCCGACCCCCTGCAGCACCACGCCGATCTCGGTACCTCGCAGCCGGTTCAGCTCCGCGTCGCTCAGCTTGCCGATGTCGTAACCGCCGACGCCGATCCGGCCCGCCGCCGGCCGCATCAACCCGGCCAGCAGCGAGATCAGGGTGGACTTGCCCGACCCGGAGGGGCCGACCAGCGCGACCATCTCGCCCGAACTGATCGACAGGTCGACACCGGAGAGTGCCACCACGTCCGAGCCCTCGACCCGGTAAATGTGCACCACTCTCCGGCACACCACCGTCAGGCCCATCAGCCCACCTCCTGCTGTCGTCTGATCACGTGCCGCTGCCACCAGCCGCCGGCGGCTACCCCGGCGAAGAGGACGGCCACGACCAGCAGCTCCGCCACCGCAACAGGCGCCCATCGCGGCCAGTCCGTGAGCAGCGCCTCGTCCACACCGAGGGGCAGCCGCTCACCCGCGGCGAACCATGCCCCGGCGGCGGCGAGCATGCCCGTCACCGCGCTGGTCACCACGATGCCCCCGTACGACCACAGCGCCGCCCCGGTCGTCGTCCGTTCTGCCGTCCCCTGCGCCCGCAGGGCGCGCATCCCCGGGCTCCACGTACGCCGGTCCACCACGACGATCAGGGCCAGCGCGCCGAGCCCGACCAGTACCGTCACGCCGGCACCGAGCTGGTAGGACTGCAACGCCAGCGCCGCCCCGGACCTGTCGATGGATGCCTGGATGCTGGCGACCGTCCGGTCACCGGTGATGACCAGGCCCTCCTCGCGGAGCCGGTCGACGACCGAGGCAGGAGCGTCCGCGGTCAACCAGACCTGGGGGTACCCGGCCATCCCGGGATCCCGTGCGAGGCGCTCGGCGTACTCCAGATCGACGAGGGCGCCGGTCGTGCCGACGCCGGGGAGACCGTCGAGGTTCGCCTTGGCGTCGAACCTGACCGGCTGGTTGTCGACGTTCGTCAGGAGCTTGCCGGGCAGCTGGCCGGCGGTGACGGCGGGCAGCGGGTACGGCACGTCGACGGCCAGCAGCTCGTACTCCGTGTCGGGCCAGGGGTCGGGCTGGGACAGGAGCAGACCATCGGCCGCGCCGTTGGCCCAGAGCTGCTCGGTGACGAGCGCTCCCTCCGGGGCACGCCACCGGCTGTCGTCGGCGAGCTGCTGGGACGTCAGGACATCACGGCCGTCCTGGCGTAGGGACCCGAGCGTGACGCCGAACCGTCGTACGTCCTCGTCGTTGGTGGTGGCGGTGACGCCGGTGAGCCGGCAGCCGTCCTCGCAGCCGGCGATCTCGTCGGTGTACTCCCGTTGGTCCGCGGTCACCGGCCCGAACGTGGCGACTTCCCGGTCACCTGACGGCGACAGGAGACGGACCGTGACGGTCAGGGACTCGTCCTTCGTGAACGGATCTGGCCGCAGGTCGGCGGTGAGGTCGCCGTCGCCGACCATGGTGGGATCCGGCGCGGGAGGGCGCAGCGACGCCGCGATCTTCGCGGGATCCACCGCGCCGTAGTGCTCGGACCACAGCGCCACGCGAGCGAGCCGGGTGGAGTCGACGGCCACCACGGGCGGGTCGTCGTCGGTGGTGCTGCGGGCGGGCACCACGGCCATCGCGTGGGTACCCTCCGGGTCGGCCGCGCGGACCGCCCGCAGGAAGTCCTGCCGGCCGACCTGCTGCAGCTCCAGCACCCGCGCCGCGCCGAGGAGTTGCTGGGCCTCGGCGAGCCGACCCTGTGCGGCCACGTCGGTCGCGGTGGCGGCGAACCCGAGCGTCCCGAAGACGAGGACGAGAACGACGAGCAGCCGTACGGATCCCGCCGGCCGCCTGGCGAGATAGAACGCCGCGACCGCGGGACCGATCCGGCCCCGCCGCAGCGACCATCGACCGGCGAGGTCGAGGAGCGGCTTGACCGCCAGCGACGCCAGCATCGCCACCGCGAGGATGATCAGGACGGGTGCGGCGACCATGACGCCGACCAGGTTGCCGTCGAGCGAGCGCAGCTCGACCACGACCACGATGCCGAGAGCGATGGCGAGGACCTCCACCGCCGCCACCGCGAGTCGCCGGGAGCGTGGCGGGACCTGCCGCAGCAGCGACCCGATCGGGCCGGCCAGTTCCCGCCGCAGGGCGAGCAGGCCGGCCGCGAGCGTCCCGGCGGCGGCCAGTCCGGCGGCCAGCAGCTGGGCGCGGTCGATCGGGACGGGTTCGCCTCCACCCGGCGCGATCAGCCAGACAAGCGGCGGCGTGAGCGCCAGACCCGCGGGTACACCGGCGAGTAGCGGAAGCAGGCTCTCCGCGGAGACGGTGGCGGCCCGCGTCGGCCACTTCGCCCCGCGCAGCACCACCGCGCCGATCTCCAGCCGCCGGCCCCAGATGCCGTGGCCGACGGCGAGGTGAATGACGAACCAGCACAGGGCGATCAGCGGCGCCGCGGCGATGGGGAGCAGCGCCCGGGCGTTCTCGCCGTGACCCTCGATGCGATCCAGCAGGCGCGGCAGGGTGGTGAGCGGCCCGGCGCTGAACGGGTCCTCCTGCATGAGCCGCTCCTCGACGGCATCGAGCTGGCGGCGGATCTGCGGGACGCGTTCCGGGGTGAGCCGGTCGGCTGGCAGGACCGAGTCGACCCAGATCGTCTCGTGTCCGTGGACGAGTGTCTGGAGCGTGGTCCGGTTGGTGAAGAGCTTGGGGGTGTCCAGTTTGCCCAGCGGGTCCTGGAGGACCCAGTACGGTGCCGCGGCGTCCTTCGGCTCGAACACCCCGACGAGAGTGATCGAGGCCGGTGGTCCGTCCGGCTGCAGGCCGTCCTGGGTACGCCGAACCGGTGTGAGCACGACCCCGTCGCCGGCGTGGAGCTTGAACTCGCGGGCGAGGTCGGCGGGGAGGGCGGCCTCCCGGTTGCCCACCGGACAGCGGCCCTCGGCGAACGTGACGTACGGACAGAACCCGTCCCTGGCGAGCAGGCTGTATGCCTCATTGGTCGGCTGGCCCGGTTCGAGCCCCTGCACCTGGATCTGGCCGGTCGTGACGGGGGTGAACCCGGCCAGCTTCGACCGCGCGTCCGCGTAGGCGGCAAGGTCCTCCGAGGCGGCCGTCGCGGCCCCGTCGTCGGAATCCGAGGAGTTCACCGACACCGGCGTCAGCGACACGACGAGCTCGATGTTCTCGGCGGTGGCGAGTTCGTTGTCGACCGCGGCCCGGTCGATCGCCACCGCGAAGGCCGGGACGCTCACGGCCGCGACGGTGGCCGCCATCGACAGGACGAACAGCGTCAGCGCCTGGCCCCATCGGGCGGCGAGCTGCGTGAACACGAGGCCGATCACGAGCGCTCCCGGGTCCGGCGGACCAGTGCGGCGCCGGCGGCGAACACGACCGCACCGAGCACCGCGGCCGTGGCGCCCGCGGCAGCCACGACCGGATACGGATGGAGGGAGACGGTGGGAAGGATGTCCCATCCGTCGACGAAACCGGGCGACAGGATCCGGCCGATCGCGGCACCGGCGAGCCCGGCGAGGACGCCGACCACGATCGCCGTGGCCACCACCGCCGCGAGACCGCCATAGCCCACGGCGCGGACGATGCGAAGGTTGACACCCTGTGCCCGCAGCGCGGCGAGTTCTGCCGCCCGCACCGGACGGTCCCGGGACGCGTCGACCAGCACCACGCCGGCGGCGAGCAACAGCCCGACCACCGCCACCGCGGCCTGGAACCGGCCGCTGACCGCGTTGCCCTGGGCATGCAGCTGGCTCAGTCGATCGGACAACGACTCCTCGCGCAGGGGCGTCAGTCCCACCTCGCGCAGGTCGTCCACGATCGAGGCCGGTGCGGTCGCGGACAGCCACACCTGCGAGGTACTGCCGCCGACGAGCGGGAACGGCACCAGCCGATCCGCGTAGGTGAGGTCGACCAGCGCACCGACCTTGCCGTGCCGCGGCACGAGAGACGCCGTACGGACGACCTCGGTTGGCACGGACGCCCCTGGCAGCGGAGGAAGGCGTACCTCCGCGGTCGAATCGGGCCGCCAGCCCGCGACGACCACCGGCAGGGGGGCGGGAGTGTCCGCGACGTACGCCCAGTCGGAGCGGTCGACCGGCACGCCCTTGGGAGGCTGCGACACGGTGAGGCGCAGGGCGTCCTCGCCTGCGGCAATGGCCGGTCCGAGGTCCCGGGGACCCACCGCGGGCCGCCACCGGGTCGGTTCGGACAGCAGTCGCGCCAACGTCGTCGCCGACTCCGCGCCGGTCGAGCCCGCGGGCGTCGGATACAGCTCGACCTGCGTACCGCCGCGCGGCGGGCCATGACCGACCGCGGCGGCATCGTCGGAGCGCGCGCTGATGGCGTCAGGTCGCTCCGGCCCGAGGATCTGGACACCGACCAGCCGGCATCCTGAGGCACACGCGGGGACCTCCGTGGCGTAGGTCTCGGGCTTGTCCCTCAAAGGGCCCACAACCGCGTCGACCGGCTCACCGGTCTTCAGCGCCCGCAGCCGGATCCGCAGATGTACGACGGTGGACCCGCCAGGGTGGGTGGCCGCCGCCTTGAGCCCGAACTGGTCCGCCCTGATCACGACCGGCTTCGGCTCGGCCGGGCGCAGGGCGGCGGCGACCTGGTGGACGTCGCCGCCGTACCCATCGCGCCAGCCGGCGACCACCCCCAACCGGCTGCTGTCCACCGCGAGGATCGACGGGTCGTAACTGATGCCCGGCTGGTCGACCACCGCCATCGCCTGGGTGCCGTCCGGGTCCACCGCCCGGACACCCTCCATCAGCTCCACCACGTCATCGGCGGCAACGGTGACCACCCGGTCGGCGCCGACCTCGAGGGCGGCCCGCTGCCACTGCGTACGTGCGCTCGTATCCCAACCCACGAAGGCCGTCGTCACCAGCGCGACCGCGACCACGACCAGCGCGAAGAGCCGGTGGGTCTCCGGCCGACGCGCCATCAACGCCGCGATCAGCGTCCCCGCCAGCCGGCCCGACTGGCGGGCGCGGACGGCCAGCCAGGTGGCAAGGGGCGGCACCGCCCAGGCGGTGATGAGAGCGATACCGAGGGCGGCGAGTGCGGGCGCCAGCAGCGGCAGCCCTTCGACGTCGCGCTGGATCACCAGGGCCTGCACGACGCCGTACGCGGCGAGCCCGATCAGCACCAGGTCGACCACGGAGCGGCGCCACCGCGGCCGGCGCATCGGAATCCGCCGCAACAGGTCCCGCACCGGCGTGAAGAGGGTGCCGACCTGCGCCGCGACCACCGCCACGAGGCCACCGGCGAGCGTGAGACCGACGAGAAGGAGCGAGAGGAGGAACGCTGTGCCGCCGGCGCCACCCTCCAGCGTCCCGGCCATGACCTGGCCGACGCCGAGCCCGACGGCGGCACCGACCACGGCGCCGGCCAGCAGGGGAACCACACTCTGGCCCAGCACCAGCATCCAACCGCGACCGGACGGCGCTCCCCGAAGTCGCCACCAGCCGACGTCGCCGCGGATCTGGACACCGCCCTCGCGGACCACGACGGCGAGGGCGAACCAGGTCAGCAACAGCAGCACGATGATGCCGACGCCGACCCCCGCGGTGACGTTGCGCCGGTCCCGGGCGATCCGGTCGATCAACCCGTCCAGCTCCATCGTGCTCGCGGAGTAGCCCTCCTCGCGCAGCTGCGACAGCCCGGTGTCGAGCCTGGTCGCCAGCTTCTCCATGTCCATGGTGGCGAACGCCCGGGGAGAGGCGAGCAGGTCGTAGGTGTAGGTGACCCGCTCCTGCCCCTGCAGGGTCGTACGTACGGTGAAGACGGTCGCCCGGTCGCTCGACGTGTCCGAGCCCCCGCTGATGAGGTCGCCGTCGCCCCAGTACGGCTCGCCCGGGTCGATCACCCGGTAGATACCCGAGACCCGTGCGGAGAATGGCTTGTCGTTCGTCGCCTCGATCTGCAGCCGGTCGCCCACCTCGAGCGCGAGCTCGCCCGCGAGGGTCGACGGAAGGGCCACGTCGCCCTTCCTGGTCGGGCAGTCCCCGGCCACCACGAGGTGCTCGCAGACGTCCTCGCGCACAGCGAGGTGCACCTCGGCGGGCTCTTTCTCCGACGCACCGGGGAGCAGCTCACCGGAGACGGAGCCACCGACGACCGACGTGAAGCCGGACGGTCTGAACTGTTCACGCGCCCCGTCGATCGCCACCGCGGACGTGGTGTCGCCGCTGCCGCGCCACCCGGCGAGCCAGGTGACCGAGATCAGCCGCTCCTCGACGGTGGCGCCGTTCACCGCCGACACCCCAGCCTGCTGGGTGGCTCTGACGGCGTACGACGGCGCGGCCGCCAGGGCGGCGCAGGCCAGCAACGCCACCAGCGCGACGATGACAGCCTGCCTGCGGCGAGCCGCGAGGACATTGCCCAACACCACCCACATGCAGGTGCCCTACCTGGCCGCAGGCTGGTTGACGGGTTGTCGCTCGCGTACGACGGACAGGGCCGCCGGGTCGAGCTCGGCCCTGACCAACTCGGCCCTTCCGTCGACCAGGTGGAGTTCGGCGTCGCAGACGGCGGCGGCCTCCGGGTCGTGCGTGGCGAACACGACCGCCGCCCCACGTTCGGCCTCCGCGCGCAGCAGATCCAGAACGGTCTGGCGGGAAACCGCGTCCAGTTCGCTGGTCACCTCGTCGGCCAGGAGGACGTCGCCGCGCAGCGCAAGGCCGCGGGCGATCGCGGTGCGCTGCTGCTGGCCGCCGGAGAGTTCCTCGACCAGCTGGTCACGCTGGCCCGCGAGGCCCAGCCGTTCCAGCGACTCGGCGGTGAGCCGGCGGGCCTCGGAGGGCTCGATCCCGTTGGCGAGCAACGCCACTTCGAGGTTCTCCCCCGCGGTGAGGAATGTAGCAAGGCCGTTGCCCTGCGGGACGAGGACGAGGCGCAGCGCCACCGCGTGGTCGCGGTCACGCAGGGACTCGCCGTCGACCGCGACTGTGCCCTTCGCCGGTTGCAGGAGTCCCGCCATGGTCGAGAGCAACGTCGTCTTGCCGGCGCCGGAGCGGCCACTGATCGCGACCACGCGTCCGGGCTCCGCGGTCAGTGTGACGTCCTGCAGGACCGGCGGCCGGCTGCCGTAGCTGACAGACACCTGGTCCACCGTCACAGTCCGCACAGCGGCCTCCCGTCCCGTTGTGCCCCTGGCTGAGGCGCGATGAGCATACCTGGACAAGGTCGACTCCGCGATGGTCCGACGTGGGCGTACGGACCCGCGAAACCGCCTCTGACCTGGGCCTTGACCAACCTGGTCACGGTGCGGCATAACCCACCGGGGTGGTCGGTACCAGGCACTCGGTGGACCTGTCGACGCGCCCTTCCACGGGTGTCGAATCCGGAAGTGGAGCGTCCGGAACAGGTCGTAGCGTGCGCAGTCGAAGACCGTCGAGGGTCGCGGTCGCTGGAGGAGGGCGAACATGACTGTGGAGGACTGGCTGCTCGACTCCGACCCGGCACTCCGGTGGCAGGTCATGCGCGACCTGACCGGTGCGTCCGAGGCGGACGTCGGTGCCGAACGGGCTCGGGTGGCGGGCGAGGGCTGGGGCGCTCGACTGCTGGCCCTGCAGGCACCGAACGGTCAGTGGGGCGGAGGAACGCTCTTTCCCGTCTGGACCTCCACCGCCTGGACCTTGATGCTCCTGTACCACTTCGGCCTCGACCCGGCCACCGCCCAGGCCCGCCGCGCTGTGGCCCTGGTCCGCGAGAACAGCCGCTGGGAGCATGCCGGTCAGCCGTTCTTCTCAGGCGAGGTGGAGCCGTGCATCAACGGCAGGACCGTGGCCATCGGCGCCTACTTCGGTGAGGATATCGGCGCCATCGTCGACCGGCTCGCCGACGAGCAGATGGCCGATGGCGGCTGGAGAACACCCATCCCGGCGACGTGCACTTCGAGATGGACGACGGCCAGGGCAGGCCGAGCCGATGGAACACCCTGCGCGCCCTCCGCGTCCTGCGCTGGTCTGAGCGGAAGCGTCAGTGACCACCCACGACACCGACAGGCTGCAGTGCGAGCACAACGGCACCTTGGACTCCTCCTTGAGCCGGGCTACGACGTCGAGGGCGTCGCCGCTCACGACGGTCGCGTTCGACCAGTCGAGGGGGTCCTTCGAGTGTCGGCGGATCAAGCCTCGGCGTCGATGGGTGTCAGATCCTCCGGCCGCAAGTCTGGGCGTATCCGCAGGAACCGCACCGCGTGCCGCCACCGGCCGCCCTGATCCGTGGCGACGTCGACCAGGATCTCCACCACCTCGGTGGGTTCGACGCGAACGTAACGCACCGGGCCAGCCCGCCACGTCACTGTCATGGCCTCCGGCCAGGGATGATCAGGGCCCGCCAAGGTGAGGAGCGACGCCAGGGTCGCGGCGGCGGAGGGGCTGAGTGGGGTCGTCCGCCCGACGTAGCGCAACTCGCCGGCCTCCGTGGCGTACCGACCCAACAGCAGCGCCTCTGGGTGTTCGATACTGCCGGTCACGCCGCCGACGATCGCCTCGGTGGTCCTGTGCGCCTTGTACTTCAACCATTCGCGGCGTTCGGAGTAGCGGCTGTCCGCGGGCTTGATGATCAACCCCTCGACTCCGGAGGCGGGTAGTTCGTCGTACCAGAGCTGCGCCAACTCCGGATCGTCGGTCTGCATGCCCAGTGACAGATGGGAGCCGGAAGGCACCCGCGCGAGCAGCCGCTCCAGCACCTTCCGGCGCACCGTCAACGGCCGGCGTCGAAGGTCCCCGTCCGCCGCGGTCTCCAGGACGTCGAACACGACGAGATGCACCGGATCGGTCACCGCGAGATCCCTGGACCTGGCGCGTTGGGCGTAACGCCGTTGCAGCGCGTCGAAATCCAGCCGACCACCCACCCAGCGCACGATCTCTCCGTCGACGACTGTGCCCGGTGGAAGACCCGCGACGACCGCACCCGTCAACTCGGGAAATACCTGATCAAGGAGTACGCCACGCCGCGTATAAATGTGCACGACACCGTTGTCGTCAATGTGGGCCTGCGCGCGATATCCGTCCAGCTTCGGCTCATAAACCCACCCTCCCGTACGCGGCGCCGGTAGGCGATCGACACTCTTCGCCAACATCGGCTGAACTGGCCCCTGGATGTGCACACCGGCACACCTACCCGCGGGCACGCGTCCTAGGAGTAGCGCGACGGCGGCTGAATCCGCGACGTGGGCTTCCGCCGCTTCCCGCGTCCGAGCAGAACGGCACCGATCCGCTGTTTCTGGCCGGTTCCATTGCACCGGTGGCATGGCCGCAGTGAGTAGGTGAACAACGAGCCCGGGTGGCGGCCCAAACCCTTGCAGCGATCACATTTTGCATACGGATGAAGGAGTATTGACAACACGTAGCCAACAATCACGATCACGACCAGCATCCCAACCGGATCCATCGAGCCTCCCCCCATGTGGTCGTCGCTCATACGTACTCCTCTGTGCCGCCACTGTCCACTGAATTGCTGGTGGTTACTCAGCCATAAAAGTCTCATGAAGCCTGCCCGACGCCGCCCGGCACCGGGAGCCCCGCGTCGGCGCGCGTACCGCCGAAGGTCATGGTCGAAGAAATTCGAATGGCCCGGTCGTACACAAAGCTCGCCCTGATATCAGAGAAGGGACGGCACATGCTTTCGTACGGTCGTTTCCGCTGACGCCCCTGGGGAGATCATGAAAGCAATTACGGTTGTTCCGGGCAAACCCGACGAGGTACGCGTCAGCGACGTCGACGAGCCGCCGGGCACACAGGGATCGATCCTGGTCGACGGCCGGCTGCTGGGAGTCTGCGGCAGCGACGTCGACATCGTCGAACAGGGATACGGATGGCCGCCTCCCGGGAAGGACCGCCTCCTGGTGGGACATGAGTCCCTCGGGGAGGTTCTGGAGGCACCCGGAGACAGCGGTTTCGAGCCCGGCGATCTTGTCGTCGGCATCGTGCGCCGGCCCGACCCGGTGCCGTGTGAGCCGTGCGCGCACGGCGAGATGGACTTCTGCCGCAACGGCCGGTACACCGAGCGTGGCATCAAGGAGCTCGACGGATTCGGCTCGCAGCGGTGGCGTATCGAACCGGAGTACGCGGTCAAGGTGGACCCGGACCTGCGGGACCTTGGCGTACTCGTCGAGCCGGCATCCGTTCTGGCCAAGGCCTGGGAGCAGACCGACCGCTTCGTCACTCGCTCCTGGTCGCGGCCCAAGGCTGCGCTGGTCACCGGCGCGGGCCCGATCGGACTGCTGGCCGCTCTGTTGGGGGTACAACGCGGCCTTGACGTGCACGTGCTCGACATCAACGACGCCGAACCGAAACCACAACTCGTCGCCGGCCTCGGTGCGACCTTCCACACCGGCAGCGTGACGGACATCGACGTCGAACCAGATGTCGTCATCGAGTGCACCGGTCACGGACCGCTGGTATTCGATCTCCCCGACGTCGCTCCGCCCAATGCCGTGATCTGCCTCACTGGGCTCTCCGCAGGGACCCGCGAGGTCAGGGTGGCGCTGGACCAGGTCAACAAGGAGATGGTGCTGGAGAACACCGTGCTCTTCGGTTCCGTCAACGCCGCCCGCCGCAACTTCGAACAGGCCGCCGACGCACTCGCCAAGGCCGACCGGGGATGGTTGGAACGCTTCATCACCCGCCGGGTTCCGATGAACGGATTCTCCGACGCCCTTCACAAGGCTGCCGGAGACGTGAAGGTCGTCGTCGACCTCAGCGGCTGACCACCGCCAGGATGATCACCCGCCGACGAACGGTCCGCGCCGCCGGAACCAGCCTCAGACCGCGGTGACGACCTCGGCCAGGAACCAGGTGCGTCGTTCCGTCTCGTCGATCCAGGTCTCGATCAGGCTGGCCGTCGCCACGTCGTCAAACTTCTGACAGACCTCGTGCGTCGCCCGCAGGTAGTGCGTCAGCGCCCGGTTGTCGTCGCGTAGTTCCCGCATCATCTCGTCCGGGGGCATGAATTCGACGTCGTTGTCCACAAGACGTTGGTTCCTGGCAATGTCACCGACGGAACGAATGGTCGTGCCGCCGATCTTGCGCGCCCTCTCGGCAACGTCATCCGACATCGCGAAGATCTGTTCCGCCTGCTCGTCGAGCAGCAGGTGATAGTCACGGAAGTGCCGGCCGGTCATATGCCAGTGAAAGTTCTTCGTCTTGACATAGAGCGCGAAGACGTCGGCGAGGAGCTTTCGGAGCTCTCCCGAGATTTCCACGACACCTCCGTGGCTGAGGTCCGTGGGTACGTCGAGCGCACCGGGTTCGGCTCTGCTCGTGGGTTTGGCACCGCTCTCGGTCATTTCGTACTCCTCTCGGTTCCCAGCCTCCACCAAAAAGGAGATCTCTGGTCACGTCGGAATCCGACCGTCCGGAGGTCCATCACCCGTGGGCCGTTCGGCCCCCGGACCTCACGGCCCCGGGTCGAACGGCCACGGGCTTGAACTGCCAACGGGCCACGATCACGAGAGAGCCGCGGCGAGGCGCTGTTCGAGCCTGTCGGGAGAGGGCAGGCGCCCGGAAAGGAGATGTCGGACACTGCGGTCCGCCAGGCGTTGATCCTCGCCACCGTGGGCGTTCAGTGCTGTTTCGACCTGCTCGGCGATGTAGTTCGCGAGGCTGTTGAGCGCTCCGCGGAACATGGCCAGGCTCAGGGGCGGGAGCGATCCCGCGTGTGCCCGGTAGCCGTCGATCATCGCGCGGTGGCCGGACGCAGTGTGCACAAAATGCATCAGGGCGTCGCACAACTCCCAGCTTGGTGGCTGTCCACCGGCGTAGTCCCAGTCGACGACGATGAGGCGACCGCCCTCTCCGCGCCACACCTTGGCCGGGCCCAACGTGTTGTGGCACATCACCGGTGCCGGCACGGGGACGTCGGCACCGATGGTCTCCCACTCGACCATCGCCGGTGTGGCCTTGGCGAGGAGGGGCGCCCAGTCGACTCCCCTGGCCTGTGCCGCCGCAACCAGTCCAGGCCACTGCGCTCGGAACAGGAACCTGGCGTGCCACGGGCTGATGCGGTCCACGGGCATGGCGAGGCGGTGGACCTTGGCGAGGATCTCGCCCACCGCGTACGCGTCCTTCGAGCTCACCGGCCATGCGAGTGGTGGACCGGAGTTGACCCATTCGTAGACGCGCCAGCTGTGCCCACCGACCGACTCGACGATCGCGCCGGTCCGGCTGCGTACCGGCGCCGGGATCCGAATCCCCTCCGCGGCCGCCGCCTCCTGCAGGGCGACGTCGGTCTCCGCAGCGGTGATCGGGGTCCAGTTGTCCATCGTACGAACGGTCCAGCGGCCCTGCTCGGTCTCCAGCGACCATCGCTGCCCGATGTTGTCGGGCCGGGCCACAGAGCGCATCGGAGCGGTCACCTTGCCGAGCCCGTAGCGCGCTGCCACGGCTTCGGCCAGGGTCTTGTCGGCGACGTCTGCCTTGCCCCTGTTCCGGTCGACCTCTGCTTTGAGGTCGGTCCAGGTGCGGAACCCGTACTGCTTGGCCAACGCCGACTGTGCATCCGACAGGGATGTTCCCGGCTCAGACTCCCGCAGCCCGCCGAGAAGGTCCTTGGCCTGTCGACGAAGGTGGTCGAGGCTGGGGTTGTCGGGGAGCGTCCTCATGAAAAACACCTCGCTCTTCGCCCGGACCCGCACGGACGATTCAGAGCTTCGGGTGTCTGCCGCTCAAACCCAAGCGCAGCGAGGTGGCTTCAAGCCTTCCGGCGAGTCTCGGCGCGACCCCAGCGCGCTGGCGCCACTTTAACCGGCGACGCCCGACAGTCAAGGCTCGGCCCGAGCGAACGATCACGCTGCGCCGAGGTCGTGGTGGATCCAGACGTTCGGTTCGACGTAGACGGCGTTGTCGCAGAACGCCGGGGTCCGACGCGACCCGATTGCCTACGCCAGGTGGTCGCCGGTCTCGCCCTGGAACGGGCGTACCTCCACCGGGAGCGTGGTCGCCGCGGCAAGCTTGCGACCCCACTCGAGGGCGGCGTCGAGATCGGCCGCCTTCACGATGGAGAGCCCGCCGACGTGCTCCTTGCCTTCGACGTACGGTCCGTCGGAGGTCAGCAGGTCCCCATCCTTCACCCGTACGACGGTGGCGGTGCTCGGTTCGTGTAGCCCGCCGGCGAAGACCCAGGCACCGGCGGCCCTGAGCTCTGCGTTGAAGGCGTCCACGTCGCGCATGATCGGCTCGAGGAACTCCGGCGGCGGCGGGCCGGCTCCGTCGGGCTGTTGGATGCTGAGCAGATAGTGCTTCATCTCGTACGCCTCCATGGGTGTGGTTCCTGCCGGCGTTGTTCGGCCCGGCTCTCATCGTCTACACGATCGGCGCCCGCCCGGATCGACATTCGGGCGTCCTGATCTCTCGGTGGGCGCCCCCGCCTGCTCAGGAGCATCCGCGAGAGCTGTACTATGAATCTCGTATTATCTGGGTTGCGAACCACTGTGCGATCATCGTTCGGAGGAGACTGTGCGTACCTACCACCACTCGACGGGTCTGCGAATCGCCAACCGAGTCATGACGATCCTCATCAAGCTCGGCCTACCCGTCCGCGGGTCCGGTGTTCCCACGGCCCTGCTCACGGTCCCGGGCCGCAAGAGCGGACTGCCTCGTACCACTCCCATCGCTCTGCTCCCCGACAACGACGGCGAAGGCGAGGGTTGGCGGTTGATGGCGCCCTACGGAGTGGTGGACTGGGTGAAGAACCTCCGCGCCGCAGGCTCTGCCACCCTCACCTGGCGAGGGAGCACCTTCGACGTGACCGCCCACGAGCTGACGCCGGCGGAGGGAGCACCCCTCCTCCGCGACGCCGTGGCCAACGCGAGCCCCATGCTGCGCAAGGCGTTCGCGCCGTACTTCTCCACCTCACCCGATGCTCCCCTCGCGGACTGGGAGGCAGAGGCAGGCCACCACCCGGTGTTCAAGCTCCGGCGAGCCGCCCACTGACACGTATCCTGCTGCGGTCGTTCCTGCTCGTGCCCGTGTAGGAGGCTTGCCTCGTGCCGCAGATTTACGAACCAGCGCAGCATGTCGATCCCCGCCTGCTCGGGTGGAAGGAGCGGCTGGCCAGTCGATGCGCGGAGGCGGTCGAGGCACTGGCCGCGGTTCCCGGCGTCACCGGACTCGTCCTGGGCGGAAGCGTCGGCCGCGGCCAGCACTGGCCCATGTCCGACATCGACCTCATGGCCCTGTGCTCCGGACGCGACGTGCGGGAGGCAGCCGCCGACGTCGACCGGGCGGCGTACCAGCTGAGTGAGATGTGGGGCAGCAGCGGGATCTACACCGCGGTCGACGCCGGGCGGCTGACCTTCGACGAGGCCGAGGTACGGCAGACGGCTTCGGGTGGTCTCCCCGCCACGGTGGAACGCATGGACGACCCGCGCTGGCTGCACGGCATCGACAAGATCTACGGCGGTGTCGCGATCCACGACCCACACGACGTGGCGGCGGTCTTCCTGGACTGGTCGTCTCGGCACCGCTTCGACACCGGTGTGGTCGCGAGGCGCCGGGAGTCCTGGTGCGACCTGGCCGAGCAACTACTCCGGGACACCGAGCGGTTGGTGCACAGCGGCGACACCGCGGGCGCCTGGATCAGTCTCCGAAAGGCCGGGGGCGCTCTGGCCGAGGTCGCCACCGAACGCTGGGGTCGACGGGCCGGTTCGCTCGGACGGTACTGGACGCTCTTCGAAGCGCGGGCGCGACGGCACGGTGATCCCGAGCTTGCCGCTCGCCTCATGACGGCAGCGCACGCGCACCCTCAGTGCGTCTCCGCCATGGTCGACGCCGTACCCGAATGGCTCCAGGACCGGATCGCGCTGTCGTACTCCGCGCGCCGCCTGGTCGGCGAGGAGGTTACGCCGGCGCAGAACGCCCGGGACAACGTTCTCGCCTTTGCGCAGCTCTACCGTGGCCGGTTCCCGTCCGCGCAGCATGCCTGGATGCGGGCCGAGGACGGCGCTATCCCGCAGGACTCGATCGCCGCGCTCACGGAGCTGCTCTCACACCTGCGGTAATGAGCATGCCGGGGATGGCCCGCTTGGCCTCTGACTAACCGTCAAGCCAGTCGAGCAGGCTCGCCGCATCCTGCCGGAACGCTCCTGGGTCGTCATCGCGTACGAACTCCAGCAGGGCGAAGCGGGTCACCGCATCGCCGTCAGCCCGCGGCTCGGCCCCCTGCTCGCCCCGCAGATCGGCGAGTACGCCCTGCCACAGGTCCGCGCGGTCCGCGAGTGGCAGCCGGGCACCGTCGGCGCTCCAGGAGAAGACGTGGGCCGTCATGAGATGGCGGCCGAGCGCGCGCACTTCGTCGCGTGCCTGGGCCGGCGTCGGCGTACCACGTCCCGGCTGCCAGTAGGTCCACGCTGCCGGGCCAGACGTACCCAGCAGCACACGCACCTCGTCGAGCAACGCGAGCGTCGAGTCGACCGTGTCGGTCAGGGTGCCCGGATGGAACTCCAGCGCGACCTTCAGGTCATGCTCGGCCGCCTGCACGACTGCTTTCGCCAGCCCGTCGACGACGTCCGCACGCTGGCGTTCAGTTGCCTCCCCCGAACCGAGCCGCCCGGCCCACACCCTTACCGAGGGTGCGCCAAGTGCGACGGCGGTCTCGACGACGGGTACGAAGTCGGCGGCAGCGTCGGAACCCGGCCGGAAGTACGAGCCGTAACTCGCCACAGCCAAGTCGTGGCCGGCGCACAGTCCTCGTACGTGCTCAGCGGCCCGCAGGTTTCCCACGGGTACGTGGACATCGCCACCCCACTCGACCGCCCGCAGCCCGGCGTCGGCAGCTAGCTCGACGACCCTGGCCGGCGCGAGCTGGCGGAACGTCACCGACACAAGGCCGGGAACAACGGCTGGCCGCGGTCGTACGTCCGTCACGCCACTGTTCACGGGGTCGGGACCTCCTCGAGATTTCCGCGTACGTCCGATCATCCTGGCACGTGGTGTCGGCCACCGGCGAAGGCGACGATGTCGGGCAGGGCGGGCCGGTATCCGTTGGTCGTGTCGACGTGGAGCACGGGTGCGTCCATCGAGATCGGGTCGTACGCATACGGCCTGGGCTCCCCCGACCGCTGCGCCGATCTCATTCCATGGGCAGCGCGGCGGAGCGGATTCTCCTTCGCACGTTGCATGTTCCTCGCGTGGGCGATGTCCGGATCGACGATGCACTGGAGAACTCTGAGGTCCGCGAGCCTCGCCAGTCGTTCGAGGCCAGGGCGCCATACCGGGCCCTGGAAGGCCGCTTCGGCGACCACACTCACACCGGCACCCACCAGCATCGCGAGAACGTCGAAGAACAACGGAAACACCCGCTCCGTCAGCGGGTCACCGGGACCAGGCACGAAGCCGGGATTGGCATGCACCATGCCTTCCTTGATCTCGTCGCGACAGATCGCCGGGCAACCCACCGCGCGGGCGATCTCGTGCGCCAGCGTGGTCTTCCCGAATCCACCTGGCGGCCCACTCACCACGACCAGCGTCGGCAACGGCACTGCGACCCCTCTCCCCTCTCCAACGCATCGGCCAGCGACGCACCGCAGGCGCCGCACCAAGGCAGTCACTCACACGTCAGGGACGGCGTACGCCGGCTGCTGGGCGCCGCCGCCGATCCCGACGGAACGATCCCGAACAGGCGGTAGTGCGTAGGCGCTCACGAGGTTGCGCCCGATCCGCGCCAGCTCGTGTCGTACGGACGCTGGAGCGAGGACCCGGACCGCCTCGCCGAAGTAGATCAGCTCGAAGGCGGCATCGCCGACGGACGGGAAGCGGGCACGGAACCGCCGCGGCCCAGCTGACCCGTTCTCGCCGGGGTCGAGTGCCTGAACCTTGTTCCAGGGGCCGAGGACCCCGGTCACCTCGGGTACGGCGTCCGCTTCGACGGAGAACTCCACACTGATCTGGTCGGGCCAGTGGGGCAACTCGTGGTTGACCTCTTCCCAGGCGCGAGCCAGGTCGAAGTCGTCCGGGCGTTCGACCGGCTCGGCAGTGGCGGCGACGTCGGCCACCCGGGAAGCTCGGAACGTCCTCGGGCCGGCTTCCGTGCCGGCGAGGAGGTACCACACACCGCTCTTCGAGACCAACCCGTACGGATGGACCCGGCGTACGGACGCCTCGCGCCCTGGTTTGGCATAGGTCAGGTCCACCTGAAGGCCGGCGACGACGGCGGCGCGAAGGCTCGCCAGCATTCTCGGCGTCTCCTCGGCGAGCTGACCCCACCGGGTCGGGTCGACGTGGACAGCTCGGTGCGCCTTCGTGGCGTGGCTCCTTGTCTCCTTGGGCAGAGCGGCGAGCAGCTTGCGCAGGGCCGAGGACACGCCCTGTTCGATCCCGAGACCCGCGAGGAGTTCGGGACCGGTCGCGAGGAAGAGCGCCTGGGCCTCGTCGGCGGTCAGGCCCGAGAGGTTGACCTGGTAGCCGTCCGTCAGTGCCCACCCGCCACCCCGGCCGCGCTGTGAGTACAACGGCAGCCCGGAGAGGAGCAGAGCGTCGAGGTCACGACGGATCGTTCGTTCGGACACCTCGAGCCGGCTGGCCAACGCAGGGGCGGTCAGCTGTCCGTGAGCCTGGAGGAGCAGGACGATGGCCACCAGGCGGTCGGCACGCATGAAAGCACAAGATAGCGAGGAAACAGGACGCAGGGGTGGCCGGTTTTCCTCCGTATCGTGCCGCCGATGCTCACACTGATCGGTTACGCCTACCGGGTCGGCCGTACGCCGACGCTGCTCGCGTTCGGGCTCGCGGTCCTCTCGGCAGCACTCGGGGTCGCGATGACGTTGCTCGTCGGGCAGGTGGTGGGCGCCGTTCCTTCGGTGGTCGCTGACCGGCCAGGTGCCATGTCGTTGCCCGTCTTCGCCGCGTGGTTGACCTGCCTTCTGCTCGTCTTCGTGGTCGTGAGCGTCCTGCCGGCGTTCCGGCATCCCGCCCGCCAGGCGATGGTCAACCACGTCCGGCGGGACGTCACGGTCAGGCTCACCGACCCGTTGCTCGGTCCCAGCGGGATGGCCCACCTCGAGGATCCCGTCGTCCTGGACCAGGCCGCACGGGCGAGTGGGGACAACGATCATTTCGGCTTCCAGGTACGCACCGGGCTGGAGACGCTGCCGGATCTGGTGGCGAGTCGGTTGCTCCTGCTGGGGAGCGCCGGGCTGGTGGGGCTGACGTTCTCGTGGTGGGTCGCGGCGGGGTTGGCGGCGGCAACATTCTTCATGGAGTGGCACCAAGGTCGCCTGGTCAGTACGGAACTCGACTCGATGTTCGGCTACACCGAAAACGCCCGCAAGGCCGACTACGTCTTCGACCTCGGGATGAGGGATGCGCCCAAGGAGCTCCGGGTCTTCGGGCTGGGGCCGTGGCTGGTGGGGCGGCACACGACCGCGTTCCTCGCCAATTGGACGCCGATCTGGACGGCACGCCGACGCCGGCTCTGGAAGACCCTTCCAGTAAGCCTTGCGCACCTTGGCGTCCACGCCATGGCGATCCTCCTGGTGGGGCGGGCCGTACTGGCCGGGCAGCTGCCACTGACCGAGGTCGCCACCGTCGTGCCCGCGATCCTCGCGGTGGGGACGTCCCACAACGGGTGGGCCGCCATCCAGGCCAAACGGTCCGCCGCCGCCTTTCGCGCTTTGCGCGACCTGCCCGGACTGATCGCCAGCCGGCATCCCGTACGTACGATCCGCGCGACGCAGCCCGCCCCGCCGGCGCCGACGACCCCGGCGATCGCGTCCCTGCCGCGGCACAGCATCCGCTTCGAGAACGTCTGTTTCCGCTATCCCAGCACGGATCTGGACGTGCTCCACGACCTGGACTTCGAGCTGCCTGCCGGCCAGGCAGTGGCACTGGTGGGGGTCAACGGCGCCGGCAAATCGACGTTGGTCAAACTTCTCGCCGGCGTGTACGAACCGACAGTCGGCCGGATCACGGTGGACGGTATCGACCTGCGCGAGCTGGAGATCTCCGCCTGGCAGCGACAGGTGGCCACAATCGTCCAGGACTTCTGCCGCTTCCCGCTGTCGGCACGCGACAACGTCGTGCTCGGTGCCGTGGAACACGCCCGCGACATCCGGACCCTGCATCGGGTCGCGGCGCAGGCCGGTATCACCGAACCGATCGAGCAACTCGCGGGCGGCTGGGACACGATCCTCGACAAGACCCACGACGGCGGGGTCGACCTGTCCGGCGGCGAGTGGCAGCGGGTCGCATTGGCGCGTGCGTTGTTCGCGGTCGCCGCTGGTGCGTCGGTCCTGGTCCTGGACGAGCCGGCCGCGGCGTTGGATGTGCGCGCCGAGGCCGCGCTGGTCGAGCGCTACCTCGACCTCACGACGGGAGTGACGTCGCTGATCATCTCCCACCGGTTCTCCGTCGTACGAGATGCGCACCGGATCTGCGTGCTGGATGGCGGGCGGATCGCCGAGTCCGGCAGCCACGACGAACTCATCGCCGCCGACGGCCGGTACGCACAGATGTTCCGGCTGCAGGCCGAGCGGTACCTGTCCGGAGTGGGCGATGTCTGAGGCCTTCCGGGCGTTCCGGCTGTGTCTGACGACGGCGTTCGGTGCCGCGCCGCTTCTTGTCCTGGTGCAGTGCCTTGCTTCAGTCGCCGAGTCGGTGGCCGCGCCGGTTCAGGTGTACGGCGTGAAGCTCCTGGTGGACGGCCTGACGGCAGAGTCCAGCTCGGCGATAGCGTGGGGCATCGGCGTCCTTCTCGCCGGGTTCGGCGTGCTGTTCGTCGCGTCCGTGGTCACCGGCCAGGTGAAGGACACCACCGACGAGAAGGTCTTCGGGCGAGTGTTCCAGGACCTCCTGCGCACTACGACGTCGGTTCCCGGCATCAGGCACCACGAAGATCCCACCGTCGCGAACCGGATCGAGTACGTCCGCGAGCACTCCTGGAACCTTGGCTTCAGCTTCCAGATCCTGATGTACATGGCCGCCACGATGGCCAACACCATCGCCGTTCTGGTGCTGCTCGGTAGCATTCACCCGGCGTTGCTGCTCCTGCCCCTGCTGGGCGTCGGCCGGGTCTGGGCCGCCTACGTGAGCACGCGGTGGAACACCAGCGCACACGAGGCGGGCATGCCGCAGGGCAGGGTGGTCAGTCGGCTGATCGACGTCGTCAAAGACCCGAGGCATGCCCTCGAGCTGCGCGTCTTCGGTCTGCGTACCGTCCTGGTCGACCGGCTCACGCGGCTGCAGGAACACCGGGGCGCACTCGAGACCCGTGCGGCGGTCCGTGGCGGGATGGTGGACGCGTCAGCCCGCATCGGCTTCGGCGTCGCCTACGCCCTTGCCGTCCTGTGGGTGATCTCGCAGGCACGCAAGGGCCAGTTGACCGCCGGAGACGTCGCGCTCGTGATTCTGGTCGCGCCACAGATCGACCAGCTGACCGGCGGGATCGCCGGGCACTCCGCATGGCTCGCCGACATTCTCCGCACGTTCATCCGGTACGACTGGATCCGGCGCTACGCCGACGAACACGCCTGGGGGGACGCGTCGGGTCCGGCGCCGGCCCGGCTGCGGTCCGGCATCGAGCTCCGGTCGGTCGGCTTTTCCTATCCCGGCGCCGGCAGTCCCGCGGTTTCCGGGATCTCCCTGTCGTTGGCCGCCGGTTCGACCGTGGCCCTCGTCGGTGACAACGGGGCGGGCAAGACGACGCTGGTCAAGCTGCTGGCCAGGATGTACGACCCGACCGAGGGCGCCGTGCTGGTGGACGGCGCCGACCTGCGGAGCATCGATCCGACCCGGTGGCGGCAACGGATCTCGGCGGGGTTCCAGGACTTCGTGAAGTTCGAGTTCCTCGCCGGTGAGGCGGTCGGGATCGGCGACGTCGACCGGATCGACGACCTCGCCGCGGTGCGGGCGGCACTGGACCGCGCCGACGCCCGGACCGTGGTCGAGTCGCTGCCCAGCGGCGTGCGGACCCAGCTCGGCAGCCGCTTCGCCGGTGGCATCGACCTCTCAGGCGGGCAGTGGCAGCGGGTGGCACTGGCGCGGGCGTTCATGCGTGAGCGGCCACTGCTGGTGCTACTGGACGAGCCAACGGCCGCGCTGGATCCCGAAGCCGAACACGCGTTGTTCGACCGGTTCGCAACGGCCTCGAAGGCGGCGTCGGCGGCGACCGGCGGGATCACCGTGCTGGTGTCCCACCGATTCTCGACCGTACGCATGGCCGATCGGATCGTGGTCCTCGACCACGGCCGGATCCTGGAAGCCGGTACGCACGAGGAGCTGGCGAAGGCCGGCGGCCGGTACGCGGAGCTGTTCGAGCTGCAGGCGCGGGCCTACCGCTGAGCGACTGAGTGCGAGTCCTGGCGCGCCCGGCGGCGGAGCGTCACGCCGTCGTCCCTTGCTTGCGGGCCATGAGGTAGGCCTGCTGGGACTTCTCAGGCCCGGAAGGCTCGCGGAGCGTCCGTGCGTACACGACGAACCCGGCCGCGGCCAACAACGCGGCGATCCGGTCGGGCGCCAAGCGGTAGGCGTCGAGCTCGATCGCGTGGCCATAGGCATGCTCGAGGCGTACCCGCTCGTCACCGGCCTGGAAGGCGAGCAACACCTGGCCGTCCACACGGAGGACCCGGTGGAACTCCGCGAAGATCCGCGGCAGGTCCTCCGGTGGCGTGTGGATGATGGAGTACCACGCGACGATGCCGCCGAGCACGCCGTCGGCCACGTCCAGATCGGCCAGCGAGCCTTCGTCGAAGCGCAGGTGGGGGTGCGCCTGCCGGGCCACCTCGATCATCGCCGGCGACAGGTCCACGCCGAACACGCGCAGGCCGAGACCGTCCAGATACGCCGTCACCCGGCCGGGTCCGCACCCGAGATCGGCGACCGGAGCCGCGCCCGCCCCCGCCGCGCCCGCTGCGCCCGCCGCACCGGCGCCGCCGGCCTGCACGAGTTCGGCGAACGCGGCCAGGAACGCCCGATCCAGCGGCTTCTCGCCAAGTTCGACCTCGAGGAGCTCGGCGTAGTCGACGGCGACGGTGTCATAGGCGGCCCGGGTGGCCCGGAGATAGGACGGCTCAGTCATGCCGCGGACGGTACTGTCCGCCACCGACCACGATCCGAGCAGGCGGACCACCGGTGGCTGGTGCGGACCCTTCCTGAGCGAAGACCCCGGCGGGCTTCTGCCCGTCTCGGCGGACGGGCACAGGCTGCGTATGCTTGCACCGCTATTGGCGGGGATGCACAGCGACAGTGGCGGCGCCCAGGCCACACACAGTGGCGGCAGACGATCGGACGGTAACCATGTCCCCCAGTCACCGGGCTGAGAACCACGGCACACCGGTTGCCGAGCAGACCGGCTTACCCCGACTCGGCGGTCGGTATGACCTTGGCGAGGTGCTCGGTCACGGGGGTATGGCCGAGGTGCGTATCGGTATTGATCGGCGTCTTGGTCGGACGGTTGCGGTGAAGACGTTGCGGGCTGATCTGGCTTCTG